>JAICYC010000055.1 GCA_025934395.1 Solirubrobacteraceae bacterium | reverse complement strand
GCACCGTCGACGTCGGGCAGCGCGAGCAGCTCCGCGGCGTTCTCGGGCTTGACCGAGCCGCCGTACAGGATCCGCACGCGCTCGCTCGCCTCCCGGTCGCGGTCGCCCACCAGCGCGCGCACGAAGGCGATCGCCTCCTGCGCCTGCTCCGGGGTGGCCACCCGACCCGTGCCGATCGCCCAGATCGGCTCGTAGGCGATCACCACGTCGGCGAGGCGCTCCGCGGGCACCGCGGCGAGGTCCTCCTTGATCTGGTGGCGCAGCTTCCGCTCTGTCTCGTCGCCGTCGCGCTCCTCCTCGGTCTCGCCCACGCAGAGGATCGGCACGAGGCCCGCCTGCAGCGCCGCCGGCACCTTCTGCGCGAGCGCGCGGTCGGTCTCGCCGAACAGCGCGCGGCGCTCGGAGTGACCGAGCACCACACCCGCCGCATCCAGCTCCACGAGCATCGGCGCGGACACCTCGCCGGTGAAGGCGCCCTCGGGGTCCTGATGCATGTTCTGCGCGTAGACCTCCACGCGCGAGCCGCGCGCGCTGTCGATCATCGCGCGCAGGTCCGTGAACGGAACGCAGATCGCAACGTCCACCCCGTCGATCGCGGAGACCCGCGGGAGCAGCGCCTGGATGTACCCCTCCGCCTGCTCCTCGGTCTTGTACATCTTCCAGTTGCCGGCGACCAGCGGCGTGCGCGGCATCAGAGCGACACCCCCTGCGCTTCGAGCGCGCGCACGCCCGGCAGCTCCCGGCCCTCGACCATCTCGAGGGTGGCGCCGCCGCCGGTGGAGAGATGGTCCACACGGTCCTCGAGGCCGAACCGGGCGAGGGCGGGTGCGGAATCGCCGCCCCCCAGCCCCGGGTGGGGCGGGGCCCCCGCCACCGCCTCCGCCACCCCGCGCGTGCCCGCCGCGCACCGCTCCATCTCGAATGCGCCCATCGGGCCGTTCCAGAAGACGGTCCCCGCGCGCCCGATCTCCGCTGCGTAGGCCGCAGCGGTCGCGGGGCCGATGTCGAGTCCCATCCAGCCCTCCGGCACGTCCACTCCGTCGAGCACACGGTGCTCGGCGTCCGCCGCGAAGGCGTCGGCGATCACGAGATCGGTGGGCAGCAGGAGGCTCGCGGTGCCGGGCTCCCCGGACGTCGCGAGCGCCGCGCGGGCGTGCTCGACGTCCTGCTCCTCGCACAGCGATGACCCCACCGGGTGGCCCTGCGCGCGCAGGAACGGGAAGCACATCGCCCCGCCGATCACCAGCGCGTCCGCCAACGTGAGGAAACGGTCGATCACCGCGATCTTGTCCGCGACCTTCGCTCCTCCCACGATCGCCACGAGCGGGTGCTCGGGGCTCTCGAGGATCCCGCGGAGCGTGTTCACCTCGCGTTCGAGCAGGCGGCCCGCCGCGCTCGGGAGCTGCTCGGCGACGCCCTCAGTGCTCGCGTGGGCGCGGTGTGCCGCGCCGAACGCGTCGTCCACGTAGAGGTCGGCGAGCTCTGCGAGCGACAGCGCCAGCTCGGGGTCGTTCCGCTCCTCCCCCGGCTCGAAGCGCACGTTCTCCAGCAGCAGCAGCTCGCCGTCGGAGAGCCCGTTCGCGAGCGCGCGGGCGCGATCGCCGACCACCTCCGGCGCGAGCGCCACCGGCGCGCCGAGCAGCTCGCCGAGCCGCTTTGCGACGGGCGCGAGCGACAGCTCCGGCACGACCTCTCCCTTCGGACGCCCGAGATGCGAGACCAGGATCAGCCGCGCGCCTCGTGAGCGCAGCTCCTCGATCGTCGGCAGCGCCGCCCGGATCCGCGTGTCGTCGGCCACCTCGCGCCCGCCGCCCGGCACCTCGCGCAGCGGCACGTTGAAGTCAACGCGCACGAGCACCCTGCGCCCGCTCACGTCCAGCTCGTCGATGCTCCTCACGTGCGGCTCCCCGGTCACCCCGCCCACGCCCTCGGCGCTAGGCGGTCGCCCCGCGGGGCGTACGGCTCCTCACAACACCCTCTGCACGAGGTCCACGACGCGGTTCGAGTAGCCCCACTCGTTGTCGTACCACGCCACGATCTTGGCCATCGTCCCGTCGATCACCGATGTGAGTTTGGAGTCCACGATCGAGGAGGCCTGCGAGGAGACGATGTCGGTGGAGACGATCGGGTCCTCGGTGTAGGCGAGCAGACCCGCGAGCGGCCCGCTCTCGGAGGCGGCCTTCAGCGCCGCGTTGATCTCCTCCGCGCTCGTCTCGCGCACGCACTCCGCGGTCAGGTCGACGACCGAGCCGGTCGGGACGGGCGCGCGCACCGCGAACCCGTGGAGCTTGCCCTGCAGCGCCGGGATCACCAGGCCGATCGCCTTCGCCGCGCCGGTCGAGGCTGGGATCAGGTTGATCGCGGCCGCGCGCGCACGGCGCAGGTCGCTGTGCGGAAGGTCCTGCAGCCGCTGGTCGGCCGTGTAGGCGTGGATCGTGGTCATCAGGCCGTGCTCGATGCCCACGGTGTCGTTGAGCACCTTCGCGACCGGCGCGAGGCAGTTGGTCGTGCAGGACGCGTTGGAGACGATGTGGTGCCGCTCGCGGTCGTAGGCCTCCTCGAAGTTCACCCCCAGCACCACCGTCGCGTCGGGGTCGGTCGCGGGCGCCGAGATGACCACCTTCTTGGCGCCTTGCTCGAGGTGCTTGGACGCGCTCGCGCGGTCGGTGAAGAGCCCCGTGGACTCGATCACCACATCCACGCCGAGCTCGCCCCAGGGCAGGTCCGCGGGATCGCGCTCCGCGAGCACCTTCAGCTCGTTGCCGTCGACCTCGATCGCGCCGTCGCGGGCGCTCACCCTGCCCTCGTAGGGACCGAGGATCGAGTCGTACTTCAGGAGGTGGGCGAGCGTGGCGGAGTCGGTCAGGTCGTTGACCGCCACCCACTCGATCTCGCCGTCGAGCGCCGCGCCCTTCGCCTTGGCGGCGCGGAACACGTTTCGGCCGATGCGGCCGAACCCGTTGATGCCCACCCTCAACGCCATCCATACCTCCTGAAGCGGAAAATGAACGATGCCGGGCCTTCGGAGCGCGGCCCCGACGCCCGGCGTACGGCGGTGAGGCTATCAGCGGGCCGCCGCAGCGTGCCCGCGGCGCCGGCCGTGCGTGGGCTCAGATGGAGGGCTTGGTGATGCTGAACTGGTTGCCCAGCACGGTCAGCGGGCACCCGTGCGCGGCGGCGAACTCGTCGACCGCGCGGCGCACGCCGTCCTCCCACCAGCCGACCATCCCGTAGTCGTCGCCGGCGAGCACGCCACCGGGCTTCACCAGCGGGTAGTAGGCCTCGAGGTCTGCGCGCACCGCCTCGTAGGTGTGGTCGCCGTCGATGTAGGCCCAGTCGAGCGGCTCCAGCCCGTCTGCAGCCTCCACCGAGCGCGAGCGCCTGACGATCACCGTGCCGGCGTCGATCTCGCGACGGAAGCGCGACAGCACCGCGTCGTGGATCGCGTCCATTTTCGCCTGCCCCCCGGGGGTGCGATCGCCGAACATCGCCCGTTCGTAGCCGGGGTCGTCGCGGTACTCCCACGGGTCGATCAGGTACATCCGCAGGGGCCGGGTGCGCCGCAGCAGCTGCGCCGCGAAATCGCCTTTCCACGTGCCGACCTCGGCGCCCACGCCGTTCTTCGGCAGCGCAGAGACGACCGTCCAGCGCTGGCGCCGGCGCAGCGCGCCGGCGCTCAGACGGCGGACCTCACCCCGGATGCGCGCTAGAGCCGGCATGGCAGCGGGCCACGATACAGCCTCCGCGGGCCCGCGCCGCGGGCGCGCCGCGCCCGGCGGACGGACCCGCAACCGCCACCGCGGCCCTACGCGCCGCGCGGCGCCTTGTCGATGTCGCGGTGGGCCACCGCCACGTCCACGTCGTCGTTGCGCTTGTAACGCGCAGCGAGGTGCTCGGCGATCGCGACCGAGCGGTGGCGGCCGCCGGTGCAGCCGATCGCGATCACGAGGTGCGCCTTGCCCTCGATCACGTACTGCGGCACCAGGAAGTCGAGCAGCGCCTCCAGGCGCTCGTAGAACTCCTGCAGGCGCCCGTCCCTGGCGACGTACTCGACCACGCGCTCGTCGAGCCCCGTGAGCTCGCGCAGCGCGGGCTCGTAGTGGGGGTTCGCCAGGAAGCGCACGTCGAACGCGAGGTCCTCCTCGCGCGGCGGCCCGTGCTTGAAGCCGAAGCTCATGAACGTGACCGCGAGCCTCCCCGCGCGCTCTCCGGGAAGCAGCTCTGCGGCGATCTTCTCGCGAAGCGACGCAGCGGACATGACGGTCGTGTCGATCACCAGGTCCGCGCGCTCGCGCAGCGGCGCGAGCATCTCCCGCTCCTCGGCGACGCCGGCCCCGACGCTTCCGTCGGGCGCGAGGGGGTGACGCCGGCGCGTCTCCTTGTAACGGGTGACCAGCGCCTGCTCGGCAGCCTCCAGGAACAGCACGTGATGACGCAGCCCCAGCGCGTCGAGGTCGTCCACCACCGCGCGCAGCGCCTCGAAGTACACGCCGCCGCGCACATCGGAGACGACCGCAGCGCGCTCCACCTTGGAGCCCTGGTGCACGAACAGCTCGACGAGCGAGCGGATCATCTCCGGCGGGAGGTTGTCCACGCAGAAGTAGCCCGCGTCCTCGAAGACGTTCATCGCGGTCGACTTGCCCGCGCCCGAGAACCCGGTGATCACGACGAGATCCTGCAGGCGCGACTCGATCACCGGCGCCGGCGCGCTCGAGCGGCTGCGCTGAAGGCCACGTGGCCTGATCACCGCCATCGAGCAGATTGTGCCGCGGCGCGCGGACACGGCGGGAAGGTCCCGGTCACACGCGTTGCGCTCAGCCGGCGCGGTGCAGGTATCCCCACAGCTCGCGTCCGACCTTCGCCGGCACGCCCGGCACCGCGGCGAGCTCCTCGCTCGACGCGCCCGTGACCGCCTCGGGCGAGCCGAAGTGGGCGAGCAGCGCGCGCTTGCGCGCGGGCCCCACCCCCGGAAGCCCGTCCAGCAGCGATGCCGTCATCGCGCTGTCGCGGCGCGCGCGGTGGTGGGTGATCGCGAACCGGTGCGCCTCGTCGCGCACGCGCTGCAGCAGCTGCAGCTCGGGCGTGGCGTGATCGAGCACGAGCGGCGCCGCACGGCCCGGCTGGAACACCTCCTCGATCCGCTTCGCGAGCGACACCACGGCGACGCCGCGCTCGCGGAAGCCGCCGAGCTCCGCGAGGCCGGCCGCGAGCTGCCCCTTGCCGCCGTCGATCACCACGACGTTCGGCAGCGCGGCGAAGCTCGCGTCGTAGGCGGCGTCGTGGGGGGAGATGTCCGCCTGGCGCTCCCACTGGGCGTAGCGGCGCCCGAGCACCTCGGCCATCGCGGCGTAGTCATCGGGCGTCCCGTCCTGGAGGGTGCGGATCTTGAAGCGGCGGTAGTCCGACTTCTTCGCGACGCCACCCTCGAACACGACCATCGAGGCGACCGTGTGCGTGCCGCCGAGGTTGGAGATGTCAAAGCACTCGATCCGGATCGGCGGCGTGTCCAGCCCGAGCGCCGTCTGCAGGCCCTCCAGCGCCTCCACGCGCCCCTGCCGGCGCCGCTCGGAGCGGAGCTTCTCCTGGTCGAGCGCGAGCTGGGCGTTGCGCACCGCGAGCTCGAGGATCCGCCGCTTCTCGCCCCGCTCGGCCGCGCGCAGCTCCACAGGGCCCTCGCGCCGCGCCGCGAGCGCCTCCGGCAGGGCGTCGCGACCGGCGAGGTCGCGCTGCACCACGAGCAGCGCGGGGATCGACACGTGGCCGGCGTAGTACTGGAGCATGAACTCCTCCGCCACCTCCGCCGGCTCGCGCTCGGTCTCGTTGGACAGGTAGAAGGACTGACGGTCGCTGAGCACGCCGTCGCGGACCTGGAACACCTGCGCGTTGGCGTCGCGCCCCTCGAGCGCCACGGCGACGGCATCGAAGGTCCCCACCGACTCGCTCGTCACGCGCCGGCGCTCGAGCAGCGAGCGGACCGCGCGCAGGCGATTGCGCTCGAGCGTGGCCTGCTCGAACTCCTCCGCAGCCGCCGCGGCGCGCATGCGCGTCTCGAGGTCGCGCTCGATCGAGACGAAGCGTCCCGAGAGGAAGTCGATCACGCCGTCGATACTCTCGCGGTAGTCCTCGCGGCTGACGTACCCCACGCACGGCGCCTCGCAGCGCTTGATGTAGTAGTCCAGGCACGGGCTGCCGCTGCGTCGCCCCGGCTCCGGCCCGGTGCACGAGCGGAACATGAACACCTTCGCGAGCACCTCGAGCGTCGAGCGCACCCGCTTGGCGTTGGAGTAGGGGCCGAAGTAGGCGCGCCCGCTGCGGTGGCGCTCTCGCGTGAAGTACACGCGCGGGTACTGCTCGTCGAGCGAGATCGCGATGAACGGGTAGGACTTGTCGTCGCGCAGGCGGATGTTGAAGCGCGGGCGGTACTGCTTGATGAAGCTCTGCTCGGCGAGCAGCGCCTCGGCCTCGCTCGCCACGACCACGCATTCGACGTGCTCCACCTGGGCCATCAGGTCGGCATGCCCGGTCGACCCGGATCCCCGCCCAGCTCCCTGCTTGCTGAAGTGCGAGGCCACGCGCTTGCGCACGGACTTCGCCTTGCCCACGTACAGCACGTTCCCGCGCGCGTCGCGGAACAGGTACACGCCCGGCTGGTCGGGCAGCGCGCGGCGCTGCTCGGCGAGGCTCTGCGCACGCTCCTCCCGCGACCCGGGGCTCGCCTGCGCGCTGCGCCCCTCACCCCCCGCGCGATCCTGCTGCGCCTGCTGCTGGGCGGCCACCGTCAGTACGTGCGCGTGTGCCGGTAGATCTCCATCGCCGCGTAGACCACGAACGCGATCAGCAGGAACCACACCGCCTCGCCGAGGCTCGTCTCCCACCAGCGCGCGCGCGAGGCCCACGCGAACAGCGCAACCGCGACCCCGCCGTAGGCGAGCGCACGGTGGCGGTCGCCGAGCGAGTGCAGCCACACGCGCCGTTCGCGGTAGAAGCGCAGGCCGATCAGCCCGAACCCGATCCCGAACGTCGCCCACAGCGCAGCGGCGACACCTTCGGCGCCCCGGCCCCCGCCGGGCACGAACGCCACGACCGCGGCGATCGCAGCGATGATCGCGACGTTGCGGATGGTGCGGGCGGCGGGCACGCTCCCAGTCTAGGCCGCGGTCAGTCGATCAACGCCTCCAGGCGCGCGTAGGCGTCCTCCACGGCGCGGCGCGCGGCGGTGTGGCGCGCCTCGGACTTCGCCGACTCGTACTTGGTCGCCCACGCTGCGGGATCGGCGAGCTCCTCCTCGAGCGCGCGCATCGACGCCTCCGCCTCTTCGACCGCGAGCGTCGCCTTCTCCTGCTCGCCGAGGCGGTTCTTCGAGGGTCCGCTCGGCTTCTGCCGCCGCTGCTTCTTGGCGCGAGCCGCCGTGGCGACGGCTTCCGGCGTGGACGCGGCGCCGGGCGCCGCAGCCGACGGGGCGTTGGCGCCGGACGTCGCCGTGACCCCCGGTTCCGGGGCGGTGCCGGCCCGCCGTTCGTCACGGATCCGCGCGTACTCGGGCCAGCCGCCGAGGTAGCTGCGCAGCCCGCGATCCTCGACCGCGACCGTGCGCGTGCCGACGGCGTCGAGCAGCGCGCGATCGTGGGAGACGAGCAGGATCGCGCCCTTGAACGAGCGCAGGGCGTCCTCGAGCGCCTCGCGGCTCTCGAGGTCGAGATGGTTCGTGGGCTCGTCGAGGATCAGTACGTTGGGCGCCTTCGCGTCGGCGCCCACGAGCACCGCGAGCGACAGCCGCCGCCGCTCGCCGCCGGAGAGCCCCGCGAGCGGTTTCTCGGCCTCCTCGCCGGAGAACAGGAAGCGGCCGAGCAGCGAGCGCGCGCGGTTCGGGCTCAGGCCCGTTGCGCGCTGGGTGGCGTCGAGCACGCTCTGCCCGGGGGGCCCGCCCGCGCCGAGCTCCTCGGCGTGCTGTGAGAGGTAGCCCACACGCACGTTGTGGCCGGTGCTGAGCTTGCCCGCGGCCAGCCCGCGGCGGCCTGCGATCGTCTCGATCAGCGTCGTCTTGCCCGACCCGTTGGGGCCGACCAGCGTGACGTGCTCACCGCGTTCGAGCCACATCTCCGCGTCCTGCAGCAGCGCGACGGCCCCCTCCCCGCTGCCCACCTCGACGCGCGCGCCGGTGAGCTCGAAGATCACGCGTCCGGTGCGTTCGGGGGGGGAGAACGCGAAGTCCAGGCCCTTGCCGTCCTCGGGGTCGCGCTCGATCCGCTCCATCTTCTCGAGCTTCTTGACCCTCGACTGCGCCTGCCGCGCCTTGCTGGCCTTGTAGCGGAAGCGCTCGATGAAGCGCTCCATCCGGGCGATCTCCGCCTGCTGGGCCTCGATCGCACGTCCCAGCGCAAGCTCGCGCGCGGCCTGCTCGCGCCGCCACTGGTGCCATGTGCCCGCGAAGAAGCGCGAGCGGCTGGGCGTCCCGTGGAGCTCCAGCACAGCTGTGCCGACGGCCTCCAGGAACCACCGGTCGTGGGCGACGAGCACCACCGCCGCGTCCAGGTCGACGAGCGTCTGCTCGAGCCACTCCAGCGACTCGATGTCGAGATGGTTGGTGGGCTCGTCGAGCAGCAGCACGTCCGCGGAGGTGGCGAGTGCGCGTGCGAGCGACGCACGCGTGAGCTCCCCGCCGGAGAACGTGTCGAGGCTCCGTTCGAGGTCCCCGTCGCGGAAGCCGAGGCCGTGAGCCATCGCGATCGCGCGATTTCGCCAGAGGTAGCCGCCGCGGGCCTCGAGCCGGGCCTGCGCCTCCGCGTAGCGATCCAGCACGCCCTCGCCGTGATCGGGGTCGGCCATCTTCTGCTCGAGCTCGCGCAGCTCGGCCTCGATCGCGAGCTCCTCCGCGCAGCCCGAGAGCACGTAGTCGGCGAGCGCCACCTCGCGCTCCCGCGGCGGGCGCTGGTCGTGCAGCGCCAGCCGCACGCCGCGCCCGAGGCTGAGCTGTCCGCGATCGACGGACGTCTCGCCGGCCAGCATTCGCAGCAGCGTGGTCTTGCCCGCGCCGTTGCGCCCCGCGATCGTGAGTCGTTCGCGGCGCTCCAGCTTGAGCGAGACGCCCTGCAACAGCGGGCGTCCGGCGATGTCCTTGTGCATGTCGGATGCCGTCAGGAGTGCCATCGAGAGCTGATGGTAGGGGCCGAACGGCCGCCCTTCGGGCGGCGCCTGAGGTAGGATCGGCACGATGCGCCGCCTCGCCGCAAGGGCTGTTCCGTTCGCGCTCCTGGTGCTGCTCGTCCTCGCCCCTGCCGCGAGCGCGCACAACGACGGCCGCGGCTTCTACGGCGCCACCGACGACAAGGTCGTCACCGACGCGGGCTTCATCCTGATCGCGTTCTTCCCGATCTTCATCCTCCTGGTGAGCCTGCTCCAGGGGCGCCTGGAGCGGCGCAAGGACGCACGCAAGGCCGCCGCCAAAGCCCAGGCGAAGAACGCGCACCTGCGCGGCGGCTGGTAGCCGGTCGCCCACGATGGCCGGCGCGGAGGGCGAGCGGTCCGGCGCGCCCGGCCCCGAGGAGGCGGGCGGGGCGCGGGCCTCCGGCGCGCCCGCCCCCGAGGCGGCGAGCGGCGCGGACGCCGTCCACTACGAGCGCGTCGGCGCGGCGTCGGTTGTCACGATCGACCGCCAGCAGCGGCGCAACGCCGTCGACGGCCCCACCGCGGAGGCGCTCCACGCGGCCTACCTGCGCTTCGAGGCCGACGAGGACGCGCGCGTGATGGTGCTCACGGGCGCGGGCGGCGTGGCGTTCTGCGCGGGCGCCGACCTGAAGGCCCAGGAGACGTTCGCGGGGCGGCTGATGAGCGCGGAGGGGCCGATGGGCTTCACGCGCCTGACACCCTCCAAGCCGACGATCGCTGCGATCTCGGGCTTCGCCCTCGCGGGCGGCCTCGAGCTGGCGCTCTGGTGCGATCTGCGGATCGCCACGCACGGCTCCACGCTCGGCTATCCCGAGCGGCGCTGGGGGGTGCCGCTGATCGACGGGGGCACCCAGCGCCTGCCGCGGATCGTGGGGCTCGGACGCGCGCTCGACCTGATCCTCACGGGCCGGCTGATCGACTCGAGCGAGGCGCACGCGATGGGCATGCTCACGGAGGTGGTGGCGCCCGGCGAGCACCTCACGCGGGCGCTCGCGATCGCCGAGGGCCTTGCGCGCTTCCCCCAGAGCACGATGCTGTGGGACCGGCGCGCGGCGATCGAGGGCTTCGGCATGCCGCTCGCCGACGCGCTCGCGCTGGAGGCGACCGCCGGCCCGGAGGTGTTCGAAGACGGCGCGCGCGGCGCGGCGCGGTTCGCCGCGGGCGAGGGCCGCGGCGGGGCCGGCGCGGGGGTCTAGGGGAGAGCCCCGCAGGGACGCTCACCGGGTAGGCTTGCCAGTCGGGGATGGCCTACTTCGTCACAGGCGGCACCGGCTTCATCGGCAAGCGGCTCGTGGAGCGGCTGCTGCAGAACCGCCAGGGGATCGTGTACGTGCTCGTGCGCGAAGGGTCCAAAGCGCGCCTGGACGACCTGATGGAGCGTTGGAGCGTGGTCGTGGGCAGCTCGGTCGAGGAGCGGGTGGTGCCCGTGATCGGCGACCTGCGCCGCCCGCTGCTGGGTGTCGAGAAAGCCCAGGTCGAGGACCTGCGCGGCAAGATCGACCACTTCTTCCATCTCGCGGCGATCTACGACATGACCGCTCCGGCGCAGCGCAACACCGCGGTCAACGTCGGCGGCACGACGCACGCGGTGGAACTCGCGCGAGGCCTCGACGCGGGCTGCCTGCACCACGTCTCCTCGATCGCGGTGGCGGGCGACCGCCGCGGGGTCTTCGAGGAGGACATGTTCGACGAGCAGCAGCGCCTGCCCTCGCCCTACCACCGCACCAAGTTCGAATCCGAGCGGATCGTGCGCGACCAGCCCTACGTGCCCTGGCGCGTGTACCGCCCCGCGGTCGTCGTGGGCGACTCCCAGACGGGCGAGATGGACAAGATCGACGGCCCCTACTACTTCTTCAAGGCGATCGAGCGGGCGCGCCACCTGCTTCCCGAGTGGGTCCCGCTGGTGGGGCTGGACCTCGGGGTGACGAACATCGTGCCGGTCGACTGGGTGGCGGATGCGATGGAGCACATCGCGCACGAGCCCGACCTCGACGGGCGCGCGTTCCACCTCGTCGACCCGCGCCCCCAGCGGGTCGACCAGCTGCTCAACGAGATCGCCACGGCAGCTCATTCGCCGCGCTTCGCGGTGAGCATCGACAAACGCATCGTCGACCCGCTGCCGAAGTGGCCGCTGCGGCTCGCAGCCGCGCTGCCGCCGCTGCGACAGGTGCGCGGGCTGGCGCTGCGCGAGCTGGGGATCCCGGAGGAGGTGGTCGGGCACATCGAGCTCGTGCCCCGCTTCGACACGCGCGAGGCCGCCTCCGCGCTGGCGGGCACCGCGCTCGAGGCGCCGCCGCCGTGGCGCGAGTACGTGCCGCGCCTGTGGGACTACTGGGAACGCGAGATGGACACCGACGTCGGGCGCGGGCGCACGATGCGGGAGGCGCTTGCGGGCAAGCACGTGATGATCACGGGCGCCTCCTCGGGCATCGGCCGCGCGGCGGCCGTGAAGGTGGCCGCCGCGGGCGGCGTGCCGATGCTGATCGCACGCAACGTCGACAAACTCGAGGAGGTGCGTGCGGAGATCGTGGCCGCGGGCGGCACGGCGTACGTGTACGCGGCGGACATCTCCGACATGGACTCGATCGAGCGGCTGCTCGAGCGCGTGCTCGCCGACCACCGCCACGTGGACATCCTCGTCAACAACGCGGGGCGCTCGATCCGTCGCTCGATCGCGCTGAGCTACGACCGCTTCCACGACTTCGAACGCACGATGCAGCTCAACTACTTCGGCGCGGTGAAGCTGATCATCGGGCTGCTGCCGCGGATGCGCGAGCGCGGCTTCGGGCAGATCGTGAACGTGTCCTCGATCGGCGTGCAGACCAACCCGCCGCGGTTCTCCGCGTACGTCGCCTCGAAGGCTGCGCTCGACGCTTTCAGCCGGGTGGTGGCCTCCGAGGTGGTGGGGGACGGCGTGTCGTTCACGACCATCCACATGCCGCTCGTGCGCACGCCTATGATCGCGCCGACCAAGATGTACGACGCGTTCCCCGCGATCAGCCCCGACGAGGCGGCGGACATGATCCTCGAGGCGATGCGGGGCCGGCCCAAGCAGATGGGCACCCGCATCGGGCGCTTCGGCGAAGTGCTGTACACGCTCAACCCGAGCGCGGTGGACCGCTTGCTGCATCTCGCCTACCGCGTGTTCCCGGACTCCGCTGCCGCCAAAGGCCAGCGCGAGGTCGAGGAGCACGTGTCCTTCGAGCAGATCGCGATGGCGACGCTGACGCGAGGCGTTCACTGGTAGCAGCGCTGCGCTCCCGGGCGCCGTCCTGGGATGATCGGCTCGTGAGCCACGCGGGCCCTGCAATCGAGGCGACGGCGCTCAGCAAGCGTTACGGGGACTACGTGGCGCTGCGCGGGATCGACATCCGCGTGGAGCGCGGCGAGGTGTTCGGGTTGCTGGGGCCCAACGGCGCGGGGAAGACCACCGCGGTGGAGATCCTCGAGGGCTACCGCGAGCGCACCGAGGGCGAGGTGTCCGTGCTGGGCTTCGATCCCGCACAGCGCCCGATCGAGCTGCGTCGTCGCATCGGGATCGTGCTGCAGTCGGGCGGGATCTACAGCCACATCACGCCGCGCGAAGCGCTGCGCCACTGGGCGGCGATGTACCCGCACCCGCGCGAGGTGGAGGAGGTGATCGAGCTGGCGGGGCTCGGGGACCGCGCCGACGCGCGCGCCCGTACGCTCTCGGGGGGGCAGCTGCGGCGCCTGGACTTCGCGCTCGCGTTGGTGGGCGACCCGGAGCTGATCTTCCTGGACGAGCCCACCACCGGCTTCGATCCCGAGGCGCGGCGTGCAGCGTGGGAGACGATCCGCTCGCTGCGCGACCTGGGCAAGACGATCGTGCTCACCACCCACTACCTCGACGAGGCGCAGGCGCTCGCCGATCGCGTGGCGATCATCAAGGACGGCCGGATCCTCGCGATCGGGCCGCCGCGCGATCTCGGCCCGGGCGCAGCCCACTACCGTGTCGCCTACCGCGACGGCCACGGAGCGCGGGTGGAGCGCGAGACCGAAGACCCCACCGCGCTGCTGCACGAGCTGACGAGCGAGGCGCTCGCGCGCGGCGAACGCCTGCACGAGCTCACGGTGGGCCGCCCCACGCTCGAGGACGTCTACCTGGAGCTGACGGCCGATGCCTGAGGCGGTGGTGCTGGGCTGGCGTCAGTACCGCCTGGAGCGGCGCATGTTCTGGCGCAACCCGAGCGCGGCGTTCTTCAACTTCCTGCTGCCGCTTCTGTTCCTCGCGGGCGCGGGCGCGATCCTCTCGGGCAGCCAGCACGACCTCGACAAGCTCGTGCCCTCGATCGCGGGCATGAGCGTGATGTCGACGACGTTCACCGCCCTCGGCTACAACGTCGTGTTCCTGCGGGAGCGCGGCGTGTTGAAGCGGATCCGCGGCGCGCCGCTGCCCGCGGGCTCCTACTTCGGCGGGGTGGCCGCCAACGCGGTCACCAACACCGCGCTGCAGATCGCGATCGTGGTCGTCGCGGGGCGCGCGCTGTTCGGCCTCGATTGGCCGCTGCACTGGATCGAGCTGGTCGTGTTCGTCGTGGTGGGCGTGATCTCGTTCGCTGCGCTCGGCGTGGCGTTCGCCCACGTGATCCCGAACTTCGAGTCGACCGCGGCGTACGTGAACGCGGTGTTCCTGCCGGTCGTGGCGGTGTCGTTCTTCGTGTTCGACTCCAGCAGCGCCCCGGGATTCCTGCGGACGATCGCCGAGGCGCTGCCGCTGAAGCCCCTGATCGACGGGCTCTCGGGCGCGATGGTCACCGGCTCGGACCTCGGCAGCCATCTCGATGCGCTCGCGGTGATCGCGCTCTGGGGCGTGTTCGGCATCTACTTCGCCGTGCGTGGCTACACGTGGGAGCAGGCGCGGACATGACGATCGACAGGAGGACGCGATGAAGGAGCTCGCCGCGGGCGTCTACCAGCTGCGCGGGTTCCCGCGGGACGCGATCAACGTCTACCTGGTGGGCGACGTGCTGATCGACGCTGCCACGCGCCAGGGGGAGCGCCGCATCATGCGCCAGATCGCGGGACGCACGATCGCCGCCCACGCGCTCACCCACGCCCATCCCGACCACCAGGGCTCGAGCCATGCGATCTGCGAGCGCCTGCAGATCCCGCTGTGGTGCGGGCAGGGAGACGTCCCCGCGATGGAGACGCCCGGTGCGATCTCGAGCTCGCAGGCTCCGGGCTGGCTGAACCGCCTCCAGGCGCGCTACTGGACGGGTCCCCCCCACCCGGTCACGCGCGCGCTCGTCGAGGGCGACGAGGTGGCGGGCTTCCAGGTGCTAAAGGTTCCGGGGCACTCCCGTGGCCACGTGGCCTACTGGCGGGAGTCCGACCGCGTGCTGATCCTCGGCGACGTGCTCAACAACATGAACGTGCGCACGGGCGTGCGCGGCCTGCACGAGCCGCCCGAGATCTTCACCCCCGACCCGGCGCGCAACCGCGAGTCGGCGCGCCGCCTGGCGGCGCTGCGGCCGAGCCTCGTCTGCTTCGGCCACGGGCCGCCGCTGCGCGACCCGGACCGGCTGGCGGCGTTCGCCGGGGCGCTGCCCGCGTGAGCGCGGCCGGGGGGAGCCTGTTCACGACCGACCCTCGACACGCAGGGGCGGGCGGGCAGGCACTGGTGGCGAGCGAGCACGCGCGCGGGCCATGGGACGAGGGTGCGCTGCACGGTGGCGCGCCCGCTGCGCTGATCACGAGCGCGTTCGAGCATTTCCAGCCGCGCGAGGAGCTGCGCTTCGCGCGCCTGACCTTCGAGCTGCTGCGGCCGGTGCCGTTCGCCCCGTTCGATCTCGAGGTCCGGGTGGTGCGCGACGGCCGCCGCGTCCAGGAGCTCGGCGCGGAGCTGCGCGCGGACGGCCGGCTCGTGTGCCGCGCCGCTGCGGTTCGGGTCGCACGCGTGCCTGACGGGCTGCCCGACGCGGCCGCGGGGGCGCCGGCGGAGGCGCCGATGCCGGGTCCCGGCTCGGGCGAGCCGATCCGGTTCGCGCTCGACGGCTCGGACGCGCGCAGCTTCGCAAGCACCGCGATGGAGATGCGTGCGGTCGACGACCCCCGCGGGTTGGGACCCGCGCGGGTGTGGATGCGGCTCACCCGCCCGCTGCTCGACGGCGAGGCCGCCTCGTCCCTTGCCCGCGTCGCTGCGACGTGCGACTTCGGCAACGGCATCAGCGCCACGCTCCCGTTCGACCGGTACGTGTTCATCAACGCGGACCTGTCGATCCAGCTGCACCGGGCGCCGCGCGGCGAGTGGATCGGGCTGGACGCGCGCACCGTGCTGCAGCCGGACGGATGCGGGCTTGCGGAAAGCGTCGTCCACGACGAACATGGACCCGTGGGACGGGCCTTCCAGACGCTCGTGGTGGCGCCGCGATGAGCGCGCGGGAGATCGACCCGGCCCTGCGCATCGGCGCCGTGACGCTCGGGGTGAGCGACGTGACACGGAGCGCGGAGTTCTACGAGCGCGTCCTGGGGCTCTCGGCGAGCGAGGACGGGACGCGCCTCGGCGCGGCCGGCGAGGAGGCGCTCGTGCTCACCCCGATCGAGCGCCCGCACGCGGTCGATCCGCGCCGGACGGGCCTGTTCCACGTCGCCTGGCTGCACCCGTCGAGGGCGGCGCTCGCGGCGACCGTGCGACGCGTGATCGACGCGGGGTGGCGCTTCACGGGCGCATCCGACCACGGCGTCTCGGAGGCCCTCTACCTGGACGACCCGGACGGGCTCGGGATCGAGATCTACGCGGACCGCCCCCGCGAGCAGTGGGAGCGCCCCGCGGACGGAAAGGGCGTCGTGATGGTGACGCTGCCGCTCGACGTGGAGGACCTGCTCGCCCAGGACGACGGCCCGCCCGACCCCGAGATCGCACCGGGAACCCACGTGGGGCACGTGCACATCAAGGTCTCCGACGTCCCGCGCGCGACCGCTTTCTACCGCGACTCGCTCGGCTTCGCGCTCGAGGCGGCGATCCCCTCCGCGGCGTTCCTCGGAGCGGGCGGCTACCACCATCACGTCGCCGTGAACTCGTGGCAGAGCGCGGGAGCCTCGCGCGCGGGCGCGGAGGAACCGGGGCTGGCGCTGGTGGAGTTCGAGCTGCCGGGCGCAGGCGCGCTCGACGTGCTCGCGGACGCCCTGCCCGGGGCCGAGCGCGACGGTGCGGGGGTACATGCGCTGGATCCAGACGGGCAGCCGCTGCTGTTCTCGGAGGGCGCTCCTGCGGCGAACCGATAGGGCTCTCTAGGCGCTAGGCGCCGCGCCGCGGCGTCCCGCTCGCCACCGCGAGAGCGGCGAGCTGCGCTTCGCCCAGCTCGAGCGTGGCGGCAGGCAGCAGATCCAGAAGCTGGTCCACCGAGGTGGCGCTAGCGATCGGCGCGAGGACCGTGGGCTGGGAGCGCAGCCACGCGAGCGCGACCGACGCGACGCTGGTGGCGGTCTCGCCCGCGACGGCATCGAGCGCGTCGAGCACGGCAACGCCCCGGTCGTTGAGATACGCATCCCGAACAGCCTGGGCGCGCGGGCTGTCGACGTGGGGCCCGCCGCGGCGGTACTTCCCCGTGAGGAACCCGCGCGCGAGCCCGAAGTACGGCAGGCACGCAACGCCGGCGGCTTCGCACACCGACATCAGCTCGCCCTCGTAGTGGTCGCGCTCGACGAGGTTGTAGTGCGGCTGCAGCGCCACGTAGCGGGCCAGACCCGGCTCCTCCCCGAGCGTCAGCGCCTCGGAGAGCCGCTCAGCGCTGTAGTTGGAGGCGGCGGCGTAGCGGATGCGGCCGGAGTCGATCTCGCTCGCAAACGCCGCGAGCGTCTCCCGCAGCGGCGTGTCCCGGTCGTCCACGTGGGCGTAGTAGAGGTCGATCGTGTCGGTCTGCAGGCGCTCCAGCGAAGCTGAGAGTCCCCGGGAGATGGTGTCGGCTGACAGGCCGCTCACCCCCTCCGCCATCCCCACCTTGGTGGCGATCACGATCTCCTCGCGGTTGCCGCGGGCGGCCATCCAGCGCCCGATGATCCGCTCCGATGCGCCGGCACCTTCGGGACCGCGGCGCCCGTAGACGTCAGCGGTGTCGATGAAGTTCCCGCCCCCCGCCACGTAGGCGTCGAGCACCTCGAAGGAGCGCTGCTCGTCGATCGTCCAGCCGAACACGTTGCCGCCGAGGCACAGCGGGAAGACGTCGAGGCCGGTGTTGCCGAGGGGCGCGATCGGCCCAGCGTAGCCGCGCTCGCCCGCGCCTGCTCATCGAGGGCGCCTCAGCGCCTGCGCCCCGACGCGAAGCTCTGGATCGGCGGCGCGACGGCACGCATGCTCGAACCCACATCGACGCCCTGCAGCTCCTCGTCGGCCTCCTGCGCTGCAGCGGCCTGCGCGTGGTCGGCGCGCAGCAGCTGCACGCGCGAGGAGAGGTCGGCGTCGGCCTCGTCGATGCCGCCGGGCAGGAAGCGTTCGAGCGGTGCGAGCTCGCGCACGACCACGTTGATCACCGGGCGGATCGGCTCCCCGGGGTCGAACCCGGCGGCGTGCACGGGGGCGGGCTCGGTGGTGCGCTCCAGGCGCCCGCGCGCGAGCAGCAGCGGCTCGGCGCGGGCGAGCAGCCGGTGGCGCTCGTAGACCGCGCGGGGCACGATCAGGTTGACGGTGCCG
>JAICYC010000004.1 GCA_025934395.1 Solirubrobacteraceae bacterium | reverse complement strand
GGGGGCGCGTCGCCGAGCTCGTCCACGAGCCGTGCGAAGCCGTACACGGCGAGCAGCTGCTCCCGCTCGCGTCGCGGCAGCAGGCGGCTCGCCACCGCGAAGTTCTCGGTCCCCGCGCGCGCCATCACCGCCTCGGCGGCAGGCGCGCCGGGCGGTTCGTGCGCCACGGCGTTCACCCCGAGCGGGCCCGGATGCCTGCCAGACGGCGCGCCACGCGCCCGTCGTGCTGCTCACCCTCGCCCGGCTCGAGCGCGTGCATGCAGCGCGCGAGCGCCATCAGCGGGAAGCTCAGGCGGTAGAGGTGGTAGTTGATGTAGTAGTCGCTCGGGAAGCCGGTGCCCGTGTACTGCGGCTCGTCCCACGTGCCGTCGGCACGCTGATGCGAGATGAGCCACGCAACGCCGCGCTCCACCGCCCTGCCGCGCTCGCCCGCTGCGTGCAGCGCGAGCAGCGCCCAGGCCGTCTGCGAGGCGGTGCTCTCGCCCCGCCCCACCCACAGGGGGTCGTCGTAGGAGCGCGGGTCCTCGCCCCAGCCGCCGTCGGTGTTCTGGTGGCGTTCGAGCCAGCGCACCGCGCGGCGGATCGGCGGCTCGGCTGGATCGAGGCCCACCGCGACGAGCGCGGGCACGGCCGCACCGGTCCCGTAGACGTGGTTGACGCCCCAGCGCCCGTACCACGAGCCGCCGGCCTCCTGCTGATCGAGCAGCCAGCGCGTGCCGGCGGCGGCCGCGGCGGAGTCGCCCTGGCCGAGCGCGCCGAGCATCTCCAGTGCGTGGGCGGTGACGTCTGCGCTCGGCTCGTCGATCACCTCGCCGAAATCTAGGAACGGCAGCTCGCGTACGAGCGTGCGGGTGTTGTCGGCGTCGAACGCCCCCCACCCGCCGCCGGAGCTCTGCATGCCCACGAGCCACGCGACGCCGCGGTCGATCGCGGCGCTCAGCTCACGCGCCCCGACCGCGCCGTCCTCGCCGGCGACGGAGCGCGCGGCCCCGACGCGCAGGAGCGCGAGCACGACCTCGGCGGTGTCGTCCACGTCGGGGTAGTTGACGTTCTCGAACTCGAACGCCCACCCGCCCGGCGCCAGCGCCGGGCGCGCCTGCGCCCAGTCGCCCCGGACGAGGACCTCCTCGCCGAGCAGCCATCGCGCTCCGGCGAGCAGCGCGGGGTGTCCGTGGTCCAGCCCGGCATCGCTCAGGGCGACCATCGCGAGCGCCGTGTCCCACACGGGCGATTGACAGGCTTCCAGCCGCCTGCTCCTGCCCTGCGGCGCGCCGACGCCTGCGGCGTCGTCCTGGTCCTCCACCGTGAACGTCTCGATGCCCTCCAGGCCCCGGCACATCACGGGGTGGTCGATCGGGTAGCCCTGGAGCTGGAGCGCGATCAGCGAGTACACCCACGGCGGCTGGATCCCGCCCCACGACCCGTCGGCCTCCTGGCGGCGGACGACCCAGGCCTCTGCGCGGGCGAGGGCGATCCGGCGCAGCGGCGCGAACGGGTGGCGCTCGTACACGCGAACCGCGCGGTCGAGCACGGCGAGCGCGATCCCGCGGCGCGAGACCGTGCGCCGCGGCGTGGCGCGCTCGGCTGCGGTGCGCCCGTCGACCATCAGCTCCTGCAGGTCGAACGGCAGCGCGTGCACCGGACGGTGCGCTTTGACGATCGACAGCGCCACGATCGTCTGCCGGGCCCAGCACGCGAAGTCGTAGACGTTCAGCGGCACCCAGCGGGGCAGCAGCGACACCTCGGGAGGCAGCGCGGGGACCTCGTCCCACGACCACAGGCCGAACAGCGCGAGCCACAGATGGGTGAACACGCGCGCCTGGGGGATGCCGCCCTGGGAGCGGATGAAGTCGGCGGCGATCACCATGTGGGGATCCTCCGGCCGGTCGCCCGCGAGCCGCAGCGCCCAGTAGGACTCGATCGTCGTGGACAGATCGCCGGGTCCGCCGTGGAAGTTCGCCCAGGTCCCGTCCTCGCGCTGCTGCGAGCGGATCCACGCCGCGGAGCGTTCGGTCGGCTCGATCTCGCGCACGCCCAGGAACTCGCGCAGGAGGATGTCCTCGGCGTCCATCGTCACGTTGGTCTGCAGCTCCGCGCGCCACCAACCCCGCCCGTCCTGGAGCGCGAGCAGGTGGTCGCGAGCGCTCGCAACCGCGGCGGTGATGTCGCTCTGCGCCTCGATCGTCGAGGTGCTCATCGGCGGAACGCTAGATCTTTTTGCAGACACATGGCATCCATGTGACCCCGAGTCATCGCAGCACCGTATCGCCCGCGGGCACCAGCACCTCGGGGTGGGCGCGCGTGATCACGTGCGCGCGCAGCTCGGACTCGGTCACCGGCCGCGGGACGGACGACCCGAAGCGGTAGGTGATGAGGCCGTCGGAGTCGGCTCGTTCGAGCAGTGCGAACCCCGGCGCAGGCGGCTCCCCCGCCGAGCGGCGCAGCGGCGCGTAGCCGGTCTCGTCGATCTCGCTGACGAGCACGCTCGCGCCGCGGTGGAGGTTGTGCAGGCCGCGGAGGTAGTACTCGAGTGGCGCCGCGCCGAGCTCGACGGTCGTGATCGCACGCGCGCGCGGCGCGGGGCTCCGGCGCAGCCCGTCCGCCACGCCGCGCCAGTCGCCGCGCTGCAGTCGCGGGCTGAGGTTCACGTCGATCGTGATCGCCGCCGACGCGACCACGCCGGCGGCGAGCAGCCCCGCCCCCGTGCGGCCCGCCTGCGGGGACGTGCCCAGCACGGCCACGAGCGCCGTCACCGGCACCATCGCGCCGATCAGGTTGCGCGGCGCGAGGTAGTCGCCCCCGAAGGCGATCAGGACGATCGGGATCAGCACGCCGCACGCCGCGATCAGCGTGAGCAGCGCGGCCGCGGCCTCGGGGGTTCGCGCGGGAGCATCCGGGCTGCGCCCCGCCCCGGGGGGCCCGCCGGGGCCGGGGCCGGCGCCGCCCGCCGGGACCTCGCCGCGCGCGGAGGCGGTGGGGCGGTCTGCGAGCCGCCACAGGCCGAACGCGGCACACGCCAGCAGCGGCAGCGCGACGAGCAGCTCGATGCCGTGGCCGAGCGGTTCGCCCGAGGTTCCCAGCAGGTAGTACTGCGGGATCGCCGCGAGGCGTTCGCCGAGCGGCCAGCGCCCGATCCATTGCGTGCCGTGGCCGCCCTGGGCGATCAGCAGCGGCACGAGCGCGAGCGCCACCGCGCCGATCGCGGCGAGCGGGGGCAGCGCCCGCCGCCGCAGCGGCTCGCGCCGCAACAGCCACAGGCCCATCCCGATCAGCATGAACGCCTGGAAGTAGTGGGTGGCGAGCGCGAGGGCACCGGCCCCCGCGAACGCTGCGAGGCGCCCCGGCGTCGGGTCGCGCTCCGCGCGCAGGAAGCACAGCAGCGCGACCGCGCTGGTGAGCGCGAACAGCGCGTACACGCGCGCCTCCTGCGAGTACCAGACGAACAGGGGGCACACCGCTGCGAGCGCGGCGGCGGCGATCGCACAGCGCCGGCCCGCGAGCTCGTCACCTACCGCGTACAGGGCCCACAAGAGCGCGATCCCGGCGAGCGCGGAGGGAAGCCGCAGCGCCACCTCGCCCGTCCCCAGCACGCGCGAGTCGAGCCACTCGAGCACGTACCAGACCGGCGGGGAGTTCTCGGTGTGCACCATCGAGCTGAGCGTGGAGAAGAGGCTCGGGTGCAGCACGTGGACGGGGGTGAACGCCTCGTCGTACCAGAAGCTCTGCAGCCCCAGCGTGGACAGCCGCAGCGCCGCACCGGCGATCACGATCGCCCCCAGTGGCCACCAGCGAGGCAGACGCCGACGCCCCACGGCCCCGGCTTCACGCGCAGGCGCGACGCTCGCGGTGGCGCTCATCGCCTGCAGATACCCTCGGCCCCTGCGCCGAAGCAGCCATAGCGGTCGGCGCGCTGGTCTTCGGAGCCGGGCGGGATGTACCAGCCGCCGTGCACCGTTCGCCGGCCTCCGTGCTCCGGACCCCAGATGGCCAGGCACAGCTGCGTGCGGCGTTTGGGCGGCCCCGGGCTCGTGTTCCCGCACACCACCTCGTGTTCGCTCGAGGGCCCGAGCAGCTGCTGATCGATGTCGACGTTCTTGTAGTGGTGGCCGGTGTAGGCGCGCCACGTGGCGAGGTCCGCGATCAGGCGATCGTTGATGCCCGTCTGGCGCGCAACGTCGTGGATCGTCGCGGTGGCGAGCAGCACCGCGACGAGCACGAGCAGCGTCGTCTCCACCAGCCACGTGGTGCTCGTGCGCCGGCGGTCCTCGGGCTCCTGCGCGAGCGGGCGCAGCGGCTCGGGCAGCGAGGAGAACGGGTCGGCCCGCCGGGTGGGGGCGGCGCTGCTCATTGGACCGGCGCCAGCAGCGGCGAGATCTGGTGCAGCACGTACAGCCCCTGCACGGCGAGCGTCGCCGCGAGCAGCCGGCGGTCGCGGGATATGACCGCGAGCGGGAGCGGCCAGAGGATGTACCAGGCGAGCAGCCAGGTGCTCGTGACCGAGATCGCCAGCAGCGTCCAGCCGGAGGCGGCGACCCAGTCGTATCCGCGCCAGGTGCGCCACGCGACGTGCAGAGCGACGATCACGAGACCCGCCTTGAGCAGGTCGTGGTCGACGGGGAACACGCCCGGCTCGCCGAACAGGTGGGCGATCTCGTTGGCGAAGCTGTCGCTGGAGACGAACGCCGCGTCGCGGTTCAGCGCGGAGACGATGTTGACCCCGTGGCTGCCGAACGCGAGGTAGGCGATGAGCGCGCCGGCGAGGATCGCGCCGATCGCGCCGAGGATCGGGGCGACGCGCCTGCGCGCCAGCAGCATGTACGGCAGCAGCACGGCGACGGTCGCCTTGACGAGCGCCCCCGCGACGATCGTGGCCGCCGCGCCTGCTTCGCGTCGCGAGGAGGCGAGCGAGCCGAGCGTGAGGCTCACCGCGACCATCATCAGCAGCATCATCAGCAGGTCGTTGTGCGCACCGCCGAGGCCGTAGATCACGTACAGCGGGTTGGTGCCGACGATCAGCACCGCGAGCGTGGGGTCGAGGCCCCGATCCCGCGCGCAGCGCCAGGTGAGCGCGAGCGTCCCGGCGCTCGCGGCGAGCGCGATCACCTTCATCCCCCACAGCGCACCCTCGAGCCCGAGCGGCGCGAGCGGATAGCTGATCAGCGTGTACAGCGGGCCGTACGCGGTCGCGGTGTGCCGCCAGACGTGGCCCACGTAGTAGAAGACCGGATCGTGCGAGATCGACGCGGGCCCGTGCGTGTACGGGTTCAGGCCGTGTTCGACGCCCATCCGCGCGTACGCGATGTAGCTGAAGACGTCGGTGGAGAGCAGGATCGGGCCGGCGAAGACGATCACGTGCAGGGCGGCGATCAGCGCGATCGCGGCCCGCCGGGAGATCACCGCCTCCCCTCGCCCGCGCGTGCGTGCGGCGATCGCGAGCAGTCCCGCGTAGGCGCCGCACGAGACGAGCAGCGCGATCAGGAAGACGCGGAAGCCGAGGCGCTCGCCGACGCCGGACAGCCAGCCCGCGATCGCGGGCGATTTGGGGATCAGCGATGAGTGCCCGACGGCACCGTCGAGGACGATCTCGACGGTGGCCGCCAGCAGCGCGAGCGCGAGCAGCGAGGCCAGCGCGGGCGCCCAGCGCGTCGAGCGGATGCCGGGCAGCCCGCGCTCGCCGTGAGCGACCGCGTTCACGGACAGGCGTGGATCACAGAGCTGTCCAGACCGTCTTGGCCTCGAGGTAGGCGTCGAGCCCGTCGTGTCCGTGCTCGCGCCCGATGCCCGACGCCTTGAAGCCGCCGAACGGAGCGGCGGGGTCGGCCGCGCCCCAGGTGTTCACGTAGACCATCCCCGCGCGCAGTTTCGCGGCGAGCTTGTGGGCGTTGCTGACGTCGCGCGTCCACACGCCGGCGGCGAGCCCGTACTCGCCCGCGTTGGCGCGGGCGGCGACCTCGTCGAGGCTGTCATAGGGCGAGGCGACGAGCACCGGCCCGAAGATCTCCTCGCGCGAGATCCTCAGGTCGTCGGACGTGGTGCTGAACAGGGTCGGCGAGACGAAGTAGCCGCCGGTGTCGCCGAGTGCGGCGTCGCCGCCCGTGACGACCTCTGCGCCTTCCTCGCGACCCGCATCGATGTAGCCGAGCACGCGCTCGTGCTGCTCGGCGGAGACGAGCGGCCCGAGCTGGGTCTCCGGGTCCAGACCCGGGCCGAGCTTGGCGGCGTCGGCCGCAGCGGCGAGCTGGCTCATCACCTCGTCGAAGCGGTCTGCGGGCACGAACAGGCGCGAGCCCGCGTTGCATGCCTGCCCGGAGTTGAAGTAGATCCCCTGGAAGGAGCCCTTCACCGCCGCATCGATGTCGGCGTCGGGAAGGATCACGTTCGGCGACTTGCCACCGAGCTCCAGCGTCACGCGCTTGAGCGCGCGGCCGGCCTTGGACCCGATCTCGCGCCCGACCGCCGTCGAGCCGGTGAACGCGATCTTGTTGACGTCGGGGTGGTCGACGAGCGCAGCACCCGTGGTGCCGTCGCCCGTGAGGACGTTGAGCACGCCGGGAGGGAAGCCGACCTCCAGGGCGAGCTCGGCGATGCGCAGCGCGGTGAGCGGGGTCTGCTCGGCCGGCTTCAGGACGATCGTGCAGCCGGCCGCAAGCGCCGGGCCGAGCTTCCAGGCAGCCATCAGCAGCGGGAAGTTCCAGGGCACGATCTGCCCGCACACGCCCACCGGTTCGCGGCGTGTGTAGGTGAGCATGTTGGGCGCGTTCACGGGGATCACCGCGCCCTCGATCTTGGTGGGCCAGCCGGCGAAGTAGCGGAGGTGCGCCACCGCGCCGCCCACGTCCACGAACTGCGCGAGGCCGACCGGCTTGCCGTTGTCCAGCGACTCGATCTGCGCGAACTCGGCCGCGTGGTCTTCGAGAGCCTGTGCGAGGGCGTTCATCAGCTTCTCGCGCCCGGACGCGGGCATCGTCGCCCAGGGCCCGTCCTCGAACGCCGCACGAGCGGCCGCGACGGCGCGATCGACGTCCTCGGCGCCGCCGAGCGCGACGTCGGCGATGTCCTGCCCCGTCGCGGGGTCGATGGTGGTGAACGTGCGCCCGTCGGCTGCCTCGGGGCGCGCGTCGCCGATCAGCAGGCGGTGCGACTGCGAGATGAAGTCACGGGCCTCGGCGCTGAGGCCGTCTGGAAGGGTGTCAGGCGAGATGGTGGTCATGGACGCAGCCTACCTCGATGTATGCTGCGCGCGATGGCGGAGGGGTCGAGAGCGGTACTGATAACGGGCTGCTCGTCGGGCATCGGCGAGGCGACCGCGACGACGCTGCTGCATGCGGGCTGGACCGTGTACGCCACCGCGCGGCGCCCCGACACGCTCTCCGAGCTCGCGCGTGCCGGCGCGCACACGCTCGCGCTCGACGTCACCGACGAAGCATCGATGCGCGCCGCCGTGGACGCGGTGATCGCGGCGGAGGGCGCCGTGGGAGTGCTCGTCAACAACGCCGGCTACAGCCAGAGCGGCGCGGTCGAGACGGTGCCGATGGACGCCTTCCGCCGGCAGTTCGAGACGAACGTGTTCGGGCTCGTCGCGCTCACCCAGATGGTCCTGCCGGGGATGCGCGAGCAGGGCTGGGGCAAGATCGTGAACGTGGGCTCGATGGGCGGCCGCCTGACGTTCCCGGGAGGCGGCTGCTACCACGCGACCAAGTACGCGCTCGAGGCGCTCTCCGACGCCCTGCGCTTCGAGGTGAAGGGCTTCGGGATCGACGTGGTGCTGATCGAGCCGGGCCTGATCGTGACCGAGTTCGGCGAGGCGGCCACGGCGAGCATGGGCGACCTCGACGGCTCCGCCGAGGATCCCTACGCGACGTTCAACGCCTCCGTGGGCGCGCTGACCAAAGGCGCCTATGACGGCCCGATGAAACGGCTCGGCGGAGGGCCCGAGCGCGTCGCGCGCGCGATCGAGCGCGCGATCTCGCGCGGGCGGGCGCCGAGCCGGGTGACGGTGACGCCCTCGGCGAAGCTGATGATCAACACGCGCCGGCTGATGGGCGACCGCGCGTGGGACGCGGCGATGGGCGGCCAGTTCCCCCGGCCGGGCGCCACCCGCAGCTGACGGCGCCTGCCGCTCGCCGCCGCTCAGAGGTACGCGGCGGGGATCGCCGCGGGCCGGCCGATCGCGTAGCCCTGCGCGAAGTCCACGCCGTAGCTGCGCAGCATCTCCAGGGTGGTTTCGTCACCGACGAACTCGGCGACGGTCAGCCGCCCGATCCCCGAGACGATGCCCACGAGCGCCTTCACGAGCAGCTGGTCGATCCGCGAGCTGGGAAGCGCGCGGATGAACTCGCCGTCGATCTTCAGGTAGGTGAACGGCAGGCGCTTGAGGTACTGGAAGGACCCGAAGCCCGCGCCGAAGTCGTCGAGCGCGATCGCACAGCCGAGCCGCTCCGCCTGTGCGCAGAACGCGGCCGCGGCGTCCATGTCGGAGATCGCAGCGGTCTCGGTGACCTCGAGGATCAGCCCGCACGGGTCCGCGCCGTGGCGCGCGAGCGCGCGGTCCAGCTCGGCGAGCAGCGCGCCGTCGGTGATCGACAGCGCGGAGACGTTCACGCTGATCCGCTGCGCCAGCCCGTGCGCGCGCTGCACGGTGGCGAGCAGCGCGGCCGCCTTGCCCAGCACCATGCGGTCGATCTCGCCGATCAGGCCCCCTCGCTCGGCGGCGGGCAGGAAGCGGTCGGGGGTGACGAGCGTGCCGTGCGGGCCGTCCGCCAGGCGCAGCAGCACCTCGTGGTGGGTGACGGCGTTCTCGCGCAGCGAGAGGATCGGCTGCACGTGCAGCACGAACAGGTCCTCGTCCAGCGCGTGGCGCACGCGTGCGAGCCATGGGTTGCGGGCCGCGCGCAGCGCGGGATCTTGCGCGCCACCGGCGCGGAGCGCGAGGATCTCCTCGTCTTCGCGCGCGGCGCGCAGCGCAGGGCGGTCGAACGGGTCGGCGTTCGCAGGCGGGGTCATCGGTCGAGAACCTTTCGACGGCGGCGCGCGCGCACCTGCGCTCGCCAGGGCGCGCCCGCGCGGGCTGCGGGCTCGCCGGCTCGGCATCGCGCGCTGCGCCCGCGCGGCTAGCGGCGCCGCTGGCTCGAGTACGGCGCGCGCGAGCGCTCGGAGACCACGAGCAGCAGCGCGACGAGCACGAAGTTCATCACCACCGAGGAGCCGCCGTAGGCGACGAACGGGAGCGTCACGCCGGTGAGGGGGATCACGCGCGTGACGCCGCCGACGATCACGAACACCTGCAGAGCGAGGATGAACGACAGCCCCGTGGCGAGCAGCTTCGAGAAGGAGTCGCGCGCGAGCACGGCGGTCTTCAGCCCGCGGGCGACGAGCATCAGGTATACGCCGAGCAGCCCCGCGGCGCCGGCGAGCCCGAGCTCGTTGACGATCACCGCATAGATCATGTCGCTTTCCGGGACGGGCAGGATCGGGGCACCGTGGTGCGCGCCACGCAGCAGCGACTGGTCGAACCCACGCCCGCCGAGGCCGCCGTCGGCCTGCGCGAACAGCGACTGCGCGAGCTGGTAGCTCCCGCCGACTTCGCGGTTGTAGAGGCTCGGCTTGAACGGGTGCTCCCAGGCTTCCACGCGCGCGTGCACATGGCTGACGTGGCCGGCGACGTACCACGCACCGAGCGCGAACAGCATGAGCCCGATCAGCGGGAACGAGAGCCTCCCGGTGGCGACGTAGAGCAGCGCCAGGAACGCCCCGAAGAACATCAGCGAGGTGCCGAGCTCCCGCGTGATGAGCAGCGTCGCCATCGCCGCCCCCCAGATGATCAGCATCGGGCCGAACTGCTTCATCGGCGGGACCGTCACGCCGAGCACGCGGCGGCCGGCGGTGACGAGTATCTGGCGGTTGTCGCGCAGATAGCTCGCCAGGAAGATCACGATCGCGATCTTCGCGAGCTCGGCCGGCTGGAACGCGACGCTGCCGACGTGGATGGCGAGGTAGGCGCCGTTGACCTGCTGCCCGATCCCGGGCAGGCGGGGGAGGACCGTCAGCCCGATCGCCACGGCGACGATCGTGTAGCGGTAGCGCTCGAGCACCGCCACCCCCGTACGGCGCAGCGCGAGGATCGTCGCGGCGAACAGCGCCAGGCCGACGACCATCCAGGTGGCCTGCTGGCCGGCGAGGCTCGGTTCGATCCGGTAGACCATCACGATCCCCACGCTCGTGAGCACCGCGACCAGCGGGAACAGGTACGGATCGGCGTGCGGGAGCGCGCGCCGGATCACCATGTGGCCGGCCAGGC
The DNA here is from genome assembly GCA_025934395.1 of Solirubrobacteraceae bacterium. Taxonomy (GTDB): domain Bacteria; phylum Actinomycetota; class Thermoleophilia; order Solirubrobacterales; family Solirubrobacteraceae; genus Palsa-744. Next base: position 76,607 of record JAICYC010000004.1, on the reverse strand, counting down.
ACAGCGCGAGGAACAGCGCGCCGTAGGTCAGCGACGCGCTGGAGGCGTGGTTGAGCGTGACGTTGGTCGACGCGCCGGGCGCGTTCTGTTCGGACTGGATGAAGATCGCCGTGAAGCCCGCGATCACGAGCACCGCAGCGGGGACCAGCCCGAGAAGCTCGCGGTTTCGGGGGCTCAGCATCGCCTGCGAGGGTAGCCGCGCGCGCGGCGCCCGCGCGCCGGGCCGCTCGCTACGCTAGGCGGCAGCGCGTCGCCGGGGGGCTCGGCGCTGCTCTGGGCCTGTATGCACTGCGTCTCATGAACACGATCAACGAGGATCGCCCGCCACGGCTGTGGTGGGGGATGTGGAAGCGCTTTCTCGTGGCGGCGGTGGCGATCGTCGCGCTGGCCGCCGGCGCCACGGCGACGATCGCGCAGAACGAAGTCGACGAGCTCGCCGAAGAGGTGCTCCCGGCGTCCTCGCACATCAACGCGCCCAAGGGGCTCGTCACGCCCGAATACTCCGGCGGGCCGGAGACGTTCCTGATCCTCGGCTCCGACCGCCGCGAACACTCCAAGGACATCTACGACAAGTCCGACCCGGCGCACAGCGACACGATCCTGCTGGTCCGCTTCGACCCGAGCCAGGGGCAGACCTCGGTGCTCTCGATCCCGCGCGATCTGCTCGTGAACATCCACCTCGCCAACGGCACGGTGTACGAGCACGAAAAGATCAACGCCGCGTACACGTACGGGTTCAAGGCCGGCGGCACGCGCGGCGCGATGCTCGCAGCGGCGGAGACGATCGAGAAAGAAGTCTTCCCCGAACTGAAGCTCAACGCGATCGTGGACGTGAACTTCAGGGGGTTCATCCAGGTGGTCGACACGCTCGGATGCGTGTACGTCAACGTGGACCACCACTACTACAACCTCAACGTCGGGACGACCGAAACGGACTACACGAGCATCAACCTGTACCCCGGCTACCAGAAGCTCTGCTACGAAAACGCGCTCAACTACGTGCGCTACCGCCACACCGACTCCGACTTCGTGCGGGTCGCCCGCCAGCAGGACTTCATCCGCAACCTGCGCGAGCAGGTGTCCGCGAAAAGCCTCGAAGACATCCTCGGGCAGATCCACACCGTCGCGAAAGCGGTCGGCAAAGCGATCAAGAGCACCGTGGCTCGCGAAGGACCGGAACTGGTCAAGCTCGCGAAGCTGATCGTGTTCTCGCAGTCCAAGCCGCTGCGGCAGGTGAAGTTCCTCACCTCGAGCGTGAACGCGCAGCTCGGCGGCGGCTCGTACGTGACCTCCACCCCGGCGCTCAACTCGAAGACGCTCGACACGTTCCTGAACGGCCACGAACAGCTGCAGGTGCCCGCCGCGCCGGCCAAGACCCGCCACCACGGCAAGCACGCCTCCCACGCGGCCGCACCAGCGCACCCCTTCGGGCTGTACCCGACCACGCAGGCGGGCGAGAACGAAGCGGTCAAAGCCTCCACGAGCCTGCCGTTCCGCGTGCTCTACCCCACCCTCCAGACGGGCTCGGCCGAGCAGCAGGAAGTGCGCTCCTATGTCCTGCCCGACCAGAGCAAGCGCAAGCACTGGGCCTACGTGGTGGTCTGGCGCGACAACACGATCGGCGGCTACTACGACTTCGAGGGCACCAACTGGCTCAACCCGCCGCTGTTCGCCCACTCGCACTCCCGTCTGATCAACGGCCGGCGCTACCTCGTGGTCGACGACGGATCGCACATCCACGCGATCGGCTGGCGCAGCGCCAAGGTCCTCTACTGGGTGACCAACACCCTCCTCGAGGACCTCACCAACCAGCAGATGCTCGCAATCGCCCGCTCAGCACGCGGACTCCACTAGGGGGCCGTGGACGCGGCGCGGAGCGGTTAGGCCGCGTCGAGTGCCTGGTTGACCAGGGCGTCCGCGTCGGCGTTCTGTGCGCGGGGCACGGCGCGGATGCTCCAGCTGGAGAAGCTGCGCAGCGCGGCGAGCGCTTCGGCGTGCAGCGGTCGCATCGCGGCGTGGCGCACCTTGTAGACGCCCTGCACCTGCTTGACGACGAGCTCGGAGTCGCCGAGCACCTCGACCTCGTCGGCGCCCAGCTCGCGGGCGCGCGCGAGCCCGAGCAGCAGCGCGCGGTACTCGGCGACGTTGTTGGTGACGCTGCCGAGCAACTCGGAGTCCTCCACCAGCACGTGGCCGTCGGTGTCCCTCACCACGCATGCGGCGGCGGCGGGCCCCGGGTTGCCGCGCGCGCCGCCGTCGACGTTGACCACAAGCTTCATCGCGGCGGGATTATGCAGCGCGGCGGCGACGGCTCTCGCGGTCGGCCCCCGACACTCCCGCGCGGCGCGGGATCAGCCGTTGGCGAGCGGCAGCAGGTCGCCTGCGACCCGCGCGCGGCGACGGTCACGCACGATCCGCCGCTGGGCGACGGCGTCGGGCAGCTCGCTGCGGCCACGGCGCGCGCGCCGGTCGAACTCGCGCCGATCGACGATCACGGTGACGTTCTCGTCGTCCTTGTAGTGCTCCACCATCGTCGGGTAGAGCGTGTCTGCCATCGCCTTCGGTACCACGCAGTAGATCATCGTCTGCAAAGGGTACCGGGCCGTGCCGAATCCGCAAGTGCTGCGAGCGCGGCTGCCTACAGCGCGCCGGCGGCGATCACGAGCGCTCCCTCGTCGTCGGCGAGCGCGTTGGCGTGCCGGTCGTCGTGGCGCAGCTCGCTCAGCTCGGTCCCCTGCTCGAGCACCCGCACCGTGGCGGGCGATTCGCTGAGGTCGACCTCGTAGCGGTACCAGCACAGCTCCCAGGCGACCACGATCACGACGACGCTGCTGAGGTGTTCGGCGCTGCGCACGGTGACCTCCGGCGGGCCCAGAGAGCGCGCCACCCCCGCGACACGTCGCGGGAACTCGCTCGCGTTGAACTCCGCCACGGCGAGCTCGGCGTAGGATCCCTCGCCGCCGTCGGGCTGCAGCCAGTCGGCGTCCGCGGGCGACGGTGGAGCGTGCGTGCCGCGCGTGCGCCCCGGGCGGGCGGGCGACCCGGCGCCCTCGGAGCGCGCCTCGACCTGCTGCTCGTAGGGCTCGACCGGCGCCTCGGCGCCGGGCATCTGCTCCGCGGGGGCCCGGGCGACCTGCCACAAGCGGTCGAGCAGGGTGCGCCCGCGCCGCGGGCGGCCGGGCGGCAGCTCGATCGCTGGCGTGTCGGTCTCGCGCATCCAGCCCTCGTGGACGGCGCGCGGGACGCACAGCTCGCAGACGATCAGCCGCCGGCCGGCGGCGATGAACGCGTCGGGCTGCTCGCCGCGCAGCAGGCGGCGCTCGCATACGTCGCAGGCCACGTCGGGCTGGGAGGTCACGATCGTGCGGGTGCTCATCGGCCCACCAGGGTAGCCAGGAACGCAGCTGGGCCGCTGCCCGGCGTGTGCGCAGCGGCTGAGCGGCCTCCGCCGAGAGGGCGGCGGCCGCGCTCAGGCGTGCGCAGCCTCGCGCTCCTCGGAAGCGGCCGCGACGACCTTCTGGGCGAGGTGCCCGGGCACCTCCTCGTAGCGCAGGAACTCGAGGGTGTAGTCGCCCTGGCCCTGGGTGATGGAGCGCAGGTCGGGGGCGTAGGTGAGCATCTCCGCCATCGGCACCTCGGCCTTGATCTCGGTCATCGCGCCCGAGGGCTCCATCCCCTGGGGGCGCCCGCGGCGGCTGTTGAGGTCGCCGATCACGTCGCCGACGCTCGCCTCGGGCACCGACAGGGTGACGAGCATGATCGGCTCCAGCAGCACCGGCGAGGCCTGCTCGAGAGCCTGCTTCATCGCCTGGACCCCGGCGAGCTTGAAGGCGATCTCCGACGAGTCGACGGAGTGGTACTGGCCGTCGTGCAGGCGCACGCGCACCCCCTGCACCGGGTAGCCGGCGACCACGCCGCTTTCCATTGCTTCCCGCACGCCCTTCTCGACGGCCGGGATGAACGAGCTCGGGATCACGCCGCCCTTGATCGCGTCGACGAACTCGAAGCCGCCGCGGTCCGTGCCGTCCGCGAGAGGCTCGATCTCGATGTGGCAGTCGCCGAACTGCCCGCGGCCACCGGACTGCTTCTTGTGGCGGCCGTGCCCGGGCGCGCTCGCGCGGATCGTCTCGCGGTACGGCACGCGCGGTGGCTTGAGTGTGACCTCGACGCCGAAGCGGTCGCGCAGCCGGTCGACGATCACTTCGACGTGGACCTGGGAGAGCCCGGCGACGATCTGCTCCCCCGTCTGCTGGTCGCGGTGCAGGTCGATCGTGGGGTCCTCCTCCTGCAGGCGACGAAGCGAGGAGAGCACCTTCTCCTCGTCCCCGCGGCTCTTGGGCTCCACGGCGAACGCCATCACCGGCGCGGGCAGCTTCGGACGCGGCATCTCGATCGGCTCGTCGCGGAACGCGAGCCAGTCCCCCGCCCGCGTCTCCTTGAGCTTGGCGACCGCGCCTATGTCCCCCGGCCCGAACTCCTGCACGTGCTCGGTCTCCTTGCCGTTGAACGTCACCAGCTGCCCGATGCGCTCCTTGACGTGGGCACGGGTGTTGAGGACCTGGCTGTCGGCGCGCATCGCGCCCTGGTAGACGCGGATCAGGTTGATGCGGCCCGCGAACGGGTCGGCACGGGTCTTGAAGACGTACGCGAACAGCGGCTCCTCGGGCGTGGCGGTGAGCTCCACGTCGCCCACCTGCAGCGAGCCGTGCTTGACCGGCGAGGGGAGGTCCTCCACGATCGCGTCGAGCAGGCGGGTGGTGCCGAGATTGCGGGTGGCCACGCCGCAGACCACGGGGAAGATGCGGCCGTGGTTGGTGCCCTCCTTGAGCGCGTCGACGATCTCCTCGTGTGAGATCTCCTCGCCCTCGAGGTAGCGCTCCATCAGCGAGTCGGAGACTTCGGAGACCTCGTCCATGAGCTTCTCGCGGTATTCCTGCGCGACGTCCGCGAGCCCGTCGGGGATCGGGATCTCCTCGGCGGCGCCACGCTCGGCGGTGGACTGCGAGCGGAAGGCCTTCATGTCGACGAGGTCGATCACGCCTTCGATCTCGTGCTCGGTGCCGATCGGGATCTCGGTTGCGACGACGTGCTGGCCGAAGGCGCGCTTGAGCCCGTCGAGCGTGCGGAAGAAGTCGGCGCGCTCGCGGTCGAGCATGTTCACGTAGATCATGCGCGCGATGTCCAGCTCCGCGGCGCGCGCCCACAGGCGCGAAGCGGTCACCTCCACCCCCATCACGCCGTTGATCACGAACACGGCGGACTCGCACACGCGCATCGCGCCGAGCGCGTCGGCGATGAAGCTGGGCTCACCCGGGGTGTCGAGCAGGTTGATCTTGCGGTCGTGCCAGATCAGCGGGCTGAGCGTCGCCGAGATCGACATCTGGCGAGCCTGCTCATCCGGGTCGGAGTCCGACACGGTGCTCTTGTCGGGAACGGATCCGAGACGCGTGACCGTGCCGGCCTCGAACAGGAGCGCCTCGTGCAGCGAGGTCTTCCCCGACCCTCGATGGCCGACCAGTGCGACGTTGCGAATGCGGTCCGCTGCGTGCATGTGAGCTCCTCTTCTCCGGGTGGGGAGCACCATACCGCCGGGAATCGCCGCGGTCTAGCCGTACGGCCAATCAGTCGTCGAAGCTCTCCTCCTGCATGCGCGAGCGCAGCCGGAGCACGGCCTTCGTGTGCATCTGCGACACGCGCGACTCGGTCACGCCGAGCACCTCGCCGATCTCGCGAAGCGTCAGGTTCTCGTAGTAGTAGAGGGCGATCACGAGCTTCTCGCGCTCCGGGAGCTTCGCGATCGAGTCGGCGATCCGGTCCTTCAGGTCCCCGACGTCGAGCGCCTTGGCCGGGTCCGGCGCGCCGGGATCCTCGATCGTGTCCATCAGCGACACCTGGTCGCCGCTCGAGTCGGACACGCTCCACAGCTCGTCCAGCGCGACGATCGAGGAGTGCGAGATCGCGAGCAGCGAGTCGTTGAGTTCGTCGACGGTGATCCCCATCTCGTTTGCGATCTCCTGGTCGGTGGGAGCCCGCTGGAGGGTGTGCTCCAGCTTCGCGTTGGCGCGCTCCACCTCTCGCGCCCGCGCGCGCACGCTGCGCGGCACCCAGTCGAGCGAGCGGAGCTCGTCGATGATCGCGCCCTTGATGCGCATGATCGCGTAGGTCTCGAACTTGATGTCCCGCGAGAGGTCGAAGCGCTCGATCGCGGAGATCAGGCCGACGAGGCCGTAGGAGATCAGGTCCGCCTCCTCGACGTGGGGCGGGAGCCCGGCGGCGGTGCGGCCGGCCACGTACTTCACCAACGGCGAGTAGGCCACCACGAGGCGCTCGCGCACGCTCTGATCGCCCTCGGTCTTGTACCGGCGCCAGAGTTCGCGCAGCTCGATCGGTTTGACGTTCGTCTCCAGGGTGTTCCTTTCCCGGATTCAGGCCCGAGGATGACTGCGCGCGTAGGCGCTTCTGAGCCTCGCGGACTCTACCCGAGTGTATATCTGTGTGCTGGAGACACTGGCGTGTCCGAGCATCTCCTGGATGCTGCGCAGATCGGCGCCTCCGTCGAGCAGATGTGTGGCGAAGCTGTGGCGCAGCGCGTGGGGTGAGACGCCGTCGATCCCGGCCCTGCGGGTCCAGCGCGCCAGGCGGCGCCGCACATCGCCGGTGCCGAGCGGGCGGCCGCTGCGGCTGAGGAACAGCACGCCCGGATCGCCCGCCGGGGGTTCCCAGCTCGCCCGCGCCGCGAGCAGCGCGCCGCGCGCGCGCTGCACATAGGCGTCCACAGCGGCGAGCGCGTGCTCGCCGACCGGCACGAGCCGCGTCTTTCGTCCCTTGCCCTCGACGCGCACCTGCTCGGCGTCGTGCTCGATCGCCTCGAGCGTGAGCGTGACGATCTCCTCGGCCCGCAGCCCGCACCCGTAGGCGAGCTCGAACATCGCGCGGTCGCGCAGCGCCAGCGGGTCCGAGGCGGGGATGCCATCGAGCAGACGTCCAGCCTCGCGCGCGCTGAGCACCCGCGGCAGCGGGCTGCCGCGTCGCGGCGAGGACACGAGGTCCGCGGGGTTCTCAGCGATCGCGCCGTGCTCCCGCTGGCTGGCGAACAGGGCCCGCAGCGCCGCGAGCTTGCGGGCGGAGCTGGCCGGCGCGAGGCCCTGCTCGGTGAGCGAGGCCACGTAGCGGCGGACGTCGCGGGCACCCACGGAGGCGGGCTCCAGCGCCGCGCGCTGCGCCCACGACGCGAACTGTGAGGCGTCCAGCTCGTAGGCGCGGCGGGTGCGCGCGGCTGCGTCACGGCGCCGCAGGTCGGCCGCGAGCGTCGCCAGTGCGGCCTCCCACACGCCGGCCAGCGGCGGACGGCCGTCTCGGCGGCCCTCCTGCTCCTCGCTGCCCTCCTGCGCCTCCGCGCCCATCACCGGCTGCTGCGCCCCCTCCGTGCACCCATTCCTGTTGATTCGCCGCACGTGCGCCGCCGCCTGCCGGCCGCGCACACGCGGCTGCGCCGTCGCAACTCCCACGAGCAGGATAGGAACCCGCTGCGCGCCCGCGGCGCGCCCGCGCCGCCTGTGGGCTAGATTCGACGGATGGCCAGCGACGCACCGGCGAGAGCTCACCCGCGCGTGGTGGACGCCGGCACCTACGGGCCGCAGGGCCGATCGGCGTGGATCGACGTCGACTGGCGCGAGCACCAGCGCTGGGTGGTCGCCGACGGCACGCCCGTGAACACGATCACGCTGGGCGAGGGACCGCCGCTGGTGTTCGTGCACGGGCTGTCGGGCTCCTGGCAGAACTGGCTGGAGCAGCTCCCGGTGTTCGCGCGTGACCACACGGTGGTCGCGATGGACCTGCCCGGGTTCGGCCACTCGCCGATGCCGCCGCAGGACGTCTCGATCGCAGGCTACGCAGGCCTGCTCGACAGCCTGCTCGACGAGCTCGGCATGCCTGCGGCGGCGGTCGTGGGCAACTCCATGGGCGGCTTCATCGCTGCGGAGCTTGCGATCGCGGTCCCCGAGCGCGTGTCATCGCTCGTCCTGGTGTCCGCAGCGGGCATCTCCACGCACGCCGATCCGCGCACGGGCCGCGCGCTCCCGTTCCTGCGGCGCGTGGATCGCGTGACCGCGATGACCGCAGCGTGGCTCGCGGCGCGCTCGGACGCCGCCACGCGCCGCCCGCGGCTGCGCACGGCGCTGATGTCGGTGGTCGCCCGCCACCCTGCGCGGCTGCCGGCCCCGCTCGCGGCCGAACAGCTTCGCGGCGCCGGCAAGCCCGGCTTCCTCTCCGCGCTGGAAGCGCTGCACGGCTACGAGATCCGGGAGCGGCTGCCCAGGATCGCGTGCCCCACCCTGATCGTGTGGGGTGAGAACGACCTGTTGATCGGCGCGCGCGACGCTGCGGTGTTCGACGAGCTGATCCCCGACTCGCAGCTGGTCGTGTTCGCAGACACCGGTCACGTCGCGATGCTCGAGCGCCCGTCCGCGTTCAACGAGCTGCTCGCGCAGTTCCTCGCGCGCTGAGCCTTCGCGTGCGGGCGGGCGCCGGCGAGCGCGGGGTCGGTGCGACGGCCTCGCCGCTCAGCGCGCGATCGCGCCCTCTGCGGCGCTGCCCACGAGCTTCGCGTACTTGGCGATCGCGACCTCGACACGGTCCTCGGCGCGCGGCGGCGGCTCGTAGCTGCCGATGCGCACGGCGATCTCCTCGTCGGAGAGCGCCACGTCCAGCCGCCGGGCATCGGCGTCGATGGTGATCTCATCGCCCTCGCGAACCGCCGCGATCGGGCCGCCGCGCACCGACTCCGGGGCAATGTGCCCGACCATGAATCCGCGGCTCGCGCCAGAGAAGCGGCCGTCGGTGATCAGCGCGACGTCCTCGCTGATCCCCTCGCCCACGATCGCCGCGGTGACTGCGAGCATCTCCCGCATCCCGGGGCCCCCCGCGGGTCCCTCGCCGCGGATCACCACCACGTCGCCCGCACCGATCTCGTGCGCGAGCACCGCTGCCATGGCGGCCTCCTCGCCGTCGAACACCCGCGCCGGTCCGGTGTGTTTGCGCCGCTCGTGGCCCGAGAGCTTCACCACGCACCCGTCCGGCGCGAGGTTCCCGCGCAGGATCGCGAACCCCCCGGTCGCTTTGATGGGCTTCGACAGCGGCCGCACGACGGGCTGGCCGGGGGCCTCTTCGGCCTCGCGCGCATGCTCGCCGATCGTGCGCCCGGTGACGGTGAGCGCGTCCCCGTGCAGGATCCCCGCCTCCAGGAGACGATCGAGCACGAGCGGGACGCCGCCGGCCTCGTAGAGATCGGTGGCGACGTACCGACCCCCGGGCTGCAGGTCGCACAGCAGCGGCGTGCGCTCGGAGATCGCCTCGAACTCGTCGATCTCCAGCGGCACGCCGATTTCGCGTGCGACCGCGAGCAGGTGGAGCACCACGTTGGTCGAGCCGCCGCTGGTCGCGGCGGCCGCGCTCGCGTTCTCGAACGCAGGCTTGGTGATCACGTCGCTCGGGAGCGCCCCGCGGCGGAGCACGTCCATCACCAGCTCACCGCACTGCCGCGCCACCTCGAGCTTGCGCCCGTCCTCGGCGGGCACCATCGCGCTGCCCGCGGGCGAGATCCCGAGCGCCTCGAACGCCATCGCCATCGTGTTGGCCGTGAACTGGCCCCCGCACGCCCCCGCCCCCGGCGATGCCGCCTCCTCGAGTTCGTGCAGCTCCTCCTCGGTGATCTTGCCCGCGGCGAGCTCGCCGACGCCCTCGAACACCTGCTGGATCGTGACCTCCTCGCCCTTGAAGTGTCCCGGCCGGATCGATCCGCCATACAGCATCAGGCCCGGGATGTTCAGGCGCGCGAGCGCCATCACGGCGCCCGGGATCGTCTTGTCGCAGCCGCTGATCGTCACGAGCGCGTCGAAGTGGTGCGCGCTCGCCACGAGCTCGATCGAGTCGGCGATCAGCTCGCGCGAGACCAGCGACGCACGCATCCCCGCGGTGCCCATCGTGATCCCGTCGGAGATCGCGATCGTGTTGAGCTCCATCGGCGTGCCGCCCGCGGCGCGGATGCCCTCCTTGACCTTCGCCGCGAGCACGCGGTTGTTGAAGTTGCACGGCATCGTCTCGATCCACGAGTGCGCCACGCCCACGATCGGCTTCGCTAGGTCCTCCGCCGAGTAGCCGACGCCGTGCAGGTAGGACCGCGCCGCAGCACGCTCGACCCCCTCGGTGAGGGCCCTGCTGCGGTGCTTGACGTCGAACCCGACCGCTGCGCTCACGCTGCCCGCATCCCGTGGGCACCGTGGGTGACGTGGGCGCGCGCGTCCGGCGCGATGCCGGCGCGGGGAGGTGCGCTGCGCCCCTCGCGGGCGCGCTCCCAGGCGGCGAGCCGCGCGAGGTCGTTGCGGACACGGTCGGGATCGACCTGGCGGCCCGGCAGGTGCATGTTCGCCTCTGCGATCAGCCCGCGCTCGTCGGCGGCGAGCGCCATCCACTTCGCGAGCACGTCGTCGGCATCGGGAAGGCGCGCGCTCCCGTACGGGCGGGTGTCGTCGGGGAACGCCACGCAGTACTCGCTCAGCAGCTCGCCCGTCTCGGCGACGAAGGCCACGAGCGGCTTGTGCGGGTAGATCAGGTACGCGTAGCGAGGATGCTCCGGGGACGGCGCACCCCAGACGCGCAGGAAGCCGAGGTCCCTGTACATCTCCCAGTCCTGCTCCTCCACGCAGGAGCGCAGCAGCTCGCGCGCGCGCTGCTCGGCGCGGCGTTCACGACCCGGGTCGAACGGCTCGGCGTCGAGGCGCATGAGGCGCCGGCGCGCGCGCAGCTCGCGCCTGCTCGCGTACTCCTCCGACAGCCGGGGACGGGCGAGCTCCCACACGAGCACCACCAGCACGATCGCCGCGGTGGCGAGCGCCAGCAGCATTCCGGTCAGCGACCCGCGCCGCCGGCGGCGCGCGGGAAGAAGATCACGCGCTCGGCGTCGCGAGGCACCTCCGCGAAGCTCTTGACGAGCTCCGCCTCCCGGCGGCCGCCGGGCGCCTGCGTTGGCACCGCGGCCCACATTCCCGCATCGAGCTCGCGGCGGAACGCGGCGATCAGCTCGGCCTCCTGCTCCGGGACGTCCACGTCGCCCTCCGCGAGCACGATCTCGCCATGACCGGGCTTCATGCGAAGGAGCCTCATCGCGGTGGATTATGACAAACGCCCGCCTCCTCAGAACGGGTACTCGCGCATCCGGCGCAGGCCGATCGCGTCCACCGGCCCCGCCCCGGCCCCGATCTCGCGAAGCCCGTCGCGGATCGCGCTCGAGGCGAGCGCGCGCGCCGCCCTGGCCGCCTCCGGCACGCTCGCGCCGAGCGCGAGCTGCGCGGCGAGCGCGGAGGAGTGCGTGCAGCCCGACCCGTGCGCCGCCCCGTCGGGATGGCGCTCGCCCTCGATCGTCACCGCCGCGCCCACGCCGTCCTGCACGAGGAGGTCGACCACGCGGCTGCGATGCCCGCCGGTCAGCACCACCGCCCGGGGGCCCAGCGCGAGCACCGCGCGGGCGAGCTGCTCGGCCTCGGCCGGCTCGGCGTCGGCGCCGGCGCCCGCATCGGAACCCGCGAGCGCGCGCGCCTCCGGGAGGTTCGGCGTGAGCACGTCCGCGCGGGGCAGGATCTGGGACACGAGGGCGTCGGCGGCCTCGGCGGCGAGCAGGCGCGCGCCGGACTCCGCGACCATCACGGGGTCCACCACCACAGGGGTCGCGCGCGGCAGCTCCGACAGAGCCCTCGCAACCGCTTCGATCACGCGCACGTCGGCGAGCATCCCCACCTTCACCGCTGCGATCTCGATGTCCGCGGTGACGGTGCGCACCTGCTCGAGGATCAGCTCGGGCGGGAGCGCCTGGATCGCGCTCACGCCGACGGTGCTCTGCGCGGTGATCGCGGTGATCGCGCAGGCGCCGTGCACGCCGCAGCGCGCGAACGCCTTGAGGTCGGCCTGGATGCCCGCGCCGCCGCCGGAGTCCGAGCCGGCGATCGTGAGCGCTGCAACGGTCACCGCGGCTCGTGCGCCCCCTCGGGGATCGGCGTGACCGGCGGCCGGCCGCGCGCGGGGAAGATCGAGTAGCTGCCGATCGCCGTCACGAGCAGGCGGCCGTCGTCGTGGTGGATCTCCGAGCGCAGGATCCCGATCCGGCGGTTGCGCCGGTCGAGCACCGTCCTGCACACGATCTCGCCCTCGGTGGCGGTCTGGATGTAGTTGATCGAGATCGTGATCGTCGCGATCCGCTCCTCCGGCGTCGTGTGCGCCCACAGCGTGGAGCCCATGCAGTAGTCCACCATCGCGTAGGTCACCACCCCCGAGAGCAGCCCGCCGCGGTTGATCAGCTCGGGGCGGATCTCCAGCCGCACGGTCTCGGGGTCCTCCCAGCGCAGGCCCATGAAGCGTGTGATCCCGTCGAGCGCCCTCGGGCCCTCGGGCGGCGGCTGCGCGGCCGCGGCCGCTCCGTCGGACCGCTCCGGGGCGTGTGTTCGGGAATCCACGCTCGCAGCGGACGAATCTCGTCCAGGCTCAGGTGATTTCTCTGTATCAGCGGGTAGGGGTGCCACGACGGGGAGGCTACGTGAGGGGCGCCGGGGCGTGCTTTGCGGGCGGGCCGGCAGCCGCCATGAGACGTAGTGCTTGCATTTACTTATAAAGTCGATATGATTAGTGAACATCGCTGGATGTCACGAGCTGGAGCGCTTCCGAGGCTCCCTCCCCGACCGCTGCTCCTCGGCCGGCTCCGCGGTCCGACCGAGGCCCACCACCCCGCGAAAACCACCCCGCGAAAGGATCACAGATGCCACGCGTGATAGTCACGACCGACACCTCCACGCTGCCCAGTGACGCATCGGTCCTGCTCGACGAGCAGGTCCACCCGGTCCACCTCAGCAACGGCCACGGCGCCGCTCAGCTCGTCGAGCGGATCGCATGGGCGGTCACCGACGCCGAGCAGGCGGAGCGCGCACCGGGCGGAGCGCGCCCGCGCGCGCGAAACGCACGCGGCGCCCGGCGAGCGAGCAACGTGCGCGCCGCGCGCAGCTACACCACCAGCGCACTCGGCGCCTAGCCTCCCGCGCCGGACCGGGGCGCGCACCCGGCGCGCCCCCGATCGCATGCCCGCGCCCGACCGTCGCGCGACCGGCGGCCGGTCGGAGCGGGCTGTGTGAACCGGGGTCCGCCGCGAAGGTCACGCAGCGTTCGCGGCGCCGCGGCGCAGCAGCTCGGGGTGCTCGGCGAGCAGCTCGCCGCCCGGCACCTCGAACGGCGGGGGTGCACGATCCTCGCGTGCAACGCCCACGTGGCGGGCGGCGAGATCGACCTCGTCGCGCTCCACGGCGACACGCTGGTGTTCGTCGAGGTGAAGACCACCCGGCAGCCGATCGCGTCGAGCGGAGAGCCGCTGGGCCGCCTCCTTCCACGACAGCGCGCGCGCCTGCGTCGTCTCGCGGGCGCGTGGCTCGCGGGCGCCGAGCACCCTCCCGCCCGGCGGCTGCGGCTCGACGCGATCGGGGTGCGCGTGGACGGGCGCGGACGCCTGATCGCGCTCGACCACGTCGAAGGCGCCTGGTGAGCGGCTACAGCGCGAGCTGCTGGTAGGCGAGCGACTGGAAGGACATGCGGTGCAGCGGCGAGACGCCCTCGCGCTGGATCGCGTCGCGGTGCGAGGGCGTCGAGTAGCCGACGTGCTCTGCGAACTCCCACCCGGGATGGCGCTCATCGGCGTGGTGCATGAAGCGGTCGCGCGTCACCTTCGCGACGATCGACGCCGCCGCGATCGCCGCGCTCGTCGCGTCGCCGTCGACGATCGCGCGCTGCGGGCGCCCGAAGTCCGGCACGGCGAACCCGTCGAGCAGGCACATCACCTCGGCCGGGACGCCGTCCGTGACCGCGCGCATCGCGTCGCGGAGCGCTGCGAGGTTGGTCTTGTGCAGCCCGCGAGCGTCGATCCCCCGCACGCACCGCGATACCACGGCCACGCGCGCTGCGCTGCGCAGCACGAGCGGGTAGAGCGCCTCGCGCGCCTCCGCGGTGTGCTGCTTGGAGTCGTTCAGCGCCGCCAGGGAGCGCAGCTCGCGCGTGGTCAGCGCGTGGTAGTCGAACAGCACGGCCGCTGCCACGAGCGGGCCGGCCAGGCAGCCCCTGCCGGCCTCGTCGGCCCCCGCCACCAGGCGGGAGTCCAGCCGCCGGTCGAACGCGAACAGCCGCCTGCCGCTGGAGGCGCGGCGGGCACGACGCCGCGCTCGCGCGGAGCGCCGGGGGGCGGTGGTGGCCGGCGTGGCGCTCTCCCCCGCGCCGCCGCCCTCGCTAGAGGAGGCCGATGCGGTCGATGGGCCAGTAGGTGGCGAATGCGTCGCCGATGATCCAACTGCGTGGTACGGGCCCCCAGAACCGGCTGTCGTCGGATTCCCCACGGTTGTCGCCCATCATGAACCAGTGCCCGGGCGGAATCTTGATCGCCGTGGGGAAGTTGCACTGCGGCAGGTGCGGCTCGCACGGTTTGATGTAGGAATCCTTCTCGCGCATGCCGTTGCGGATCACGTGCCCTTCGACGATCGCGAGCGTGTCGCCTGGGCCGGCGACGATCCGCTTGATGAAGTTCACGCTCGACTTGCTGTTTTCGGCTTCCTGGCACGCCGCGCCGCCGTACTTGACGATGTGCGCAGCCCCGCCGCCCCCGCACACCTGTTTCTCGGCGTCGCTCGGCGGGTGGAACACGGCGATCTCGCCCACGTGCGGTTCGCTGAAGTCCCCGCCGAGCCGGTCGACGAGCACCCGCTGGCCCACCGAGAGCGTGGGCTCCATCGACCCGCTCGGGATCCGGTAGGGCTTCACGATGAAGGCCTGGATCGCGAGCGCGAGGCCGAGCGCGATCACGATGATCACGACCAGCTCGACGAGCGACCCGAGCGTCGTTTTCTGCTGTTTGCTGCGCCGTTTGAAGGGCGACCGTCCGCCCACCCTGCCGTCCGCGGGCTGCTCGGGCGGCTCGCTGCTCCCCACCCTCTCGGCGTCCTGGGAGCCCGTGGGAGACGTCTTCTGGCTCACGCCTGCGCGTCGCCGTCCTGAGGGGCGTCGCCCTCAGCGGCGTCCGTAGGGGGCTCGTCGGCGTGCTCGGCCTGCGCCGACCCCCCTGCGGTCCCCTCCGCCTCGGCCTCCGGCTCGGCCGTGGAGGGCTCGGCGGCGGGCTCGCCCGCGTCGCCGGCGTCGTCCTGCGCGTCCGCGGGCGCCTGCGCCGCGTCCTTCACCGCGCCGGCCGTGTCGGCCTCGGCGGGTGCGTCGTGGGCCTCGGGGGCGGCGGCCCCCTCGGCGGCTGCAGCCTGGGCCTCGGCCTCGTGGGCCGCTTCCACGCCCTCGGCGACCGTCTCCTCGGCCGTCAGGCCCTCGGCGTCGGTCGCGCCGACGGGCTCGTGCAGCAGGCCCGGCTCGATCGCCTCCTCCGGGCCGGAGTAGCGGCGCTCGCGGACCCGCGCGCGCTTGCCGACCCGGTCGCGCAGGTAGTAGAGCTTCGCGCGCCGCACGTCGCCGCGGGCCGCGAGCTCGATCCGCTCGATCTTCGGCGAGTGCACGGGGAACATGCGCTCCACCCCCACGCCGAACGACTGCTTGCGGACGGTGAACGTCTCCCGGGCGCCGTGCCCCTGGCGCTTGATCACCACGCCCTCGAAGATCTGCACGCGGCTGCGTGAGCCCTCGATCACCTGGAAGTGGACGCGCACGCGGTCGCCCGGCGCGAAGCTCGGCACACGGCGCAACTGCGCGCGCTCGATGGTTGCGATTACGCTGCTCATGGGTGACGAGGGCGCGCCACTTCCGAGAAGGGAAAGAGCGATGCTGCGGTCGGGCGCGAGCAGGAATGGTAGCGGACCGTGCTCCGCGCCCGCGCCGGCCGGCGCGTCAGCCGGCACCCCGACCATGGGCCGAGCCGCGCTCGCGCACCCGGGCCCCGCGCACGCGGCTCTGCTCGCGCCGCCAGCGCTCGATCTCCTCGTGATGGCCTGACAGCAGGACGTCGGGGACGCGCCAGCCGCGAAACTCCGCGGGGCGGGTGTAGTGCGGATACTCCGGCTCGCCTTCGAGCGCAGCGCTGAAGGACTCCTGCAGGGCGGACTCCTCGTGGCCGAGCGTGCCGGGGAGCTTGCGCAGGACGGCGTCACAGACCACCATCGCCGCGAGCTCACCGCCGCTGAGCACGTAGCGCCCGATCGAGATCACGTCGCTGGCGTAGTGGTCGAGGATGCGCTCGTCGAACCCCTCGTAGCGCCCGCACAACAGCGTCAGCGCGGGCTCTGCGGCGAGCTCGGTGACGAGCTGCTCGTCGAGCAGGCGCCCGCCCGGCGCCAGCACCGCCACCCGCCTGCGGGCCCGCAGCTCCTCCGGCTCCACGCCGTAGTGGCCCCGCAGCGCAGCGTCGACGACGTCCACGCGCAGCACCATCCCCGCGCCCCCGCCGAACGGCGTGTCGTCAACCTGCCCGCCGCTGAGCGGCGTGTGCGCGCGCATGTCCACGCACGTCAGCTCGCTTCCCCCCGCCAGCGCGTTGGCCACGTGGCGCTGCTCGCCGAACCAGGCGAACCACTGGGGGAACAGCGTGAGCACGTCGATCCTCACGCGGCCGCCCCCGGGTCATCGGTGGGGAGGTCCAGGAAGTCCCGGTCGACCTCGATCCGCCGCTCGACGATGCGCACCTCGCGGATCGCGTCCTTGACCATCGGCACGATCAGGGGCTGCGCGCTCGCCGCCACCTGCACCTCGAGCGCCTCGCAGGAGGGCAGCTCGATCATCCGCGTGACCGTGCCGAGCACGCGTCCGCCGGCACGCACCTCGCAGCCCTCCAGTTCGTGGGCCCAGTACTCGTCCTCGCCGAGCTGGGGGGCGCTGTCGGTCCTGACCGCGAGCTCCGCGCCGCGCAGCTCCAGCGCGGCTTCGCGATCTTCGATGCCGTCCAGGCGCACGATCGGCCGCTGCTCGGTGCCGGCGCGGCGCACGATCTCGTGCTCACCGCCCCCCACGCTCACGGTCGTGCCGAGCTCCAGCAGCCGGGGTTTGGGGCGGGTCACGTAGAAGCTGCCGTCGAGGCCGTGGGGCCGGCCAACGCGACCAGCGGGCACGCTCGCGCCAGCGGACACGCCTCCGCTCAATCGACGATGTCGACGAGCACGTGCGAGCCGTCGCCCGCAGCGGCCGCTTTGACCACCGCACGCAGCGCGTGTGCGGTGCGCCCGCCGCGGCCGATCACGCGGCCGTAGTCGTCGCTGCCGACGCACAGCTCGAGCACGATCGTGCCGTCGTCCTCCTCGAACTGCTCCACCTCGACCGCGTCGGGGTCGTCCACGAGGCCTTCCGCGAGGTACTCCAGGAGCAGCCTGGGGTTCTCCGTGGCCACCGGCGCGCGCCCTAGCCGGTGCGGGTCTCGATGCCTTGGATGCGCAGCAGCTTGCGCACCGTGTCCGACGGCTGCGCGCCGCGCGCCAGCCAGCTGCGCGCGCGCTCCTCGTCGATCACGATCGTCGAGGGGTCCGTCTGCGCGTTGTAGTGCCCGATCGTCTCGATCACGCGACCGTCGCGCGGTGAGCGCTGGTCGGCGACCACCACCCGCCAGATCGGGTCCTTCTTGCCGCCCACCCGGGTGAGCCTCAGCCTTACCGCCACGTGTTCCTCTCTGCCTTTGACACTTGTTGTGCGGCAGAGAGCTTAGACGGTGGCCGCGCCGGGGCGGGTGCCGAGGCGACTGCGGAGACGCCCGCGCCGCTGGCGCCGGTGCGGGCCCGGCACGGGCGCTCCATCGCCGAGCCGCCTCAGACGGCCACGCCGGACTCCTCCAGCGATGCTGCCAGCGCCTCGTCGAAGAGGCCGTGGACGCGATCCGCCGCCGCCCGCTCCTGCGCGATGATCTCGTCGGCCGCGGCGATCGTCTCGGCGTCCTCTGCACGCGCTGCAACCCGTTTCAGGAGCTCGTAGGAGGCGATCTCGAGGTGCTCGAACGCGTAGGCGAAGGCTGCGAGCTTCGCGGGCGTGTCGGCCTGCACGCGCATGAACGTGCCCAGGTTGAGCGCGCCCAGCCGGAGCGCCGTGTCCTTCAGCGAGGAGTGGCTCGCGCCGCGGGCGCCGAGGCGGCCCTCCAGGAGCTCCGCGTGGTGGCGCGTCTCCTCGAGGTGCTCTTCGTAGGCATGCTCCAGCCCGCTCGAGCCGGCCATCTTGGGCGCCTTCTCGAGGAGCTTCGCCGCCTGCTGCTCGATCGCGTGCGCGTCTGCGAGGTACTTGTCGAGCTGCTTCGCCACGCTCTCGCGGCCGAGATCGCGCAGCGACGCATCGACCGCGCGGTCGAAGCACGCGGCGAGGCGCTCCGCCATCGCCCGCTCCTCCTGCTCGATCAGCCGCGCGATGCGCGCGGTCTCTTCGTCGCCCGCCCGCTCCGCGATCCGCGCGAGCAGGTCGTAGGCGGCGAGCTCCATCCGCTCGTAGGAGGACGCGTGCGCCACGAGCTTGCCGGGGGTGTCCGGCTGGAAGCGCGCGAACATCGCCATCCCCACCCCCGTCACCCTCGCGGTGATGTCCTTCTGGGGCACCGGCCGCCAGGCCCTCGCCTCCAGCCTGCCCTCCACGTCGCGCCGGTGACGCTCCGTCTCGCCGAGGTGATCTTCGAAGGCCTTCGCGATCTCGGGGTCTCCCGCGATCTTCGGCGCCCGCTTGACCTGTTCGAGCGCCTGCAGCTCGATTGCGTGCGCGTCCTGCAGGTAGTAGCTCAGCTGCTGCTCGATGGTGGTTGTCACTGGACCTCCCGGATTGCGGCTCACGGGTGCCGCTACCCCGAAGCGCCGCGGCCTACCACGCGATCGGCGACTCGCAGCCCGGTAAGGCGGCCTCCCGAGCGGGCCGAGGGTCAAGCCTCGCAAGGACGCAGGAAGCGAAGCGTGCCGAACCCGGAGACACTCGCTGACGCTCGCATCCCCGAACCGGCCGGCACGCGAGCGACCGAGGACGCCGCGAGGCGCCGGCCATCGGCCCGCTCAGCGGTTGCGCATCAGGGCGCCGATATCCGGCATGCGCCCCCGCCCGATCTGCCTCATCACCTTGCGCGTCTCGCCGAACTGCTTGACGAGGCGGTTGACGTGCTGGACGGTGGTGCCGGAGCCGCGCGCGATGCGCAGGCGACGCGAGCCGTTGATGAGCTCCGGTCGGCGGCGCTCCTCGACGGTCATCGAGAGGATGATCGCCTGGATCCTGTCGATCTCGCGCTCGTCGACCTTCATGTTGGAGAGCTGGTGCCCGGCGAGGCCGGGGATCATCCCGAGGACGTTGGTGAGCGGGCCCATTTTGCGGATCGTCCGGAGCTGGTCGAGGAAGTCGTCGAGGCCGAACTCGTTGCGGCGCAGCTTGCGCTCGAGCTCGCGGGCCTCGTCCTCGTCGAACTCGCGCTCGGCTTTCTCGATCAGCGTCATCACGTCGCCCATCCCGAGGATCCGCTGGGCGATCCGGTCGGGGTGGAAGCGCTCGAACTGGTCGAGCTTCTCGCCCGTGGAGGCGAACAGGATCGGCTTGCCCGTGACCGCCTTCACCGACAGCGCCGCGCCGCCCCGCGCGTCGCCGTCGAGCTTGCTCATCACCACGCCGTCGAACTGCACCGCCTCGGCGAAGCTCTCCGCGACGTTGACGGCGTCCTGACCGGTCATCGCGTCCACGACGAGCAGGACCTGGTGGGGTTTGACGGCGTCGCGGATCGCGACGAGCTCGGCCATCAGCTCCTCGTCGACGTGCAGGCGCCCGCTGGTGTCGACGATCAGCACGTCCTTGCCGTCCGCCCGCGCCCGCTCGAGCGCCCACGCGGCGATCTCGACGGGGTCGTGCTCGGGAGTGGGCGCGCCGCGGTTGTAGACCTCCGCACCGGCCTGGCCGCCGACCTTGACGAGCTGCTCGACCGCGGCGGGGCGGTACACGTCGCAGGCGGCCACCGCCACCGCGCTCGACCCCTCCTCACGCAGCAGCCGCGCGAGCTTCGCCGTGGCGGTGGTCTTGCCTGAGCCCTGCAGCCCCGCCATCAGGATCACGGTCGGCGGGCGCGGCGAGAACGAGAGCTCGCTCGCGGCGCCGCCCATCAGCGCCGTGAGCTCTTCGTCGACGATCTTGACGACCTGCTGGCCTGCGCCGAGCCTGCCGACCACCTCGGCGCCGAGGCAGCGCTCCTTCACCTGCGCGGTGAACTGACGCACCACCTTGAAGTTGACGTCAGCCTCCAGCAGCGCGAGGCGGATCTCGCGCATCGCGCCGTCGACGTCCTCCTCGGTGAGGTTGCCGTGCTGGCGGACGTCCTGGAGCGTCCCCTGCAGTTTCTCGGCGAGCGAGTCGAACACGGTCCGATTCTCGCACCCCTGGGCGCGCGTGCCGCCGGGCGGCTGCCGGGCGGGTCAGTCCTCGTGCGGAGGCCGAGGTGGCGCGGGCGGCTCGAGGCGGCCGCGCAGCGCCTCGCCGATCCCGCCGAACGCTTCTGCGAACTCGGATGGCACGACGAACACCTTGTTCGCGTCGCCTTCGGCGAGCAGCGGCAGCATCTTCAGGTATTCGTAGCTCAGCAACGTGCGATCGGGTTTGCCCTCGTGGATCGCCTTGAAGACCCTGTCGATCGCCTTCGCTTCGCCCTCCGCGCGCAGGATCGCCGCCTGGCGCTCGCCCTCGGCGTCGAGCACCGCCGCCTGCTGCGCGCCTTCGGCGTTCAGCACGGCGGCCTGCTTCGCACCCTCCGCCGTGAGGATCTGCGACTGCTTCTCGCCTTCCGCGGTGAGGATCGCGGCGCGGCGGTCGCGCTCGGCGCGCATCTGCTTCTCCATCGCCGTCTTGATGTCCGGCGGCGGGTCGACCGACTTGATCTCCACGCGGTTGATGCGGATGCCCCACTTGCCGGTCGCCTCGTCGAGCACCGTGCGCAGCTCCGCGTTCACGTTCTCGCGCGAGGTCAGCGTCGCCTCGAGCGTCAGCCCGCCGATCACGTTGCGCAGCGTGGTTACGGTCAGCTGCTCGATCGCCTGCAGTGGGTTGGCGATCTCGTAGGTCGCCGAACGCGGGTCGGTGATCGTGAAGTACAGGACCGTCTCGATACCCACGACGACGTTGTCCTCGGTGATGACCGACTGGGGCGAGAAGTTGACGACCTGCTCACGCAGGTCGACGAGCGGGCGGACACGGTCGATGAACGGCGTGACGATCGTCAGGCCGGGTTCGAGCGTGCGGCTGTAGCGCCCGAGGCGCTCCACCACGCCCGCGCGCGCCTGCGGGATCACGCGGATCGACCGTGCGGCCACGAACAGCGCGAACACGACGATCACGGCGATCACGATCAGAGCTGCCATTTGTGTTCCTTTCTGGGTCGCCCGCCCGGTCGCTGCGACCGAGAGCGCACTTTCTGACTCAATGCATCACCAGTGCGGTGGCACCGCGTATTTCCACGACCTCGACCTTTTCGCCGGCCTCGATCACGGTGTCGTCGTCGAAGCTGCGCGCGGTCCACACCTCGCCGTTGTCGATCCGCACACAGCCGGAGCCCTCGTCGTTGGCGATGCGCTCGAGCACCATCGCGCGGTGTCCGATCAGCGCCGCTGCGCCCGTCCGGATCGGGGGCGGCAAGCGCCGGTGGCGCCGCGCGACGGGGCGCAGCGTGAGCACGACGATCCCCGACGCGAGGACGAACACGATGCTCGACAGCAACGCGCCGACGCCGAGCAGCGTGACGACCGCCGCGAGCGCGGCGCCGAGGGCGAACGGCAGCAGGTAGAAGCCGCCCGTGTGCAGCTCCCCCAACCCGAAAGCGCACGCAGCCACGACCCAGAGGATCCAGCCCATAGTTCAGATTATGCCGCTGCGGCGACGGGTCCGGGTGTGTTCTAGCCCGTCGCGATCAGGGCGCGGGCGAATTCGTCGGGGTCGAAGGGGCGCAGGTCCTCGACCGACTCCCCCACCCCGATCAGCTTCACCGGGAGATCCAGCTCGCGCGCGATCGCGAGCGCGATGCCGCCGCGCGCGGTGCCGTCGAGCTTCGTCAGCACCACGCCCGTGACCTCGGCGGAGCGCGCGAACAGCTGCGCCTGGCGCAGGCCGTTCTGGCCGGTGGTCGCGTCGATCGTGAGCAGCGTCTCGTGCGGGGCGCCGTCGAGCTGGCGCCCGATCACGCGGCGGATCTTCTCGAGCTCGGCCATCAGGTCGTCCTGCGTGTGCAACCGCCCGGCGGTATCCACGATCACCACGTCCACGCCGTTCGCGCGCGCCGCGCCGATCGCCTCGAACGCGACCGCGCCGGGGTCCGAGCCCTCCTCGCCGACGACGATCTCGCAGCCCGCGCGCTGCGCCCAGCCTTCGAGCTGCTCGCGCGCCGCCGCGCGGAAGGTGTCGGCGGCGGCGAGCAGCACCGTGCAGCCGAGCTGCTCGCGCAGGTGCCAGGCGAGCTTGCCGATCGTGGTGGTCTTGCCGGTGCCGTTGACGCCCACCGCCAGGATCACCGTCGGCTCGGAGCGCAGGTCGATCCGCGGCTCGCCCGCGGTGGCCGTCTCGGCGAGCAGGCCGATCAGACGCTCGCTCAGCGCCGCGCCGCCCTCGAGCGCGCCCCTCTGCGCCTCGTCCTCGAGCGTCTGCACCACCACCGCGGTCGTGGCAGCTCCCACGTCGGCCATGATCAGCGCCTCCTCGAGGCGTTCGAACGTCTCGCCGTCGAGCGTGCCGAACAGCGTCGCCTGGACCTCGGTGCCCAGCGCCTCGCGCGTGCGCGCCATGCTCTCGCGCAGCCTGCTGAACAGGCCCCGGCGACGCTCCGGCTCGGGCTCGGCGGCGGGTTGCCCGCCCTCGGCGGCGCCGTTCGTGATGAACATCTCGCTCCAGTCGCGGGGCACGGGCGCGCGACTGTAGCACCGCCGCTAGGCGACCTCGGCCACCTCCGCCAGCTCGCGCTGCGCGGGGGGCAGCCGCCGTGAGAGGACCTTCGAGACACCGTCGGAGCCCATCGAGACCCCGTACAGCGAGTCGGCAGCCTCCATCGTGCGCTTCTGGTGGGTGATCACGATGAACTGGGCGCGGTCGGAGAAGCGCCGCAGCAGCGCGAGGAAGCGGTCGAGGTTCAGATCGTCGAGCGCCGCCTCGACCTCGTCGAGGATGTAGAACGGGCAGGGGCGCGCGAGGAACACCGCGAACAGGAACGCGAGCGCGGTCATCGACTTCTCGCCGCCCGAGAGCAGCGTGAGCCGCTTGGTCGACTTGCCGGCGGGGGTGATCTCGATCTCCACGCCCGGGAACTGCTCCTCCTGGGCGGCGAGCTCCGCCTCGGCCTCCTCGTCGGCCGCGGCCTCGCCGTCCTCGCCCTCGCCCGGCAGCTCGGCCCCGCCCAGCACCGGGCTCGGGCCGCGTTCGTCCTCCACGAGGCGCAGGCGACCGCTGCCGCCGGGGAACACGTCGCCGACGAGCTCTTCGAAGTTGCGGGAGGCCGCCGTGAACGTCTGCTCGAACGCCTCCTGGATCTGGCGGTCGGTCTCCCGGATCAGGCCGCGCAGCTCGCGCAGCGCGCTCTCGAGGTCCTCGCGCTGGGCCTCGAGCTCCTCCCCGTGGGCGACCGCCTGCTCGTACTCGTCGGCAGCAAGCGGGTTCACAGGGCCGAGCAGCTCCCGCCGGCGCTGCAGGCGCGCGATCCGCTCGCGCAGCGTGGCGGCCTCCTCCTCGCTGAGCGCCGCCGCGGGCTCCGTCTCCTCCGGGTCCGCTGCGCCCAGCCGCTCGCGGATCCCGCGCAGCTCCAGCTCCGCCTCCTCGAGCTGGTCGCGAACGCGCTGGGCGGCCACCTCGGCGACCGTCACCGCCTCGCCCGCCACCCGCAGCGAGCCCTGGATCTCGGACTCCTGCGCAGCGCAGGCGCGCAGCTCCTCGGCCATCTGCTCGCCGGAGGCGCGGTCCTGCGCGAGCGTCGCATCGAGCGCCGCCACGCGCGCGAGCGCCACCTCGCCCGCCGCCTCCAGCACCCGGCTCAGACGTTCGGCGAGCGGCAACGCCCCGCGGTCGGCCGCGATCTGCGCGCGGGTGCGCGCGAGCCGCGCCTCGCGGTCACGGGACTCGCGCTCCCGGCGCGCCAGGCCGCGCCGCTCCGCGGCGAGCTCGCCCTCGATCTCCGCGATCCGCACCGCGACTGCGCCCCGGGCGGGGTCGCGCCGGCGCTCCTCCAGCAGCCACCCGCTGTGGCGGTGCGCCTCACGCGCCTCCACGCTCGCGCGCTCGGCGCGGCGTGCCTCTCCGTCCGCGGCCGCCAGGCGCTCCTCCGCGCCCGCGAGCTCTTCCTCGGCGCGCTCGCGCTCGGCGGATGCAGCGCGCTCAGCAACCGCGGCCTCCTCGACGGCCGCCACGAGCCGGTCGCGCTCGTTGCGGCGCGCCAGCAGGCGCTCGCTGCCGCCCGCGGCGAGCTGTCGAAGCTCGCCCCAGGCTGCGAACCACACCCGACCCTCGCGCGTGACAGCGATCCCCGAGAACCCGTCTGCGAGCCCGTCGAGCCGGTCGCACACCCACGCCTCGGCGAGCAGCCCGCGCGCCCGCTCCATCGCCTCGGGTGGCCCGCTCACGAGGTCGAGCAGCCGCTTCGCCCCGGGGGCGGGTGGCTGCCCGCCGCCCGCCTCCGCGGCGCCCACCGCGCGCGCGACGAGCGCAGCGCCACCGTCGGGCCCCGCGCCGTCGAGCACCTGGTGCGCGCGGCCGACGTCGTCCACCAGCACCGCGTCCAGGCGTCCCCCGAGCGCAGCGGCGAGCGCGAGCTCGTAGCCGTCGCGTACGCGCAGCTCGTGCCCGAGCGCGCTGCGGCCGGCGGCCCCCGCCCCGAGCGGGACATGGGCGCGCAGGAACTGGTTGACGGCGGCGAGCTCCGCCCCGACGCGCTCGGCCTCGCGCCGGGCGAGCTGCGCCTTACGTTCGGCATCGGCGAGGCCGGCGCGCGCACGCTCGAGCTCGCCCTCCACGCCGCCGAGCGCCTCGCGCGTCGACGCCGCTGCCTGCTCGGCCTGCGCGAGCTGCGCGCCCTTGCGCTCGTGCTCGGCGGCGAGCTCCACGGTCTGCTCGGCCAGCTCCCGCTCGTGCGCGGCGTGCAGCTCGGCGAGCTCGGTCTCGAGCGCAGCGACCCGATCGGCCTCGGCGCGATCGCGCCCGGCGCCGGCGCCGGCGTCGGCCGCGCGATCCTGGTCGAGCTCGCCCAGCTCCCGGTCGCAGCGCTCGATCCGCCGCGCGAGCGCCTGTGCGGAGCCGCTCGCCTGCTCGGCGCGCAGCCCGATGCGCTCGTGGGCCGAGCGCGCGTCGTAGACGGCGCGCGCGAGCCGGTCGTGGGCCTCGGAGCGCTCCGCGAGCGCCCGCTCGGCGGCGTCGCGCCGCGCGACGATCTCCGCGAGGCTCGTCTCGATCCGGCCGCGCCGCTCGCGCGCCGCGGCGACCTCTCGCTCTGCGTCCTGCACCTCCAGACCCCGTGCGCGGGCTGTCTCGCGGGCGATCTCCATGCGCGCCTGCAGGATCTGCAGCTCCAAGCGCTCGTGCAGCTCCGCCGCTTCTGCCTGGCGCTTGAGGGGGCGCAGCCGGGTGCGCGCCTCGCGCTCGACATCGAGCGCCCGGTCGAGGTTCTCCTGCGTGCGCTCGAGCTTCAGCTGGGCGCGGCGGCGTCGCTTTCGGTGCTTGCCCAGCCCCGCTGCCTCCTCGATCAGCAGCCGCCGCTCACGCGGCTTGGAGATCACGATCGAGTCGACGCGGCCCTGCGAGATCACGGAGTGGCTCTCCTTGCCGAGCCCCGTGTCCGAGAGCACCTCGATCACGTCCGTCAGGCGGCAGCGGGCGCCGTTGAGCATGTAGCCGCCGTCGCCGTTGCGGTCCAGGCGCCGGGTGATCGAGATCTCGCTGAGGGGGAGGTCGACGGTGCCGTCGCCGTTGTCGAGCACGATCTCCACCTCGGCCGAGCTGCGCGGCTGGACGCCGTGGCCGCCGCCGAAGATCACGTCCTGCATCGACTGCCCGCGGATCGCGAGCGGCGACTGCTCGCCCATCGCCCACAGGACCGCGTCGGTGACGTTCGACTTGCCCGAGCCGTTCGGGCCGACGACGACGCTCACACCCGGTCCGAAGTCGAGCCGTGTGCGGTCGGGGAACGACTTGAACCCCTTCAGCGTGACCGACTTCAGCCGCATCGCCACGTCCCCTTCACCCCTGCAGCTCCAGCTGCTCCACGGTCACGCGGGCGGCCTCCTGCTCGGCGTGCTTCTTGCTGCGGCCGCTGCCGCTCCCCGCCGCGCGCCCGTCGATCCGCGCCTGGACCGTGTAGGTGCGCTCGTGGGGAGGCCCGTCCTCCCCGGTCACCTCGTAGGCGACGACCTCGCCGCGCCGGGCCAGCAGCTCCTGCAGCGCCGACTTGAAGTCCACCGGGTGCTCGAGCGCACCCTCGATCTCGGGGGTGAAGGCCTCCACCACGGCCTCCGCGGTGCGCTCGTATCCCGCGTGCAGGTAGCACGCGCCGATCACCGCCTCGATCACCGAGGCGAGCACGCGCTCGGTCCCGACCAGCGCGCCGGCGCTGCCGCGGACCGCACTCGGAGCCGCCGCCCGCAGCCGCTCCGGGAGCCCCAGGCGCTCGGCCACGGCGCGGCACGAGACCCCGGAGACCGCCTGCGCGCGGATCTTCGTCAGGCGTCCCGCCCCGAAGCGCTCCGCCTCCAGGCGCGGGTACAGGTAGGCGGTCACCGCCAGCGACAGCACGCTGTCGCCGAGGAACGCCAGGCGCGTGTAGGAGTCGCTGCGGCGCTCGCTCCAGGAGGCGTGGGTGAAGACCTGCCGGGCCAGGCCGTCGGGCAGCTCGTCGAGCAGGTCTGCGAGCAGCATCAGCGCTCCGCATTTGCCTGCGCGTGGTCGAGCACGAAGTCCACCGCCGCGCCGACGGTGAGGATCTGGGCGGCCTGCTCGTCGGACATGCTCACCCCGTAGCTGTCCTCGAGCTCCTGGACGAGCGTGTAGAGGTCCAGCGAGTCCGCCTCGAGGTCCTCCTTGAAACGCGTGCCGTCCGTGATCGCGCCGGCGTCGACGTCGAGTTCGTCCGCGAGATGATCGCGGATCAGGGCGAACACCTCATCGCGGCTGCGGTCGCTCATCCGCCGGGCAGGCTAGCGTCAGCCGCGGACACCGGCGCCCGCTTCAGCGCGCCCGCGCGCTCGAGCGCAGCGTGCGTCTGACCCACCACGTCCGAGCGCGCGCCGAGCTCCGCGCGGCGGATCGCCTGGGCGAAACCGCGCCGCGTGAAGCGCCCGTGCGGGACCACCCCGAGGCGTCGCAGTCCGAGCAGGTAGGCGCCCCCCGGGCCTTCGGGGTCGATCTCCCCGCGGAAGCCCTGGAGCGCGGGGCGCAGGAGCAGCCCTCCGATCTTGGCCCGCGGCGTCGAGGTGGCGGCGCTCCTGACCGCGTGCAGGATCGTCTGGGAGACGCCCTCCATCAGCTTCAGCGCGATGTTGCCGGTGAACCCGTCGGTGACGACCACGTCGGCCACGCCCTCGACGACCGCGTCACCCTCGACGTTGCCCACGAACGTGAACCCGTCGAGCCCGCCCGCGGCGCGTTCGGCGAGCTCCGCGTGCGCCTCGAGCACGAGCGCGCTGCCGCGCCCGGCCTCCGCGCCGTTGCTGAGCAGGCCCACCCGGGGGTGGGGCACGCCGAGCACGACCCGCGACAGGGCGGCGCCCATGAACGCGTACTGGACCAGGTGCTCGCGGCGCGCGTCGGCGTTGGCGCCCACATCGATCAGGGTGACCGGTGAGCCGGGCACCGGGACGGGCAGCGCCAGCGCGGGCCGGTAGATGCCACGGGCCCTGCGGATGTTGAAGATCCCCGCGGCGAGCGCCGCGCCCGTGCCGCCCGCGCACACGAACGCCTGCGCGCGCCCGTCGGCGACCGCGCGCGCGGCCTGCACGATCGAGGAATCGGGATGCGCGCGCGCCGCGCGCGCGGGGTCGCTCTCCTTCGCGATCGAGACGGGCGCGTCGACCACCTCGACGCCCGCGGGCATCTCACCGATCTCTTGCGCCGGACCGAACAGCAGGACGCGGACACCGTCGGCGGCGGCGAGCGCCGCCCCGCCCGCCACCTCGGCGGGCCCGAGGTCGGCGCCGTTGGCGTCGACGGCCACGACCGGTCGCGAGGCCCCCTCGGCCGCGCCGGTCACTCCGGGCGAGCCGTCCTGCTGGGTCACCGCCGGCTAGCCGTGGTCGTGATCGTGATCGTGCTCGCGCGCGACCACGACCTCGCGGCCCGCGTAGGTGCCGCACACGGGGCAGACACGGTGCGGCCGCCGCGGGCTGTGGCACTGCGGGCACTGGTTGACCGCGGGGGTCCCGATCTTGTGCTGCGCCCGACGCTTGGCGGTGCGGCTGTGCGACTGCTTTTTCTTCGGTACGGCCATCGCCGCAAGGCTACCAGCCCGCCCTCGCCCTATTCGAGATCGAGCTCGCGCAGCTTCGCCCAGCGGGGGTCCGGCGCGGGGTCGTGGTGGTGGTCGGGCCCCACCTCGGACAGATCCGCCGCGCACACCGGGCACAACCCCGGGCAGGCCTCGCGGCACAGGATCTTCGCGGGAGCCGCCAGCGCGAACGCGTCCCGTGCCCACGCGGCGAGGTCGAGGCGCTCGTCCTCGACGTACGGGCTCTGCAGCTCCTCGCCGCCCCCGGGCCGGTCGACCTCGCGCGCGTCGACCTCGACGGGCGGCGCGGCGGGCTTCAGGCAGCGCATGCACGGCCCCGCGAGCGCCGCATCGAGCGCGAGCCGCAGGGCGTATCCCCCGCCGGTCATCCGTGAGACTTCCAGGCGCACGGGCACGACTGCCGGGCTCGCCTCATACCGCTCGCCGGCGAACTCGAACGGCTCGATCGGCACCTCGAGCGCGAGCCGGCGACCCTCGCCCGGGGCAAGCCGCAGGCTCGCGAGATCCAGCTCGTGCGTCCTCGGCGCCATCGGTCCCAGGCTAGCGTCGGCGGGATGCCCGCCGACCGCGCCACCGGGCGCCCGACACCGCGCGCGGGGAGTCGTGGCAGCGCGGGCGCCGGCGCTAGACGGTGTCGCGGGCGCGCAGGTCGCGCTTGAGGATCTTGCCGGTGGCGTTGCGCGGCAGCTCCTCGAGGAAGACCACGTCCCGCGGCACCTTGTAGCGCGCGAGGTTCGACCGCACGTGCTGCTTGACCTCCTCCTCGCTCAAGGCGGCGCCGTCGCGGAGCACCACGAACGCGCGCAGACGCTGCCCGAACTCCTCGTCCGGCACGCCCACGACCGCGGCCTCCTCGATCTGGGGATGGTCGGAGAGCAGATCCTCGACCTCGCGCGGGAAGACGTTCTCGCCCCCGCTGACGATCATTTCGTCGTCGCGACCATCGACGAACAGCCGGCCGTCGGCGTCGAGGTGGCCCATGTCGCCGGTGCTCATCAGCCCGTCGATGATCTCCTTGCCCCCGCCGCCCGTGTAGCCGTCGAACATCATCTCGTTGCCGACGAAGATCCGCCCCGGCTCACCGCGCGGCACCTCCTGCCCCGCGTCGTCGAGCAGCTTCACGGCGGTTCCCATCGGCGCCCGTCCCGCCGTGCCGGGCGCCGCGCGCAGGTCCGCGGGCGTTGCGATCGTCGCCCACGCCACCTCCGTGGAGCCGTACAGGTTGTAGAGCACGTCGCCGAACGCGTCCATCGCCCGTGTGGCGAGCTCGCCCGGCAGCGCCGAGCCGCTGAGCGCCACGATCCGCAGACAGCTCACGTCGTAGCGCGAGAGCGTCTCGGGTCCGAGGTCGAGCATCCGCTGCAGCATCACCGGCACGACCGCGAGCGTGTCGGCGCGGTGCTGGGCGACCGCGCGCAGCGTGGCCTCGGGGTCGAAGCGCCGCTGCAGGACGATCGTCGCGCCGAGCGGCAGCGCCAGCGTGAAGTGCGCGAAGCCCCAGGAATGGAACATGGGCGCAGCGATCATCGTCACGCCCTTGGCGCGGAGCGGGATCTTCGAGAGCAGCGCGGCGACGGGCTCGAGCGAGTCGGGCTGCTTGCGCGCGGCCCCCTTCGGCGTACCCGTGGTGCCGGAGGTGAGGATCACCACGCGGCCTTTCTCCGCAGGCGGGCTCAGCGAGGAGTCGTCGGTCTGCTCGATCAGGTCGTCGGTCAGCGGGTCCGTGCACGAGGCGCCCGGATCGCACCACGACACGAACCGCTTGCGCCGCTTCGCGCCCTCGGCCACGAGGCCTGCGAACTCCTGGTCGTAGATCACCGCGGCGGGCTTCTCGCGCCCGAGCACGTCCGTGATCTGCGGGCCCGCGAACGCCGTGTTCAGGTACAGCGCGCTGGCGCCGAGCTTCGAGCACGCGACCGTCGCCTCGATGAAGCCCCGGTGGTTGCGGGCCATGATCGCGACGCCTTCCTGTTCGCGCACGCCGGCCTCGCCGAGCGCGCGCGCGAGCGCGTTGGTGCGCCGGTGCATCTGCTCGAACGTGAGCGTCCCGCGCTCGTCGACGAGCGCCACCCGGTCCGGGTAGCGGGCCGCCGCGCCCGTGTACGCGGCCGCGGCGGTCGGGCCCCACCGCCTGAGCGCGGCCAGCGAGCGCAGCGTGCGGTCGGGCCGGGACGGCGCGAACATACCCGACTGCAGCAGCGTCTGCACCACGCGGAGCCGGTGCAGCGCGTGGTCGGTGTCCACGCCCGGGTCCTCGCTTCCTACGCCGTGCGGCCGCCGGCCGGCACTAGCCGACCTCGGCGGGCTCGTCCTTGCCCTGCAGCCGCTCGCGCCCGCGTTGCACCGCCGCGATGAACTTCGACAGGTTCACCTCGAGCGTGTTGAGGATCTCGTCGGCGTAGTCCTCCGCGCCGAGCCGGATCTCGCGCTCCCGGGCGCGGGCGTCCTCGACGATGTCCTCGGCGGCGCGTTCGGCCTGCTTGGTGACCTCTTGGTCGCCGACGAGGCGCTCCTGGCGGTCGCGCGCGTCCTTGATGATCCGCTCGGCCTCCTTCTTGGCCTCGGCGAGCATCTCCTGACGCTCCTTGACGATCCACCGTGCCTGCTTGATCTCCTCGGGGATCGTCGCGCGCATCTGGTCGAGGATGTCGTAGATCTCCTCCTTGTCAACGCGCACGGAGTCGCTCAGCGGGATCGCTTTGGCGTTGTGGACGAGGTCGTCCAGCTTGTCGATCAGTACGAGGACGTCCATCTAGATTGCACCTCCGCGCCGCTGCATGCCGCGCGTGGCGTTGGCGCCTTGCGTGTCCATGTTGTGGGCGACTTCCATTTCGTCAGCGTGTGAGCTCTTCCTGCAAGCGCCGCGCGACCTCGGCCGGGACCAGATCGTCGATCTTGCCGCCGAACGTGGCCAGCTCCTTGACGCCGCTGGAGGAGAGGAAACTGTACTGGGGACCCGCCATCAGGTAGACGGACTCGATCTCGGGGTCCTGTCTGCGGTTGAGCTGGGCCATCTCGAGCTCGTACTCGAAGTCGGAGATCGCGCGCAGGCCCTTGACGATCGCGCGCGCCCCGACGCTTCTCGCGAAATCCACGACGAGCGTCGAGAACGGCTCCACCCGGACGTTGCCGAGGTCTGCGGTGGCGCGCTCGATGAACCCGACGCGGTCCTCGGTCCCGAACACGGCCGAGCTCTTGCGCACGGAGCGGTCGACGACGGCCACGACGAGCTCGTCGAACAGGCCCGCCGCGCGGCGGATCACGTCGAGGTGGCCGTTGGTGACGGGGTCGTAGGTGCCCGGGCAGACGGCGATGGAGCGGCTCAGGTCGTTCATCTGAATCGGTGGATCGTGATCGTGGTGTCGCCGTAGCGTCGTTCGTGCGTGAGCGTCGGCCCGCGCTCGGAGCCGGGCATCTTCAGCTCGGACGGCGTGCGGCGGTCGCTCTCGACGACGACGCGGGCTTCCGGCGCGAGCAGCTCGGGCAGGACTGCCGCGAGCCGGGTCTCCCAGTCGCCCGTCTGACGATATGGAGGATCTATGAACACCAGATCGTATTTCTCCGCGCGCTCGCGCGCGGTGCGGAGCGCCGTGCGGGCGTCCGCGCGCCGCAGCTCCGCCGCGGGAGGCGTGAGCTCGAGCGCCGCCAGATTCGCCGCGAGGGCCCCGGCTGCGCGCCGGTCGCGCTCCACGAACACGGCGCGCAGCGCGCCGCGGGAGAGCGCCTCGATCCCGAGCGCACCGCTGCCGGCGAACAGGTCCAGCACGACCTCCCCCTCCACGTCCCCGAGCATCGCGAACAGCGCCTCGCGCACGCGGTCGGAGGTCGGGCGCGTGCCGCGGCCCGCCGGCGCCTGCAGGCGCCGGCCCCCGAGCCGTCCCGCGATGACGCGCATCTAACCGGGGATCGGCTCGCTCGCCGCGGCGTGCAGCGCTTCGGCGAGCAGCGCGTGCTCGGGCGCCCGCAGCCCGGCGTCGGCGCCGACGATCCCTTCCGCGCAGGAGCGCGCCCGCGCGAGCA
The DNA here is from genome assembly GCA_025934395.1 of Solirubrobacteraceae bacterium. Classification (GTDB taxonomy): domain Bacteria; phylum Actinomycetota; class Thermoleophilia; order Solirubrobacterales; family Solirubrobacteraceae; genus Palsa-744. The sequence goes on along the minus strand of JAICYC010000004.1, from coordinate 44,137 downwards.
GGTGCTCGTCGTCGGGCAGGCGCGCCACCTTCAGCTCGCCCGCCGCGCCCGACTGGCGCGTGCCGAGCAGCTCGCCCTCCTTGCGCAGCCGCAGGTCGACCTCGGCGAGCGCGAAGCCGTCGTCGTTCTCGGCGAGCGCGCGCAGGCGCGCCGACCCCGCCGATCCCTCGGGCCCCGCGAGGAAGCACACGCCCCGGTGCCCCCCGCGCCCCACGCGACCGCGCAGCTGGTGAAGCTGCGAGATCCCGAAGCGCTCGGCGTTCTCGATCAGCATCACCGTCGCGTTGGGCACGTCGATGCCCACCTCGATCACCGTGGTGGCGACGAGCACCTGCGCCGTGCCGGCGGCGAACGCCGCCATCGCCTGCTGCTTGTCACGCGCGCGCATGCCGCCGTGCAGGAGCGCGAGCTCGAAGCCGCCGAGCTCGCCCCCGCGCAGCCGCTCGAGCTCTGCGGTGGCGGCCCGCAGGCCGGGCTCGGGCACACCGCCCGCCTCGCCCTCCTGCGCCTCCTCGATCAGCGGGCAGACCACGAACGCCTGCCGGCCGCGCGCGAGCTCCGCACGCAGGCGCTGGTATGCGTCTGCGCGCGCGGCCTCGCCGCCCACGAGCACGGTCTCGACCGGCGGACGCCCCGCAGGCCGTTCGCGCAGGGCGATCGTGTCGAGGTCCCCGTAACGCGCGAGCGCGAGCGTCCGCGGGATCGGCGTCGCGGTCATGTGCAGCGTGTGCGGCGGCCGCTCGGGCGTCCGCTGCTGCAACGCCGCGCGCTGGCGCACGCCGAAACGGTGCTGCTCGTCGATCACCGCCACGGCGAGGTCCGCGAACGCCACGTCGGGCTCGATCAGGGCGTGGGTGCCGACGACGAGCGACAGCTCGCCGCTCGCGAGCTTGCCGAGCACGTCGCCGCGCCGGGCTGCGGGCGTGGAGCCGGTGAGCAGCGCGAGCGCCACCGGCTCGCTGCCGAGCAGCCGCTGGATCGTCGCGAAGTGCTGCTCGGCGAGCGTCTCGGTGGGAGCCATCAGCGCCGCCTGGCGCCCGTGCTCGACCGCGCGCAGCATCGCGTACAGCGCGACCACCGTCTTGCCGCTGCCCACCTCGCCCATCAACAACCGCTCCATCGGGCGCTCGCGCGCGAGCTCCTCGCCGAGAAGCGCGATCGCGTCGCGCTGATCGGGTGTGAGCTCGAACGGCAGCTCCTGCTCGAGCCAGCGGGCGGTGAGCTCCGCCGGCTCGTCCAGGACGGGCGCCCCCCGCAGCTCCTCGCGCGCCGCCCGCCGGCGCATGAACACGAGCTGGGCGAGCAGCAGCTCGTCGAACGCGAGCCGCTCGCGGGCATCCGCGCGCTCCTCTGCCTCGCGGGGGAAGTGCATCGCGGTGAGCGCGTCGGTGCGGGTCGGCAGGCGCTCCTGCGCCCTCATCAGCCCCGGCAGCGGCTCCGTGACATCGGCGAGCGCGTCGCGCGCCTCGGCGACCAGGGCGAGGATCTGCGTGGAGGTGATGCCCTCGGAGGCGGGGTAGTGGGCCACCTCGTGCGGGGCCTGCGCGTCCGTTCCGATCTCGGCGGCGAGCGCGTGATGTGAGACGCGGAAGCCGCCCCGGCCGTCGGCCTTGCCGTGCAGCAGCAGCCGGGTTCCGGGCGGGTAGCGCGCTACGAGCCACGGCTGGTTGAAGAACGTCGCCCGCATCGTCGCGGTCGCGTCGAACACGGTTGCCTGCACGAGCGGGCGCATGCCACGGCGGCGGACGGGGCGTGCGGAGATCGTGCGAACCTCGACGCTCACGGTCGCCTGCTCGTCGCGGCCGAGGCCCGCCACGGTGCTCGCCGCCCGGCTGTCGGCGGGCAGGTGCTCGAGCAGGTCGCCCACGCTCGCGAGCCCGAGCGTCGCAAGGCCGCCGGCGGCGCGCTTGGAGGGCGCCCGCAACGGCGCGCGCAGGCGCGAGGCAGCCGGCCAGCGCAGCGGCGCGTCGAGCATCTCCTCTCGCTCGAGCGCGCGCGTCGAGGCGAATGCGAGCGGGCCCGCGCCTGTCTGAGCGCCGGCTCGCGCCGGGTCCTGGAGCGCGGGTGCCGCCATGTCGCGCGGGATCATCGTGCGCGCGGCGGTCGTAACGGGCCTACTCGGCGAGCACGAGCCACCAGTAGGCGCTCTGCCCGCCGTAGCGCAGCTCGAGCTCGACATCCCCGTCGAGCAGGTTCTCGACCTCCTCACCGGAGAGCGGCGCGTCCTCGCCGGCCAGCACCGTGAGCAGCTCGGCGCCGTCGCCGTCCACGGCGGCGAGCTCGCCGAGAACCGAGCGCAGGGTCGCGCGGGGGTCCCCCCAGGCGCGCACCTCGTCCTCGACGAACCCCACCGCATCGCCTGCGCTGAAGCGTCCCTGGGCGTCGTCGCGCGCGGCGCCCGCCACTGCGCCGGTGCGGATCCGTTCGAGCGCCTCTTCGACCGCCTGTCCGTTCTCCTCCACGCTGCGGTCGGACGCGAGCGCGACCGCCGCCGCCAGGCCGGCCTGCTGGCTGGTGGTCTTCGCCACCATGACCTGCTTGTCCGACAGCCTTGCCGCGTGCTCGGCGGCCATGATCACGTTCGCGCTGTTGGGGAGCAGCACGACCTCCTCGGCGGGCACTTCGTGGATCGCCGCGAGCAGGTCGTACGTGGAGGGGTTCAGCGTCGGGCCGCCGTCGACCGTGTGGACGCCGAGCTCGCCGAACATCTCGCGCAGCCCCTCGCCGCTCGCAACGGCCACGGCGGCGCACCGGCCAGGGGCTCCGGCGCCGGGCACGGCGGCGTTCGGCCCGTCGCCGCCGTGGGCGAGGCGGCCGTCGCGGTCGGCGACCTGCGCGCGCATGTCGGCGACGTCCAGGCGCGAGACCTCGCCGACCTCGTCGAACAGCGCCGTGGCTCGCTCCGGCTCGTCGGTGTGCAGGTGCACCTTCAGGGTGGTCTCGTCGCCCACCACAAGCACCGAGTCGCCGAGCGCCTCGAGCGGCCCGACGAACGTGCTCGCGGTCAGCCCGGAGCCGGTGACGGCGAAGTTGGTGCAGAAGCGGAACGTCATCGACGAATGCTCGGGGTGCGTGATGCGGGCGGGCGCGTGGTGGTCGAGCTCGGGCGGATCCTCGCCGCGCAGCGCAGCGACGACCCCGGCGAAGATGATCGTGAGCCCATAGCCGCCCGCGTCGACCACGCCCGCGTCGCGCAGCGCTGCGAGCAGCTCGGGGCTGCGCCGCACCGACTCCTGCCCGGCCTCGATGGCGCGCTCGAGCGCTCCCGCGATCAGGTGGTCCTGCTCGTCGGGCGCGGTCCCGGAGCCGAGCCGCGGGTTCTCGGAGGAGTGCGCGACGTCGGTGACGATCTGGTGGGCCATCTCGCGCGCGACCGTGAGCATCGTTCCCTCGGCGGGCTCGCGCACGGACGAGTACGCCCGGTCGGCCGCATGGGACAGCGCCGCCCCGATCAGCGGTGCGTCGATCAGCTGGCCGGGGCGGCTGACGAGCTCCTCGGCGGCGCCGCGGATCAGCTGGGAGAGGATCACCCCCGAGTTGCCCCGCGCGCCGAGCAGCGCCGCGCGGGCGACCGAGCCGACGATCTCCTCGCGCCCGATTTCGTCGATCGTGCGCTCGTCGCCTTCGAGCAGGCGGTCGAGCTCGTCCAGCACGGCGCTCAGGGTGAGGGCCATGTTGTCGCCGGTGTCGCCGTCGGCAACCGGGAACACGTTGAGGTCGTTGACCTCCTCCCGGCGGGATTCCAGGTGGGCCAGCGCGCCCGCGACCGCTGCGCGGAAGCGCACCAGGTTGGTATCGCTCACAGCGACACCACTATCACTCGGCGGGGATCAGCGCCCTGCGCGTGCCTGCGGCGGCTCGCGTCAGAGGGCCTTCATCACCTTGCCGGCTTTGAGGCACCTCGTGCACACGTACACACGGCGGGGCGCCTTGCCGACCACGATCCGAACCTTCTGCAGGTTCGGATCGAAGCGACGCTTGGTCGCGACCATCGAGTGGCTGCGGCTCTGCCCGAACGATGGGCCCTTCCCGCAGCTGTGACACACCTTGGCCATCGGCGCAGTCTAGCGAGCGGCGGCGGCCTCGCCCTTCAGGGCAGCCATTCGCAGCACCGCCTCGGCGGCGTGGCCCCCCTGGTCGCGCTTGCCGCCGCCGGTGCGGGCGAGCGCCTGCTCCATCGTCTCGCACGTCAGCACCCCGAACGCGCACGGCACGCCCGTGTCGAGCTGCACGCGCATGATCCCCGATGCCGCCTCGGCGCACACGAAGTCGTAGTGGTCGGTCTCGCCGCGGATCACCGCGCCCAGGCACGCCACGCCCGCGAAGCCCGCGTCTGCGAGGTAGCGCGCGGCGAGCGGGAGCTCGAACGCGCCCGGGACGTCGTAGCAGGCGACCTGCTCGTGCCCGTGCGCCGAGAACACCCGGAGCGCCCCTGCGAGCAAACGCTCCGCGAGGTCCTCGTAGAAGCGCCCGATCGCGATCGCGTAGCGCTCGCTCATGCGCCCGGCCCGTCGCCCTCGACCCCCGGTTCGGGATCGCTGGCGCGGCGGTTGTGCAGCGGGCTCTCTTCGAGGTTCAGCCCCTGGTGGTGGAGGATGTGCCCCATCCGCTCGGCCTTCGTGCGCATGTACGCGGCGTTGTGCTCGTTGGGCGCGTGCTCGATCGGGATCTGGCCGCTGACGGACAGGCCGTAGCCCTCGAGCCCGCGGATCTTCTTCGGGTTGTTGGTGAGGATCCGGATCGAGGACAGGCCGAGATCGACGAGGATCTGCGCACCGATGCCGTAGTCGCGCAGGTCCGCGGGCAGGCCGAGCCGCTCGTTGGCCTCGACGGTGTCGAGCCCCTCCTCCTGGAGGCGATACGCACGCAGCTTGTTGAGCAGCCCGATCCCGCGGCCCTCCTGGGAGAGGTAGAGCAGCACCCCGCAGCCCTCCCGCTCGATCATCGAGAGCGCCGATTCGAGCTGCTCGCCGCAGTCGCATCGCAGCGAGTGGAACACGTCTCCGGTGAGGCACTCCGAGTGCACCCGCACGAGCACGTCGCTCTGGCCGGCGATCTGTCCCTTCACGAGCGCGACGTGGTGCTTGGCGTCCACGAGCGATCTGTAGCCGACCGCCTCGAAGTCGCCGAACGTCGTCGGCAGGCGGGTGTCGACCACCCGTTCCACGAGCTTGTCGTGGCGCCGCCGGTAGGCGATCAGATCGGCGACCGTGACCATGCACAGGTCGTGCTGCTCGCAGTAGGAGACCAGGTCGGGCACGCGCGCCATCGTGCCGTCGTCGTTCATAACCTCGCAGATCACCCCGGCGGGGTTCAGGCCGGCGAGGCGTGCGAGGTCGACCGCCGCCTCCGTCTGCCCGGCGCGCTCGAGCACCCCGCCGGCGCGGCTCTTGAGCGGGAACACGTGCCCGGGCTGGACGAGGTCGCGGGGCCGGGTCTCGGGGTCGATCGCGACCTGGATCGTGTGGGCGCGATCGTGTGCGGAGATCCCCGTGGTGACACCTTCGCGGGCCTCGATCGAGACCGTGAACGGCGTTTCGAACGCCGACTCGTTCTTGGCGGCCATCAAATCCAGACCGAGCTCGTCGCAGCGCTCGGGCGTCAGCGAGAGACAGATCAGCCCGCGCCCCTCCTTGGCCATGAAGTTGATCGCCTCGGGGGTGGCGAACTGCGCCGCGAGCGTGAGGTCGCCCTCGTTCTCGCGATCCTCGTCGTCGCAGACGATCACCATCCGCCCCTGGCGGATCTGCTCGATCGCGTGCTCGATCGTGGCGAACGGGGTTGCGGTACCGGCTCGGCTCATGTGCGGGCTCCGGGTGTGTGGGCTTTGATGAGTTGCTCGAGGTGCTTCGCGAGCACGTCGACCTCGATGTTGACGGTATCCCCCTCCCCCAGCTGCCCGAGGTTCGTGCGCGCGAGCGTCTCCGGGATCAGCGAGACCGCGATCCCCCCGGGGAGCAGGGCGCTGACGGTCAGGCTCACCCCGTCGAGCGCGACCGAGCCCTTCTCCACGAGATAGCGCTCGAGCTCGGCGTCCACGTCGAGCTCGAGCACGCGCGAGAACCCGTCCTCGCGGACAGCGCGCACGGTTCCCGTGCCGTCCACGTGCCCCTGCACGACGTGCCCGCCGAGGCGATCGGCGGCCCGCAGGGGCAGCTCGAGGTTGACGGGCGACCCCTCGCCGAGCGCTCCGAGGGAGGAGCGCCGCAGCGTCTCCGGCATCGCCTGCGCGGCGAACTCGCCGTCGCCCACGTGCGTGGCCGTGAGGCACACGCCGTTGACCGCCACCGAGTCGCCGTCCGCGAGATCCCGGGAGAGCTCGGTGGCGATCCTGAACAGCGCGCCGTCCCCGTCGCGCTCGATCACCCGTACGCGGCCGAGCGCCGCGATCAGCCCTGTGAACACGCGTCCCCGCCCTCGCTCACCACTCGTGCAGCCGCGCAGAGATGAGCAGGTCCTCCCCGACGCTCTCACAGCCGAACGTGAGCGCGTGCAAGGCCTCCGAGATGCGCTCCACCCCTTCGCCCTCCAGCGGGTCGCGCGCTGCGCTGCCGCCGAGCAGCAGGGGCGCGAGGAACAGCCGCAGCTCGTCGATCTCGCCCGCGTCGAGGAACGCGCCCGCGAGATGCGGGCCCCCCTCGAGCAGGACCGAGGCCACGCCGAGCGCGCCGAGCTGGTCGAGCCCCGAGCGCACGCGGGCGGGCTCGTTCTCGCCGGTCGCGACGAAGACCTGGGCGCCTGCGGCCTCGAGGGCGTCGATCTCGGCCCGGGGCGCAGCGCGCGAGACGATCACGATCAACGGGACCTCGGCGGCGGCCGCCGCGAGCTGGGAGGACGGCGGGAGCCGAGCAAGCGAGTCGAACACGACCCGCCGCGGCTGGGACTCGGCGTCTGCGGGCAGGCCGCTCGGCCGGGCGGTCAGCTGCGGATCGTCGGCGAGCGCGGTGCCGATCCCGACCACGACGGCGTCCACGGACGCCCGCCAGCGATGCGCGAGGTCGCGGCTGGCCTCGCCGCTGATCCACTGCGAGTCGCCGGAGCGCGTGGCGACCTTGCCGTCGAGCGTCATCGCCGACTTGAACAGCACCCACGGTCGGCCCACGCGCGCGTGCTTGCGAAACGCCTGGTTGAGCAGCCGTGCGCTCAGCGCGAGCTCTCCGTCGGCGAGGACCACCACCTCGACGCCCTCGTCGCGGAGGATCCCGAGGCCGCGACCGGACGCCTTCTCGCTGGGATCGTCAGAGGCCACCACCACGCGCCTGATGCCCGCCTGCAGGATCGCGTCGGTGCACGGTGGCGTCTTGCCCTCGTGGCAGCAGGGCTCCTGGGAGACGTACAGCGTCGCGTCCCCGAGCTCGGCCAGGCCACAGGCCTCGATCGCGTTGACCTCGGCGTGCGCACCGCCGTAGCGCTCGTGCCAGCCCTCGCCGATGACCTCGCCGTCGCGGGCCACCACGGCACCCACCACGGGGTTCGGCCTGACGGCGCCCGTGCCCCTCGCGGCGAGCTCGATCGCTCGGGCGAGGTGGGTCATGTCGGTCTGGGTGCAGCCTGCCATGGCGCATCCAGGATATCTGTGGCTCCGCGCGCGACCGGTGACGCGACGCCCGGTTGCAGAGCCTAGGCGGGCGCCCGCGAGCACCTGCCGCCATGCAGGCGGTACACCGTCACGTAGGGCCCTGGCCGCTCGTACGCGAGCGGGTAGTAGTCGAAGCTCCAATCGAAGTTGAACGCCACCGGCCCGGCTCCGCGGCGATAGGGCGAGGCCGCGAAGGCGATCGTGCCTGCCCGCGCGAGCGCCCGGTAGTAGGCGACCGCGAGTGGCGCTGCGGCTTGGTGGGCGAACGCGCGGCCGGCCTGGGTGGAGCCGCTCACGACCCAGCAGTAGCCGTGCTCGAGGTAGTAGCCGATCAGCGCGGGCGCGAGCGTGCGCTCGTAGTTCTCGATCGTGACCTGCGGGCCGAGGGACGCCGTGAGCGCACCGGCGGCGTCGATCCGCGGCAGCAGCGAGGGGTACTTGTTCCAGCGTTGCGGGTTGGACGCCGTCGAGGTGCCGGGACGGGTCTGGTGGGCCCATTCGTCGGGCGAGATCGGCTCCACCACGATCGGGCTCCCCGCGGGCACGTGGGCGAGCAGCCAGCGCCTCGCGATCGTGCGGGTATCGGTGCGCGAGAGCACCATCCCGCTGTGGACGCTGTAGGCCGCACCCTGGAGGACCAGCAGGATCGCCCCCACCGCCGCCGCCACGCGCGCGGGCCGCGGCCGGCCGCCGCGCCCGCCGCTCGCACGGCCGGCGCGCTCCGCGCGGGCCGCGACCGCTCCGGCCCCGCAGGCGATCGCATATGCGGCGAGCAGGCAAAGGATCGGCAGGATCGGCATCAGCCAGCGCCCGAAGTACCGGCCCTGGAGGCCCATGAACACCAGGAAGGCGAGCGGGCCGGGCACGAGCGCGAACCAGAGAGCGCGCCTCCGCCACCAGACGAGCAACGCGCCGAGGAGCGCGGCGATCGCGGGTACCCAGCCGAGCCCCCAGGTGAGCGCCCACAGGTAGTAGACGAGCCCGCCGCTGCGCGGGGCGCCGAGCTTCCCCTGCGATTCGGCGGAGAGCGAGGACTGGTGGGAGAGTTCGTGACGGAAGCTGTGGTAGTCGAGCAATGCGTAGGGGTTGGCGATCGCGAACGCGAGCAGCGCGCATCCCGCCGCGAGGGCGAGCCCGCGCAGCGCCGGGACGAGCGCGGCAGCACCGCCCTCGCGGCGCTGCATCACGACCGCGGCCAGATACGGGACCACGACGATCCCGGCGGTGTACTTGAACGCGCACGCAAGCCCGAGGCCGATCCCGGCGAGCGCGTGGTGGCGCGCCCGGCCGTCGCGAAGGACCCCCGCGGTGCCGAGCAGCGAGAGCGTGAGCGGTGCGAGCGTGGGGGCGTCGTTGAGCGCCAGGTGCGCGTAGAAGACCGGCAGGAACGCCACCGCCTGTAGCGCGGCTGCGAGCAGACCCACGCCGCGCCCGAAGAGCCGCGCGCCGGTTACGTACAGGAGCCACACCGCGGCGGTGCCGAGCACCGCCGCGATCACCCGCGCGAGCGTGTACAGCTGCGCGGGATCCAGCTGATAGGCGTGCAGGACCGCTTTGCCACCCCCGAACCACAGTCCGAACGCGAAGTGCAGTACGTACGTGTAGCCGGGCGGGTTGGCGAAGTAGTGCGGGTTCAGCGTGCCGTCACGGAACATCGCGACGGCGTGCGGCACGAAGTGGTCCGCCTCGTCGCTGTTGTACGCGAAGGGCAGCCCCTGGCGGATCCCCCAGACGCGCAGGCCGAGCGCCACCGCGAGGATCGCGCCGAGCGCCAGCCACGACATGCGCGGGGCGCGCGCAAGCGCCCCGCGCAGGCGTTCAGCAGTTCGCATACACGGCGTAGTAACGGCTCGTATAGACGCGCCGGAAGCCGCTCAGCGGCACCTGGTCGCGCGGGTCGTCACCCACGTCCACGATCGCCTCCACGAACACCGCGCTGCCGAGCGGGTAGACGGCGACGCTGCCGCGGCGGATCCGGTTCTCGAGCGTGTGCACGCCCTTGGCCACGTCCGCGCGCGCCTGGCTGCGGGCGACGATGTCGCCCTGGCCGACGCTGTCGAGGATCCAGCGTGCGTCCGGGATCAGCTTGTTGTTGGGTAGCGAGAGCAGGTGACAGCGCTTCAGCTGTGCATGGACGCGATCGTCTGCGAGCGCCGCGGCGAGCCCCTTGTGGAAGTCCTCGTGGTATTCGAGCGTCGTCCGCAGGCTCGACAGGCTGAGCGTCGTCGCCGCAGCGGTCGCGCCGAAGATCACGAGCGCAGCCGCGCCCGCGAGCCACACGCGTCGCAGCGCGGTGCCCGGGCGCAGCATCGCCCAGCCGCCGAGCGTGACGGCGCAGAACGGCAGCAGCAGCGTCGCCGCGCCGAGCAGGTAGCGGTCCACGACCGACGCCCCCGCGGCCCCCTCGGCGACGTACACGAACAGCAGCAGCGCGAGCGTGGCGAGCGGCACGAGCGCGCGCCGCGGCGCGATCCACACCGCCAGCGGCACGCCGAGCAGCCCGCCGAGCACCACCGGGAGCTTGTCGATCCGTTCCCCGTAGTTCCAGACCGAGGCGACGACGCTCCCGAAGCCCTGGGTTCGTTCCAGTTCCTGTGCGAGCCCGGAGGTGGCGGTCAGCGAGTACGCCGGGTCGCCGGTCACGATCGTGTCGAGCGCGGCCCAGATCAGCGGGCCGCCGGCCGCGAGCAGCAGGTAGCGCAGCCGCGTGCGGTTGTCCGCCCGCCACGAGCACCAGAGCCAGTAGACGCCGCTCAGCACCCACGCGTCGGGGCGCAGCAGGCCCGCGGCGGCGAGGACCACGAACACCGGCCATCCCCGCCGGGGGCGCTCGACCTCGAGCGCGGCCGCCCACACGACGAGCGCGACGTAGGTGATGTCGAGGTAGCCCTGGGCGGCGAGGTTCTCCACGAAGAAGCGGCTCAGCACGAGCAGCGCTGCGACGAGCCCCACGAGCGGGCCGAAGCACAGCCGTCCGAGCCGGTAGCTGCCAGCAACGAGCGCGACGAACGACCCGATCGAACCGAGCACCATCAGCCGCGCGCCGCCTTGCCCGAAGATCGAGCAGACCACGCCGAACGCGATCGCGAGCGGGTGCTCGGTGGGGGCGCGGTAGACGTGGAAGTCCGGCAGGTGCAGGTGCAGCAGGTCCCGTCCCCACAGCAGCGCGTAGAACGAGTCGTAGGTGGGGTAGGTGGGGAACGCGAGGTAGCCGATCAGCGCGCCGAGGCACATCGCGGCGAACCCGAGACGCGCCCAGGTGCGCGCGGGGACAGCACGCAGCCGCGCCAGCCGGATCGTGCCCGGGCTTCCCCGGGTGAACATCGCGCTTTCCATCGAGCCTGGCGATTGGATCCCGGGCCGGGCGGGACTACGGTGCACGGCGCATTGCCGGCGCCCGGGCCGTGCCCCTTAGCTTTGGGATACTGCGGGTGCCAAGTCTAGGCAATCGTGCCGATGAAGCTCATCATTCAGATCCCCTGCTTCAATGAGGCAGAGCAACTCCCGAGGACGCTCGGCGACCTCCCTCGGGAGGTCCCCGGGATCGACGTGGTGGAGTGGCTCGTGATCGACGACGGGTCCACCGATCGCACGATCGCGGTGGCGCGCGAACACGGTGTGGACCACCTCGTGCGGCTCACGAACAACAAGGGGCTGGCGGCGGGCTTCCAGGCCGGGATCGACACCGCGCTGAAGCTGGGCGCCGACGTGATCGTCAACACGGACGCGGACAACCAGTACTACGGGCCGGACGTGGCGAAGCTCGTGGCGCCGATCATCGAGGGCCGCGCGGACATGGTGGTCGGCGACCGCGAGGTGAGCGGGATCGAGCACTTCTCGCCGCTGAAGAAGGCGCTGCAGCGCCTCGGATCGTGGGTGGTGCGACAGGCCTCCTCGACGTCGGTCCCGGACACGACCTCGGGCTTCCGCGCCTACAACCGCGAGGCGGCGATCCAGATGATGGTCGTCTCGAAGTTCACGTACACGCTCGAGACGATCATCCAGGCGGGCAAGATGCTCGTCGCGATCGACCACGTGCCCGTGCGGACCAACCCGAAGACGCGCGAGTCGCGCCTGTTCCCCTCGATGGGTGCCTACGTCCGCCGCAACGGCATCTCGATCTTCCGCATCTACTCCCAGTACGAGCCGCTCAAGGTGTTCTGGAGCCTCGCGCTCACGATCGGCCTCGCCGCGATCGTCGTGTGGGTCCGGTTCGCGGTGGCCTACGCCGAAGGCAACGGCAAGGGGCACGTCCAGTCGCTGATCCTCGGCGCGGTGCTGTTCATCGCGGCGGTCGTGCTGTGGGCGCTGGGCGTGATCGGCGACCTGCTCGCCGCCCAGCGGGTGATGACGCAGCGCACGTTCGAGCGGGTTCGCCGGATCGAGCTGGAGCTCGGCGTGCAGCCCTCCCACTACGAGCCCGGCAGCGCCCGCGCCGCCGCGACGACGGACGGGGGCGATGCTGCGCCGCGTGCCGCCTCGCCTCGGATCGCGACCCTCGGCGGGGCGCACAGCGAGGATCCCCGGCGCGAGGGTGAGCGGGTGCCGCTGTGAGCGGCGTGACGGTCTCGCGCGACGGCGTCGTCACCGGCAACACCTACGACAAGTACGGCTCGCAGAACCCGGTGGTGCGCCGGCTGATGGCGGGCTTCCAGAGCTCGCTCGACGAGCTGTTCGCCGCCGCGGGCGCCCGCTCGGTGCTCGACGTGGGCTGCGGCGAGGGCGTGCTCGTGCACGCGTGGGCACAGCAGCTCGGCGACGGGCGAGTGGTGGGGATCGACCTCGAGGAGGACTCGATCCAGGCCGGCTGGGCCGAGCGCCGGGCGCCCAACCTGGAGTACCGGGTGATGGAGGCGGCGAACCTGCCGTTCGCCGACGGCGAGTTCGAGCTGGCGAGCGCGATCGAGGTGCTCGAGCACGTCCCCGACCCGGAGCACACGCTCGCCGAGATGGCGCGCTGCGCGAGCCGTCACCTGCTCGTCTCCGTGCCGCGCGAGCCGCTGTGGCGGATGCTCAACATGGCGCGCGGCGCGTACTGGTCCTCGCTGGGCAACACCCCGGGGCATCTCAATCACTGGTCCAGGCGCTCGTTCGTCGAGCTGCTCTCCCGTTACGGCGAGGTCTCGCATGCGCGCTCGCCGTTCCCCTGGACGATGTTGCTTGTCCGCCTCTGAGAAGTCGCCCGCTCGCTCCTACCGGCGCGGCGCGGGCATCCTCTCGGTGGGGATCGCCTCCACCGGCGTCCTCACGTTCGCGTACTTCTCGATCGCGAGCCACGTGCTGCCGGGCTCGGCGGCGAAGCGGATCGACGTCCTGTGGTCGGTGATGTTCGTGATCATCTCGGTGATCTACCGCCCGATCGAACAGCTGCTCTCGCGGACGATCGCGGAGCGGCGGGCCCGCGGCGCGGAAGCCCACTCGGTGCGGGTGCCGATGCTGATCCAGGGAGCGTTCGCGCTCGTGTTCCTCGCGGTGGCGCTCGCGCTGCACGACCGCATCGAGCACGGCGTCTTCGAAGGGGCCAACGCGCTGTACGTGGTGCTCGTTGTCGGCACGCTCGCCTACGCGGCGAGCTACTTCGCGCGCGGATGGCTCGCGGGCCACGAACGCTTCGGGCTGTTCGGCGGGCTCGTTCTGATGGAGTCCGTCTCGCGGCTGTGCTTCGCGCTGGCGGTTGCGGTCGACATCGCCGGCGGCGAGACCGCCGTCGCGCTCGGGATCGCCGCCGCGCCGTTCGTGTCGCTGCTCGTCGTGCCGGCCGCGTTCCTCAAGCGCGGCGCGCTCGCGGGGGCGCCGCAGGAGGAGGCACGCGACCTCGGCCGCGGCCCTATCACCGTCGACGAGGCGGACGCCGCGCTCGCCGGGCCGGCCACCGAGGGTGTGCAGGAGGCGGCCGCGCACGACGAGCTGTCGCTGCGTCGCGGCGGCGGCTTCGCGATCTGGGTCTCGGGGATCATGCTCTCCGAGCAGGCGCTGCTCAACGCTGCGGTGCTGACGGTGGACGCCACGGCCAACGATCGCGCGCTCGCCGGGATCGTGTTCAACGTCCTGCTGATCGCCCGCGCGCCGTTGCAGCTCTTCCAGGCGATCCAGACGTCGCTGCTCCCGCACCTCACCGGCCTCGAGGCGACCGCGGGCCACGACGCGTTCGCCCGCGCCGTGCGCACCACGGTGCTCGCGATCGCGGCGTTCACGGCGGTCGTGATGGCGGGCCTGCTCGTCGTGGGGCCGTTCGCGCTGCGCCACGTGCTGTTCGGCCAGCACTTCCTCTACGGCCGCGCCGGGCTCGTGCTGATCGGGGCGGGCATGGGGCTGCACCTCGTCTCGGGCGCGCTCAACCAGGCTGCGCTCGCGCGAAACCGCGCGCGAGCGGCCGCCACGTGCTGGCTGGTCGCGGCGGCGGCGTTCGTCGGGTGGATGTTCACCCCCGCGATCCACAACCAGCTGCTGCGCGCCGAGGTCGGCTACGCGGGCGCCACGGCGCTGCTCGCGCTCGCGCTGACGGCGGTGTACCGGCAGGGGTCCGCGGCGGTCGCCGCGCGCGCCTGAGCCTCCCGCCGGGGCGCGGCCTTCAGTCGCCCTGCAGCGAACGCACGATCGCGGCGTAGGCCTCTCCGGGGTCCGCGGCCCCGAACACCGCCGATCCGGCCACGAACAGGTTCGCGCCGGCGCCGCGGCAGCGTGGCGCGGTGCGCGGATCGATCCCGCCGTCCACCTGGATCGCGACCCCCTCCGCCGCCGCCTCCCGCACGCCGGGCAGCTTCGACACCGAGCGCTCGATGAACGCCTGGCCTCCCCACCCCGGGTTCACGGTCATGCACAGGGCAAGGTCGATCGCCTCGCCGAGCTCTGCGAACACGTTGGGCGGGGTTGCCGGGTTGATCGCCACGCCCACCCGAGCGCCCGCCTCCCGAACGATCTCGGCCGTGTACGCGGCGTGCGGCGTGGCCTCCGCGTGGAACGTCACCAGCGCCGCGCCCGCGCTCACGAAGTCGGCCACGTGGCGCTCGGGCCGCTCGATCATCAGATGGACGTCGAGCATGCCGCCCGCCTCGCCCACCTGCCCCGCGAGCGCCTCGACCACCAGCGGCCCGATCGTGATCGGCGGCACGAAGTGCCCATCCATCACGTCCACATGGATAACGCGCGCCCCCGCCGCGATCACCTCCCCCACCTGCTCCCGAAGCCGCCCGAAGTCCGCCGAGAGGATCGACGGCTCGACGTGGATCTGGTTGAGGAGGCCGCTCATACGGCCTGCAGCATGGAATCCCCACAGTTGTTGCACTTCAGGATCGCGGTCGAGGACATCCTCACGATCGTGGAGTGCTCGCCACAGTTGGGGCACACGGATGTGAGCTCGAAGCGGTGCAGGCAGTACACGCAGCGGTAGCGCCCGGGGAGGTTCGTGGGGCGCAGCCACGGCTCTCGGCAGTTGGGGCACTGGGGCCCGAGCTCGATCGCGGTGCGCGTGGGCCGCTCCTCGGGGGAGCCGGCCGTGTCGGGCTCGCTGCTCACGCTGCTCGTCTCAGCCGCGCGACGAAGAAGCCTGCGGTGCGGTCTCGGTGTGGGAGCGTCTGCAGGAACCCGCGCGAGGCGGAGGCCGCGGGGAGCGGCCCGGTCAGCAGCGGCGCGGCGGCGAGATCCTCGATCTGGAAGTCACGTCGTGAGTCGATGAAGGCAGAGATGAGGCGCTCATTCTCGATGGTTGAGATCGTGCAGGTAGAGTAGACAAGCACGCCTCCCGGACGTAGCGCATCCGCCCCGGTAGCGAGGATCCGGGCCTGCTGGGATGCGAGCTGGCGCGGCCGCTCCGCGGTCAGGCGCCAGCGGAGGTCCGGCCGGAACTGCAGCGTCCCGAGCCCGGAGCAGGGCGGGTCGACCAGCACGCGATCGAACAGCGCGCCGCCGGCACGGGGCACGCGCGCATCGGCGACCTCGACGCTCACCGCGGGCGCGCGCAGCCGCTCGGCGGTGCGCACGAGGCCGTCGGCGCGGACGGCGTCCTGCTCGACCGCGACGACGACGCCTTCGCCGCCCATCAGCGCGGCGAGATGCGTGGTCTTGCCGCCGGGCGCGGCGCACAGGTCGAGTACCCGCTCGCCGGGCTGCGGGTCCAGGGCGCGCGCGGGGAGCATCGCGGCGCGCGACTGGGCGACGAACTCGCCGCGCTCCCACTGCGGGGAGCCATGTGCGTCGAACGGCCCGTCGAGCACGACCGCCTCGGGCAGCGAGGGGTCCAGGCGCGTGGGGACCGGCAGCGAGGCCGCGAGCGAAGCGGCGTCGAGCAGGAGCGTGTTGGCACGCAGCGCGACCTCGCCGGCCTCGTTGTCGGCGGCCATCAGCGCACGGGCGTCCTCGGCGCCGAGCTCGTCCCACAGCAGCTTCGCGATCCACTCCGGGTGCGAGTGCATCAGCGCGGCGCGGTCGGGGGTGTCGTCGCTCAGCTCCTGGAGCAGCGCTGCGCCCCCCTCGCGCGCTGCGCGGCGCAGCACCGCGTTGACGAGCCCGTGCCCTGCGCGCGCGCTCTGCTTGGCGAGCTGCACCGCGTCGGCGACGACCGCGTAGTCGGGGGCCCCGGAGGTGTAGAGCTGCTCGTGGAGACCCAGCCGCAGCGCGGCGAGCAACGGCGCGTCGAGGCGGTCGGCGGGCCGCCCGGCCAGGCGCGCGATGAAGTGGTCGAGCGTCGCCCTGCGCTGCACCGCGCCGTAGGAGAGCCGCATCGCGAGCGCGCGGTCGCGCTCGTCGAGCTCGAGCTCACGGGCGCGCGCCCGCAGGGCATCCTCACAGCGCGCTCCGTGCTCGAACACGTCGCGGATCACGCCGTAGGCGCAGCGCCTCGCGGGGGCGGGTGCGTTCGACGACGGTGCTCGCGCGGCGCCGGCCATCGTCAGCCGCTGCGCGCCCACGCGTGCGGGGCCAGCGCCGCCTGCAGGTCCTCGGCGAGCTGCTCTCCCTCGTCCTCGGTGAGCGTCGCGATCGTGACGCGCACGGCGGAGGGCTCGGGACCGAGCCGGTAGGGGGCGCCGGGCGCGACCACCCAGCCGCGCGCGAGCAGCGCGCCCATCACGCCGGCTTCGTCGCGGACCGGCACCCACACGTTCAACCCCGAGCGGCCGTACGCGGCGACGCCCCGGCGCGCGAGCGCGGCCAGCAGGCTCTCGCGGCGGGCGCTGTAGGTCGCGCGCGCCGCGGCGATCCTCGCCTCCAGAGCGGGGTCGCGCCACAGCTCGAGCACGACGGACTGCAGGAGGTGGCTGACCCAGCCGGGGCCGCACTGCTGGCGCCCCTGGACGCGCGCGACCGTCTGCTCGTCTCCGGTGAGGACCGCGAGCCGCAGGTCGGGCCCGAGCGCCTTCGCCACCGAGCGCGTGGCCGCCCAGCGGGAGCGCCCGGGGATCGCGCTGTGCAGGTCGGTGCCCGCGACCGCGCCGAGGTGGTCGTCCTCGATCACGAGCACGCGCGGGGTGACGGCGAGCGCGTCGCGCAGCTGCCGTGCCCGGGCCTCGTCGAGCGCGGCGCCGGTCGGGTTCTGCCCCCGTGGTGTGATCACGACCGCGCTCGCGCCGCGCTCCACCGCGGACAGGAGCGAGCCGGGGAGCATCCCGCGCTCGTCGATCGCGACGGGCTCCAGCACGAGCCCGGGCGCGCGGAGCAGGTCGTAGAGCGCTGCGTAGCCCGGGCTCTCCACCGCCACGCGATCGCCGGGGCGCAGGTGGGCCTGGAGCACGCGCTCGATCCCGTCGAGCGCGCCGCTGACGACGCACACCGGGCCGGCCGGGATCCGATCAGCGAGCAGCTGCTCGCGCGCGAGCGTCTCGAGCTGCGGGAGCGTGGGACGCTCGCCGTAGAGGCGGTGCGGTGCGGGCATCCGCGCCAGGGCGGCGTGCAGGTCGGGAAGCAGCGTCGGATCGGGGTTGCCCCGCGACAGGTCGCGGGCGCCCGGGGGAACGGGCAGCGGCGCGCGCAGCGAGCCGATCGGCGGCCCGGACCCGATCCGCGTGCCCCGGCGTGGCTCGGTGACGACCACGCCGCGTCGCCGCAGCTCGGCGAGGCCGGCCGCCACCGTGACCGGGCTGACGCCCAGCTCCGACGCGAGGGCCCGCACCGAGGGCAGCCGCTGCCCCGGCGTGAGCTCGCCGCGCGCGAGGCCCGCCTCGACGCTCTGGACCAGCTCGGATGCGCTCCGCGCGCGGATCGTGTACTGTGTCAGTTCAGTCATCGATCTGTACTGTTACAGATTGGGAGGTCGTGTGTCGAGCCAGCCCACCGCGAAGTCCCCGGAGTCCGCCGCACCGCCGCGCAGCGACCGCGTGCGCCTGCGCCGCAAGCGCGAACGCGGCAGCTACGAGCGCGAGCTGATCGACGCGATCCTCGACGAGGCGCTGATCGCGCACCTCGGGATCGCCGACGAGCACGGCCAGCCGTTCGTGGTGCCCACCCTGCACGCTCGCTCGGAGGACCTCGTGTACTGCCACGGATCGGCGGCGAGCCGCACCCTGGAGACGCTCGCGGGCGGCGCGCCGGCGTGTCTGACCGTGTCGCTGATCGACGGTCTCGTGCTCGCGCGCTCGGCGATGCACCACTCCGCCAACTACCGCTCGGCGATGCTGCTCGGCACGGCGAGGCTCGTGGAGGACCACGACGAGCAGCTGCACGCCGCGGAGACGATCGTCGAGCACATCGTCCCGGGACGCTGGGCGGACGTGCGCCCGCCGAGCGTCAAGGAGCTCCGTGCGACCGCGATCCTCGCGCTGCCGATCGACGAGGCCTCGGCGAAGGTCCGAACCGGAGGGCCGCTCGACGACGAGGAGGACTACGCGCTGCCCGCGTGGGCGGGCGTGATCCCGCTCGCCACGCACACGGGCGCGCCGGTCCCCGACGAGCGGCTGGCCGACGGCGTGCAGGTGCCCCCGTACGTGAGCGGCTACAGCCGCCCGCCGCGTCCGCGCAGGTAGTCGGCCGCATCCATCTCGCGCCCGCCCGCGGGCTTCACGCGCAACAGCTCCAGCGCACCGGCGCGGGCACCGAGCAGCAGCCGCCCGTCGCGCGCGTGCACGCCTCGCTCGACGCCGTCGCCGTCGGGCGCGAGCGCGGCGCGAGCCACCCCGATCAGCTCGCCGTCCGGGAGCGCGACGCGGGCGCCGATGTGCGGCGTCAGCGCCCGCACCGTCCGCTCGAGCTCGGCTGCGGGCCGCGTCGGGTCCAGCAGCCTGTCCTCGGCGGTGATCTTCTCCGCGTAGGTCACCCCTTCCTCGGGCTGCTCGACGGGGTCGGGGCGCTCGCGCAGCACCGTCAGGAGCAGCTCGCCGGAGACCTCCGCCAGACGCGCGGCGAGCGAGCCGTAGGTGTCCTCGGGGCCGATCGGCTCCGCACGCCGGAGGAACACGGGCCCGCTGTCCAGCCCGGCGGTGAGGCGCATGATCGAGACGCCGGTGCGCTGGTCGCCGGCGATCAGCGCGCGCTCGACCGGCGCTGCGCCGCGCCAGCGCGGCAGCAGCGAAGGATGCACGTTGACGAGCTCGTGCTCGCTCAGAAGGGGCTCGCGGATCAGCGCGCCGAACGCGCACACGACGATCGTCTGTGAGCTCGCGCCCGTGGCCGCCCCCGCGCCCGCCTCCCCGCCCGCGCCGGCGATCGCCTCGCGCGCCTCGGGTCCGTTGACGTCGGCGGGCTGCTCCAGCGCGAGGCCGAGCTCGCGGGCGCGGTCGGCGACCGGGGGCGGTCGCAGGCGCCTGCCGCGGCCGCTGGGCCGGTCCGGCCGGGTGATCACCAGGGCCGGGCGCGCGCGCTCGTCCGCGGCGAGCCGCGCGAGCACGGTCGCGGCGAACTCGGACGTGCCCAGGAAGAGGATCGCCAAAGCGCGGCCCGGCCGCTACTCGGCGGCGGCCGCCTCCTGCGCTTCACGCATCGCCCGCATCGCCTCCTTGCGCTCCGCGCGGCTGATGCGGTCGAGGATCAGCACGCCGTCGAGGTGATCGACCTCGTGCTGGATGATGCGCGCGGGCAGGCCCTCCGCCTCGACCTCCAGCGGCGCGCCGGTGGCGTCCACGGCGCTCACGCGAACGGAGGCGGCACGCTCCACCTCGACGCTCACGCCCGGCAGGCTCAGGCAGCCCTCCGAGGCGGTCTCGCGCTCCTCGCTGCTCCATTCGATCACCGGGTTGACCAGCACCGTCACGGGATCCTCCTCGTGGGCCTTGTAGACGAGCACCCGGTGCAGCACGCCCACCTGGGTCGCGGCGAGCCCCACCCCGAGGGCGTCCTGCATCAGCTCGCCCATCCGCTCGGCCTCCTGCGCGAGCCGCTCGTCGAAGCGCTCGACGGGGACCGCCTTGGAGCGCAGCACGGGATCGCCGAACTTGCGCACGAGGCGCAGCGCGGCGTCGCGCCTGGCTCGCGTCTCGGGATCGAGCTCCTCGACCGGCGGGCGGTCCTCGGCCTCCTCGACCTCGAAGCCCGCGCGCTGCTCCTCGGTCGCGGCCTCCGCGACCGCGCCCTCGTGATCTGGCGCCGTGCGCTGCTGGGTGGCCTCGCTCGCGTCGCTCATGCAGCCCTGAGTCTAGGCACGGGCGTGCGTTGGGCGCGCGGCGGGCGAGGACCTGCCGCTCGCTCAGCCGCGCCGCCGGGCGCGCGCGGGGCGCAGCGTCAGCAGCGCATGCGTGGTGGCGCTCGCACCAGCAGTGTCGCGCGTCGAGACCGTCCCGCGGGCTCGCAGCAGGCGCGCGCGGGCGAGCTTCGCCCGGCTTCGGCCGACCAGGTGCATCGTCACGGTCGCGGTGCGGCCGGCAGCGACACGGAACCGAGCGGTGGCGAGCGTGACGACCGTGTGCCCGGAGCCCTTTCGCGACCCGCCGGTGGTGCTCTTCAGGGTGACGGTGCCGGCGCATGCGCCGCCCCCCGCCGGACATGCGATGTGGAGCTTGAACGCGCCGGCCGGCGTGACGCGGACCGAGCTTCCGAGGATCCGCGCAGCGGGCGGTCCGGCCTTGAACGGGGAGACGCCGTGCTGCGAGGCCTGGAGCGCCGCCGCTTCGAGTTCGGCGCGGAGCCTGGCTGCGGCTTGCTGTTCCGCGCTTGCCCTGGCGGCGGCTTCGGCGTTGCGCCGTGCTTCTTCGGCGGCTGCCAGCGCTGCCGCTTCCTGTTCCCGGCGGGCGCGCCCTTCGGCTTCGGTGATCACGTGCAGCGGCAGTTCCGCGGTGGAGCTCGACAGGCCCAGGGCGTCGTGGACCGTGAGCTCGACCGTGTAGTTCCCGGGGGCGGCGTACGTGTGCGTGGGCGCCGGCGTGGCGAGGAGCCCGGTCCCGTCGCCGAAGCTCCACGTCCATCCCGCGAGCGTCCCGCCCGGGTAGGGGTCGGTGGATGCGCTCGAGCTGAACACGGCGGGGAGGCCGGCCACCGTGAACGGGGGCGGGGTGACCACGGCGGTGGGGAACGCGGGTTTGAACGCGGTCAGCCCTACGGGAGCGCCGACGCCCGACGGGCCGTCCACCCCCGGCCGAGCGTTGCACGCGCTCGTGCCTTCGCAGTCGAAGGTGCCATCGAGTTCGCTGTCGGGGTGCCCGCACACCGACGCCGGTTCGCCCGCACACAGGCCGTTTCCGCCTTCGGTGACGTCGAACAGCACGGTGCCGTCGCCGAGGTGGCCGTAGAGCGTCACCCCCGGGTCGGCCAGCCCGGCCGACCCACCGGCGAGCGCGTACATCGCCGCGACCATCGGCGAGGACAGCGACGTGCCGCCGAAGGTCTCCCAGCCCCCGTATTCGCTGATCTCTTCGGCGACTTCTTCGCATCCGCAGAAGTTGAAGTCGTCGAACACGTCGAAGCCCGTGAGCGGGTCGCCGACGGTCGCCACGTCGGCGCTCAGACGGCGGCCGGCGCAGCCCGCCGCGCCGAATCCCGGCGAGGCCGCCTGCCAGCTCGGCGCGGTGAACAGCGTGCTGCAGCCGCCGCCGGTGACGTAGCCGGCTCCCAGGCCGTTGACGTCTTCTACGCCGTCGTCGTTCCAGACGGTCTCGGCGGCGCGCGTGCCGTCGGTGCGCAGGTGCAGCGACGTGCCGCCCACCGCGACCACCGAGGGAAGCGACGCGGGGGCGTTGGGCATCCCGGGCGGTTCGATGCCTTCGAGCGCGAAGTTCCAGTCGTCGTAGCCGTCGTCGCCGGTGGCGGCGGTGACCACGACGCCGGGGTGGTCGTAGGCGGCGCGCTCGCTCGCGTTCAGCGCTTCCTCGGGACCGCCGTATGAGTTGGATACCGCTGTGGCCCCCAGCGCCACAGCCTCGTTCGCGGCCGCTGCGAGGTTCGCGTACGAGGCGCTGTTGGCCTCGACCAGCACGATCCGGCATTCGTTGCACGTGGCGCGGGCGGCCTCCACGTCGAGTGAGATCTCGAACGACCAGCCGACCTTGTCGTCGGCGGGGAGTTTGGTCGCGGAGCCTTCCTGGCCCACCACGCGGAGGCAGCCGTTGCCCTTCGTGCATGCGCCGAGGCCGTAGTGAGCGTCGAAGGCCGCGAGGTCTTCTTCGATGTTGGGGTCGTTGAAGGCGTCGACGACCGCGATCGTCTGCCCGGAGCCGCCTTTCGCGGAGTAGCCGTACGCCGTTTCGAGCGCTTGCGGGGTGAGCCCGCCCGCTGGGCCCGCCGCGAGCGCGCCGTCGCCGGCGGTGAACGGGCGCACGCCCGCGCGCCCTGCCGCGGTGCTCGGGACGCGCCGGCGCAGCAGCGCATAGCAGCGTGCGTCTCCCGGAGCGGGCGCACCGCAGGCGTTGCGCACCTCCGCGTACCCCGCCGGGTGCGGGAGCGTGCGTTCCGCCCCAGCCACGCCGGTCGCGGCGCTCAGCGCAGCCAGCGCGGTCGCGGCGAGACCCGCGCAGCGACGCGCGGCTCCGCAGCGCGTCGCCCCGATGGTCCACTCGACCGGCATGCACGCGTCACTCACGCCGGGGGCACGACTCCCCACCAATCACCTCCGTGTGAACGGCACGCCAACCTTCGGAGCGGAACGTAGCAAACGTCGCAAGCTCTCGTGCAAGGAACGCGGCATCGGCGGCGCAGCTCGCGCGCTACTGCGGGTCCACGTCGACGCTGAAGCTGACGCCCGCGTGCGCGCGCCCGGAGGCCACCTCGTGCACGGCGGCGCCCACCACCGCCGCGGCGAGCCGGCGATCCGCGGCCTTCAGCACCAGCACCTGGCGCTCGCGCCCGCGCAGCCTGAACAGGGGCGCCGGGCCGAGCAGCGTCGCACCGGCTCCCGGCAGCGCATCGAGCATCCGCTCGCGGACGGCGAGCGCCGCCGCGCGCGCAGCGGGGACCGTGTCGGCGCCGTGCACGATGCGCACGAGCTGCGAGAAGGGCGGATAGGACAGGGCGCGGCGGCGCTCCAGCTCGGCCGCCAGGAAACCTGCGCTGTCGTGCCGGGAGGCATGGGCGATCGCGCGCGCCTGCGGCGCGATCGTCTGCACGAGCACGGCGCCCTCACCCCCGCGCCCGACGCGCCCGGCGAGCTGCGCCACGAGCGCGAACGTGCGCTCCTCGGCGCGGAAGTCGGGGAAGCGCAGGGTCGCATCCGCATCGAGCACCACGCCCAGCCGCACGTCGGGGAAGTCGTGGCCCTTGGCGACCATCTGCGTCCCGACCAGGACGCCGCGCTCGGCCGCTGCGAAGCGCGCGAGCAGGCGCGCGACGCCCTCCGCGCGCGAGGCGTCGGGCTCGGCGCCCGCGGCGCCCGCGGCGCGCGGCGCTCCCGAGGCACCCGCGACCACATCCGCGTCCAGCCGGAAGACGGGGCACTCGCCGTCGTCGAACAGCGACGTGAGGTCGTGTGCGAGGCGCTCGGTGCCGGCTCCGTGCCGCGCGACCGCCGTCGAGGCGCACACGCTGCAGCTCGCGGGCGCGACCTCCCGGTGGCCGCAGTGGTGGCACGCCACGTAACCGCCGGCGCGGTGCAGGACCAGCGCGACGTCGCACTGCGGGCAGCTCCACACCTGGCCACACGAGCGGCAGGAGAGGAAGTTCGACCAGCCCCGGCGGTTGAGCAGCACGATCGCCTTGCCGCCCCCCGCCCGCACCTGTGCGAGCGCGTGCTCGGTCTCCGGGTGCAGGCCGCTCGAGACCTCCCGCATGTCCAGGACCCGCACCGGCGGCAGCGAGCGCCCGTCCGGCCGGCGTGCGATCACGCTCGTGCGCGCCCGCAGCACGGTCTCCGGGCGCGGCGTGGCGCTCCCCAGCAGCAGCACCGCGTCCGCTGCGCGCGCGCGCTCGGCGGCGACCTCCCGGGCGTCGTAGCGCGGATCGCCCTCGTGCTTGTAGGCGGGGTCGTGCTCCTCGTCGACGACGAGCAGGCCGAGCCGCGAGACCGGGGCGAACACGGCTGACCGCGGACCGACGCACACCCGCGCGGTCCCTTCCCGCAGCCGCCGCCACTGCTCGTAGCGCTGTGCGGCGGTCAGCCGCGAGTGGAGCACGGCGACGGTGTCGCCGAAGCGCTCCACGAAGCGGGTGACGATCTGCGGCGTGAGCGCGATCTCGGGCACCAGCACGATCGCGCCGCGCCCCTGCGCGAGCGCCGCGGCCGCCGCCTGAAGGTAGATCTCGGTCTTGCCCGAGCCCGTCACGCCGTGCAGGAGCCGCCGCTCGTGGCGCCCCGCCTCCAGCGCGGTGAGCACGGGGACGATCGCCGCCCGCTGTTCGGCGGTCAGCTCCATCGCGTCGGGGCCGGTGCCGCCGAGGGCCACGTGCTCGGCGCTGGTGCGCGCGCCGCGGCGGCGCCCGCTCAGGCGCCGCGCTGCGCCCGGCGGCAGCACGAGCGCGAGGGCGCGGGCGAACGTCGAGCAGTATTCGCGCGCAACCCACTCGGCGAGCGCGACCAGCTCCACCGGCACGCCCAGCTCGAGCGCGCGCAGGGGGGCGAGCAGCTTGTCCTCCGCCACGTCGGTGCGATCGGACAGGCCCACCACCACGCCGAGCATCTCGCGACGGCCGAACGGGACGACCAGCATCGAGCCCACGCCCACGCCGCGCTCGCGCAGCTCCTCGGGAATCCGGTAGTCGAACGGCCCGCGCAGCGCACGCGCGGTCGTCATCGGCTGCACGAGCGCGATGGAGGCCATCGACCTGACCCTAGAGATGGGGTCGGATCGCGCGCCCTCGGCGCGCGCGGGCGATCAGGCGCCCGCTGCGCTGCGCAGGGCGTCGGCCTTGTCGGTGCGCTCCCACGTGAAGTCGTGGTCGTCGCGCCCGAAGTGCCCGTAGGCCGCGGTCTTCTGGTAAATCGGCCGGTGCAGCTTGAGCTCCTCGCGGAACGCACCCGGACGCAGGTCGAACACCTCGTCCACCGCCTTGGCGATCTGGGCGTTCGTGTGGCCGTCCAGCTCGGTGCCGAACGTCTCCACCATCACCGAGACGGGGTGGGCCACGCCGATCGCGTAGGCGACCTGCACTTCGGCGCGCTCGGCGAGCTTCGCCGCGACGATGTTCTTCGCGACCCAGCGCGCGGCGTACGCGGCGGAGCGGTCCACCTTGGAGGGGTCCTTGCCGGAGAACGCGCCGCCGCCGTGACGGGCCATGCCGCCGTAGGTGTCCACGATGATCTTGCGGCCCGTGAGACCGCAGTCCCCCATCGGGCCGCCGATCACGAAGCGCCCCGTCGGGTTCACGAGGAAGTTCCGCGCGATCTTCTTCTCGTCGTAGAGATCCGACGGCAGCACGGGCCGGAGCACGTGCTCGAGCAGATCGGGCTTGATCAGCGTCTCGCTGTCGATCCCGTCGGCGTGCTGGGTGGAGATCAGGATCTTTTCGATCTCGACCGGCTTGCCGTCCCGGTAGCGCACGGTGACCTGCGTCTTGCCGTCCGGGCGCAGGTAGGGCACGACCTCGCCCTTGCGCACCTCCGACAGCCGCTTGGCGAGGCGGTGCGCGAGCGCGATCGGGAGCGGCATCAGCTCCTCGGTCTCGTTGCTCGCGTAGCCGAACATCATCCCCTGGTCGCCCGCTCCGGCGACGTCGAGCTCGTCGTCGTCGGCGGGGTCGTGGCGCGTCTCGTAGGCCGCGTCGACGCCCTGGGCGATGTCGGGCGACTGTTTGTCGATCGCGTTGATCACCGCGCACGTGTCGCAGTCGAACCCGTAGCGGGCGTCGTCGTAGCCGATCTTCCTGACCGTCTCCCGTGCGACCGCCGGGATGTCGACGTAGGTGTCGGTGGAGATCTCGCCCGAGACCACGATCAGCCCGGTGTTGACGAGCGTCTCACACGCCACGCGGCCGTACGGGTCGTCGGCGAGCACGGCGTCGAGCACCCCGTCGGAGATCTGGTCGGCGATCTTGTCGGGGTGTCCCTCCGTGACCGACTCGGAGGTGAACAGGAACTCGTTGTCGGAAAGGTCGTTCATGGCGTGGTGTGTCGACTCCAGGTTCGCGGATGCGGAAAAGACGCAGAAGTCTATGCGGCGCGTGCGTTCTTGCGCTGCCCGCGCTCGACGAAGTCGATCACCAGCGGCACGCCGTCCAGCGAATAGCGCGCCCGCAGGCGGTTCTCGATGAAGTAGGCGTAGTCGCGCCTGACGCGCGTTCGGGAGTTCACCTGGATCGCGAACCGCGGCGGTGAGGCGTCGATCTGGGTCATGTAGAGCATCTTCAGGCGCCGCTGTGGGCCCCGTCCCGAGGCGGCGAGCGGCGGCTGGCGGGCCTGCACCACCTCCGAGAGGAAGCGGTTGAGCTCGGGTGTGGGGATCCGTCCGGACATGCGGTCGCCGAGCGCGATCGCCTCGGCGAGCAGGCGATGCACGTGGCGGCCGGTCTTCGCGCTCGCCGTCAGCACCCGCGGGCGCAGCCGCAGCTTCTGCGCGACGCGGCCGCGCTCGTGGCCGAGGTCCAGGCGCCGCTCGCCGGCCTGCTCGCGGACCTCCTGCAGATCCCACTTGTTCAGAACCAGCGCGGTGGCGCAGCCCGCCTTCATCGCCATCTCGGCGACGCGCAGATCCTGCGCGGTGACGCCGTCGCACGCGTCGCAGACGACGAGCGCCACGTCGGCGCGCTCGGCGGCGCGCTGGGAGCGCAGCGAGGTGTAGTACTCGACCGCGTCGGCCACCTTCGCCTGGCGACGGAGCCCCGCGGTGTCGATCAGCACCAGCTCGCGTCCATCGACCTCGAGCGGAACGTCGATCGCATCGCGCGTGGTGCCCGCGAGCTCGGAGACGATCACCCGCTGCTCGCCGAGGAAGCGGTTCACGAGCGAGGACTTCCCCACGTTGGGCCGGCCGATCACGGCGAGCGCTATCGCCTGCGCGCGCTCCTCCTGCTCGCCGGCCGGAAGCGCGGCCACGATCGCGTCGAGCAGGTCGCCCGACCCGAGGCCCTGGGTGGCGGAGACCGGACGCGGCTCCCCCAGCCCGAGCTTGTGGAACTCGGACGCAAGCGGGATCTCGCCGACGCTGTCGCACTTGTTCGCCGCAACCAGCACCGGCACGTCGGAGCGGCGCAGCAGGTCGGCGATCTCCTCATCGCCCGGGCGCACCCCCGCGCGCGCGTCGACGACGAGCACCGCCACCTCGGCATCCGCCAGACCGGCGCGCGCCTGGTCGCGGATCGAGCCGGCTAGCGGATCGGGGTCCTCGAAGTCCACACCGCCGGTGTCGATCAGCGTGAAGCGCCGGCCGTTCCACTCGCACCCGATCTCGTGCCGGTCGCGGGTCACACCGGGGCGCTCGTGGACGACCGCCCCCCGGCTGCCCGAGAGGCGGTTGATCAGGGAGGACTTTCCCACGTTGGGATAGCCGACGACGGCGACCTTCATCGCGCCAGTATGCCCGCGCGCGGACGCGCCGTCCGGATGCGACGCCGCGCTAGCCCCCCCGGCCCCGCGGCGTCAGCCGCTCCAGCGCGTCGACGGCTCCCTCCACATCGAGCGAGGTCGTGTCGAGGATCACCGCGCCATCCGGTGCCCGCAGGGGGCTCTGCTCGCGGCTGCGGTCGCGCTCGTCACGCAGCGACTGCTCGGCGCGCACGCCCGCCTGATCGACCCCCAGCTCGCGCGCGCGCCGCCGGGCGCGCTCATCGGGGTCGGCGTCCAGGTACACCTTGAGCTCGGCGTCCGGCGCGACCACCGTGCCGATGTCGCGGCCCTCGGCCACCCAGTCGCCGGCCGCCAGCAGCTCGCGCTGCCTCGCGACGAGCGCCGCCCGCACTTCCGGCAGCGCCGCGACGCGCGAGGCGGCCTCGCTGACCTCCGGCGTGCGGATCTCCCCCGTCACGTCGATGCCGTCGAGCAGCACCCTCGGAGCGTCCGTTCCCGCCGCGGCGAGCTCGATCCGGGCGCTCCGCGCGAGCGCCCCGGGATCGGCGGCGGGGTCGCGCAGCGCGAGCATCCCCACCGCCCGGTACATCGCCCCGCTGTCGAGATAGGTGAACCCGAGCCGCGCCGCGAGGGCGCGCGCCACCGTGGACTTGCCCGCCCCGGCGGGCCCGTCGATCGCGATCACCATCGCCCGGCGCTCATGCGGCCAGCGCGGCGAGGTCCTCGGTGAAGCGCGGGTACGAGATCTCGGCGGCCTCCATCCCGAGCACCTCGACGCCCTCCCGCGAGGCGAGCCCCGCGACGGCGCCCATCATCGCGATCCGGTGGTCGCCGCGCGAGTCGATCACGCCGCCGGCGAGGCCACCCGTGCCACGCACGGCGAAGCCGTCGGGGGTGGCCTCGATGTCGCCGCCGAGCGCGCGCAGGCCATCGACGACAGCGGCGATCCGGTCGGACTCCTTCACCCGCAGCTCCTCGGCGCCGCGCACGATCGTCTCGCCCTCGGCGAAGCATCCGAGCAGCGCCACCAGCGGCAGCTCATCGATCGCGAGCGGCACCTCGGCGGCCTCCACGACCGTGCCCTCCAGCGCGCCGTGGGCGACGTCGAGGTCGCTCACGGGCTCCTCGGGCACGATCCTCTCGCTGTGCTCCTCCAGATCACCCAGCACGATCCCGCGCATGCGCCGCACGATGCGCAGGAACCCGGTGCGCGTCCAGTTCACGCCAACGTCGGCGACGAGCAGCCTCGAGCCCGGCACGAGCACGCCCGCGGCGATCATGAACGCCGCGGAGCTGATGTCGCCGGGGACGCGCATGCTCGGGAGCTGGATCTCGTCTGCGTTCAGCACCGAGATGCGCGTGCCCTCGCGCGAGACCTGCACGCCCGCGCGAAGGAGCATCCGCTCGGTGTGGTCGCGGCTGCGAGCGGGCTCGGTGACGTCGGTGGCGCCGTCCGCGGCCAACGCGGCGAGCAGGATGCAGGACTTCACCTGTGCGCTCGCCACCTCCAGCTCGTGGTCGAACCCGTGCAGGTGCGCGCCGTTGACCACCAGCGGTGGCAGCCGGCCCGCGCGCGCCTGCAGATCGGCGCCCATGCGGCGCAGCGGCTCGGCGATGCGGTCGACGGGCCGGCGGCGGATCGACTCGTCGCCGTCGAGCGTGAACGTGCGCCCCTGCTGCGCGGCGAGCCAGCCGGGCAGCAGCCGCAGCAGCGTGCCCGCGTTGCCCACGTCGATTGCGTGGTCGGGCTCGCGCGCCTCGCGCAGGCCGGTGCCGCGCACGACGACCTCCCCGTCCCGGCGCTCCACGAGCGCGCCCAGGGCCTGCACGGCCTCCAGCGTCGAGATCGTGTCGCCCGCGAGGAGGTAGCCCTCGATCCGCACCGGCTCGGAGGACATCGCGCCGAGCAGTGCGGTGCGATGCGAGATCGACTTGTCCGCAGGTGCACGGACGGTGCCTTCGAGCGGCGCGGCCGGCTCGAAGCGCACGCTCACGCCGCCACCACGGGAAAGCCCAGCTCGGCGATCAGCTCGCGTGCGCGCTCGGCCTGGTCGGCGCCGACCCACAGGGACACCACTCCCTGCCGGTTGTCGCGGGACGGAGCGAGCGCCATGTCGTCGATGTTCACACCCGCGCGGCCGAGGGCGAGCGCGATGTCGGCCACGACGCCCGGGCGGTTGGGCACCGACGCGCGCAGCTCGCGGAGGGTGCCGCCGGTGGCGCCCTGCCCGAGCAGCGCGTCGCGGTCTGCCCGCGCCGCGTCGTTCCACGCGGTGAGCGCATCGCCGTCATCGTCGGTGAGCCACGTGCGCACCTGTGCGAGCCGCGCATCGAGCTCGCCGATCGCGTCGAGGAGCGCGCCGGCGTTCGCGCGGTAGATGTCGGTCCAGATCGCGCTGTTGGCACCCGCGACCCGGGTGGCGTCGCGAAAGCTCGGCCCGACGGCGGGCAGCTGCACGGCGCTCTCGCCGCCGTCCTGTCCGCCGAGCACGCCGGTGGCCTGGGCCGCGAGCACGTTCGCGAGCACGTGGGGCAGGTGCGAGACGCACGCCATCACCCGGTCGTGGGCCTCCGGGTCGATCGCGGTCGGGCGGGCGCCGAGCGCGCCGAGCAGCCGGTGGAGCCGCTCGTAGAGCACGCCCGCGGTGCGGCCCTCCGCCGGGGTGAGATACCAGGTGGCGCCGTCGAACAGGTCGGCGCGGGCGTGCTCGACCCCCGCCGTCTCCAGGCCCGCGAGCGGGTGTCCGCCGACGAAGCGCTCGTCCGTGCACGCATCGGCGACCACGCGCTTGGTGGAGCCGACGTCGCTGACCACGCAGTCGGCGGGCGCGGCGGCGAGCGCGAGAGCGACCATCTCGGGCAGCGCGCCGACGGGCGCTGCGACGAACGCCACCTCAGCGTCCGCCACGGCGCCGGCCACGTCCTCGGCCGCCGCGTCGATCGCGCCCAGCGCGAGCGCGCGCTCGCGCACCCCGGGGTCCGGGTCGTAGCCGCACACGCGAGCGTCCGTCCGCGCGCGCGCAGCGAGGCCGATCGAGCCGCCGATCAGCCCGACCCCCACGACCGCTATCCGCATGCGATCGGCGCGTGGCCGCCTACGCGGCGGCCCGGCGGTCGCGTACCGACTGCGCGAGCTGCTCCAGCAGCGCGACGGTCGTGCCCCAGTCGATGCAGCCGTCCGTGATCGACTGCCCGTACGTCAGCTGCGCCCCGGGCACGAGGTCCTGACGGCCCGCCTCGAGGAACGACTCCACCATCACGCCCACGATCGCACCGTCGCCGCCCGCGATCTGCGTGCCGATCTCGGCGGCCACGCCGGGCTGGCGCTCGGGGTCCTTGCCGCTGTTGTCGTGGCTGCAGTCGATCATCACGCGGCGCGGCAGGCCCGCCGCGTCGAGCAGGTCGAGCGCGCCCGAGACGTGCGCGGGGCCGTGGTTGGGCTCTCCCCTGCCTCCTCGCAGGATCACGTGGCAGTCGCGGTTCCCGCGCGTGTAGAGCACCGCCGACCTCCCGCTCGGGTCGATCCCGGCGAACGCGTGCGGCTCAGCGGCGGCGCGGACCGCGTCGACCGCCACCTGCACATTGCCGTCGGTGCGGTTCTTGAAGCCGACCGGCATCGACAGCCCGGAGCCGAGCTGCCGGTGGATCTGGCTCTCGGTGGTGCGCGCGCCGATCGCCCCCCACGACACCGCGTCCGCGATGTACTGCGGGGTGATCGGGTCGAGGAACTCGCACCCGACGGGCAGGCCCGCGTCGAGCACGCCCAGCAGCACCCGGCGGGCGAGCCGCAGGCCGCTGTTCACATCGCCGGAGCCGTCGAGATGGGGGTCGTTGATCAGCCCCTTCCAGCCGACCGTCGTGCGGGGCTTCTCGAAGTACACCCGCATCGCGACCAGCAGCTCGCCGCGCAGCCTCCCCGCGACCTCGGCGAGCCTCGCCGCGTAGTCGAGCGTCGCGTCGGGGTCGTGGACGCTGCAGGGTCCCACCACCGCGAGCAGCCGCTGATCCTCCCCGTCGAGGATCGCGTGCACCTGCCGGCGCCCGGCGAGCACGACGTCCGCCTGGTGGTCGAGCAGCGGCAGCTCCTCGAGCAGCGTGTCGGGCGCGAGCAGCGGAACGAGCCTGTCGATCCGCCGGTCGCGAACGTGATCCGCCGGCCGCAGCTGGGCGCTCGGCGCGTCAGACAAGCGCCGGCTCCCTTCCGCTGAGCGCCTTCCCCGCGAGCGCAGCCGCCTGCTCGACCGCCGCCGAGAACGCCGCGAACTCCCCCGCGCGCAGTGCCTGGGGCCCATCGCAGACGGCCTCCTCGGGGTTGGGGTGGACCTCCACGATGATCCCGTCCGCTCCGACCGCCGCGGCGGCGAGCGACAGCGGGCCCACGAGGTCGCGGCGCCCGGCGGCGTGGCTGGGGTCGACGATCACGGGCAGGTGGCTGAGCTCCTTGAGCACCGGGACCGCCATCAGGTCGAGCGTGAAGCGGTACGCGGTCTCGAACGTGCGGATCCCGCGCTCGCACAGCATCACGTTGGGGTTGCCCTCCTTCAGGATGTACTCCGCCGCCATCAGCAGCTCGTCGAGCGTCGAGGACAGGCCGCGCTTCAGCAGCGCCGGGATGCCGCAGCGCCCGATCTCCGCCAGCAGCGGGTAGTTCTGCATGTTGCGCGCGCCGATCTGGACGACGTCGGCCACCTCGAGCACAGCGTCGATGTCACGCATGTCCATCAGCTCGGTGACGATCGGCATGCCGGTCTCTGCCTTGGCCTCGGCCAGCAGCCGCAGGCCGTCGCGACCCAGGCCCTGGAACGCGTACGGCGAGGTGCGCGGCTTGTACGCGCCGCCCCGGAACAGAGCCGCGCCCGCCTCCTTGACCGCGCGCGCGGTGTCGAGCGTCTGGCCGCGCGACTCCACGGTGCACGGCCCCGCGATCAGCGCGAAGCTCTCGCCGCCGACCTTGCGTCCGCCGATCTCGAGCACCGTCGGATGCCCGTGTGTCATCTCCGAGGAGGCGAGCTTGTAGGGCTTGAGGATCGGCATCACGCGGTCGACCCCCGGCTGGCCCTCGAGCCCGAGGCTTTCCACGCTGACGTCCTGCTCGACGTCCCCGATCGCCCCGATCACGTTCAGGCGCGCGCCTTTGATGCGGTGGGCGCGCGCGCCCGCTCGCTCGATCTTGGCGATGACCGCGTCCACCTCCTCCTCGGTCGCGGTCTCTCTCATCACGATCATCATCGACTCATCCTTTCACTGACGCCTCGGCGTGGTGTTGCGGTGCTGTGCCCCCGCGCGGTGGGCCGTGAGGAGGCGCGATGCGCCCGTTCGGGTGGCGCTTGGTCCGATGCGGCATGGACCCGGTGCGGTCTGCGAGCGCCCGCTCACGCCGGGCGCAGACCGGAGCGCCTAGCTAAATCGCCAGGCGTAGCGATACGACCAGGTGACTGGCGCGAGGTGCTGCTCGATTCTGGCTGCCGGTCGACTCATGGTCGCTCCGGATGTTTGTAGCAGACGGCGCCGCCGCGGTAAAGGGCTGTGACGGCCGCGCCGCTCAGAGCAGCTCGGCGAGCGCCTGCAGGAAGCGCTCGTTCTCCTGCGGCAGGCCGTAGGTGACGCGCATCGCCGGGACCTCGCTGCCGAGCGCGGTGCCGCCCCTGACGAGCACGCCGCGCTCGGCGAGCCCGGCGAGGATCTGCTGCTCCTCGCGCTCCTGTCCGAGCTTCACCCAGCAGAAGTTCGCCTGCGACTCGGCGACCTGCAGCCCGAGCGCCTGCAGGCGCTCGTCCATCGAGATGCGCTCCGCGATCGTGCGGGTGACACGGTCGATCACCGCGTCCTCGTGCGCGAGCGCCTCGGTCGCTGCGGCCTGTGCGAGCGCGTTGCAGAAGAAGGGCTGGCGCACCTGGTCGAGCGCGCGCGGCAGCTCCTCGGAGCCGCACAGCGCGAACCCGACGCGCAGCCCGCACAGCCCGTGGACCTTCGAGAACGTGCGCAGCAGCACGAGGTTCGGGTGGCGCGGCAGCAGCTCGAGCGTCGCGTCGGGGTCGTCGAGCACGTTGAAGTCGCAGTACGCCTCGTCGAGGATCACGCACACGTGCGGAGGGACCTCGTCGAGGAAGCCCTCGATCTCGGCGAATGCGACGGCGGTGCTCGTGGGGTTGTTCGGGTTGCACACGATCGCAAGGCGCGTCGCCACCGTGATCTCGCGCAGCATCGCCGGGAGGTCGTGGCATTCGCGCTCGTCCAGCGGGACCGTGATCGCCCGCGCGCCCGAGGCGGCGCTCAGGTGCGGATACACCGAGAACGACGGCCACGCGTACACGAGCTCCGCGCCGGGCTCGAGCAGCGCCTCGCCGGCGGCGAGCAGGATGTCGCAGGAGCCGTTCCCGATCGCGATCCGTAGGGCCGGGACGCCGTACCGGTTGGCGAGCCGCGCGCGCAGCGCCGAGCTGGTCGGGTCCGGGTAGCGGTTGAGGCTCCCGAGCGCCGCCTCGACGGCCTCCCGGACAGCCGGCAGCGGTGCGAACGGCGACTCGTTGCTGGCGAGCTTGACGAGGTCCTCCCGGGCGTAGCCGCCCGCGGCGGGATACACGGGGATCCTGCCGATCCGCTCCGAGAACTCGATCGCCATCGGCCTATTCTGCCGTGCCCGCGCTACTGCGCGGCGTTGAGGTCGGCACGCAGCGCGGTCGCGCGGCCGAGGTACACGTGGGTCGGGGAGTGGTGCTCGGCGCCGTGATAGTGGATCAGCACGCGGATCACCCCGTGCATCGAGCCGGGGACGGGCAGCTCGCGCGCGCACAGCAGCGGCACCGCGCCGAAGCCGAGTTCGCGCGCCGCGACGGCGGGGAACTCCGCGTTGAGGTCGTCGGTGGCGGTGAAGATGCAGGACACCACGTCCTCCGGCGAGAGCGCGTTGCGCTCCATGATCTCCCGCATCAAGGTGGCGGTGGCCTCGAGGATTTGCGGGGCGTCGTTCTCCTCGACGCTGACCGCGCCCCGCAGTGCGAACAGTCGCATCGCGCGATTCTCTCAGAGCGGCGCGCGCAGGCCCTCGACCTCCTGCGCGCAAAGGCGCCGGTGCTCGCCGGGGGCGAGCGAGCCGAGCTTCAGCGACCCGAACGCGATCCGCTCGAGCTCCAGCACGCGGTGCCCGACCGCCTCGCACATGCGCCGCACCTGCCGGTTGCGGCCCTCGTGGATCGTGATCTCCAGCCGGTCCGGCGCGACCCGCCGCACGCGCGCGGGAGAGGTCGGCCCGTCGTCCAGCGCGACGCCGTCGCGGAGACGCGCGAGCGCAGCATCGCCGACCGGTCCGCCCGCCACGCGCACCCGGTAGGTCTTGGGGACCTCGTAGCGGGGGTGCGTCAGCCGGTTCGCCAGCTCGCCGTCGTTGGTGAGGAGGATCAGCCCGCTGCTGTCCGCGTCGAGACGGCCCACGGGGTAGAGCCGCAGCCCGCTGTCTGGCACCAGCGCGACGACCGTCGTACGCCCGTGCGTGTCGCGCGCGGTGGAGAGGACGCCCACGGGCTTGTTCACCGCGTACACCGCCCTGGGCTCGGGCCCGGGCAGCGGCCGGCCGTCGAGCTGCACGCGCGAGCGCTCGTCCACGTCGAGCGCGGGATCGCTCGCCGGCGCCCCGTCCACCGTCACCCGCCCCGCGGCGATCATCTGCTCGGCAGCGCGCCGCGAGGCGGCGCCGGCGTGGGCGAGGTACTTCACGAGTCGCATCGCGCCCTGGGCTCGTCGCTCATGTGCTGCAACCATAGGAGCGCCCGTGGATCTCCAGCTGCTCCGAGAGACGCTCGCCGCTTGGGATGAGCCCGCGTTCCGCGCCAAGCAGGTGTGGCGCTGGGCTGCGGCCGGCGCGCCGTCCTACGAGGAGATGACCGATCTGCCCGCAGCGCTGCGCGAGCGGCTCGCCCGCAAGGTCCCGTTCTCGTGCCTGCGCCTGGAGCGCGAGGCGAAGGCCCGCGACGGGACGGTCAAGGCGCTGTTCGCGACGGCCGACAGCCGTCCCCTGGAGGCGGTGATGATGCGCTACCGCGGACACGCGGGACGTACTGGCGGCGGCCGTCGCTCGGTGTGCCTGTCCTCGCAGTCGGGGTGCCCGCTCACATGCCGGTTCTGCGCGACCGGCGCGATGCGCTTCGCGCGCAACCTCACCAGCTCGGAGATCCTCGACCAGGCCCTCCACTTCAGGCGTATCGAAGAGATCGACCACTGCGTGTTCATGGGCATGGGCGAGCCGATGCTCAACCTCGACGCCGTGCTCGCCGCATGCGAGCGCCTGCCGGCGATCGGGATCACCCACCGGCGCACCACGATCTCCACCGTCGGCTGGATCCCCGGGATCGAAGCGCTCGCGGCGTGCGACATGCCGCTGCGGCTGGCGCTCTCGCTGCACGCCCCCGAGGACGCGCTGCGCAGCGAGCTGATGCCGGTCAACGAGCGCTACCCGCTCGCCGAGGTGATCGACGCCGCCCGCGCGTTCTACGCGCACACCGGAAGCGGCACAAGCAAGCGCAGACGGGTGTTCGTCGAGTACGTGATGCTCGCCGGCGTCAACGACCGCTACGAGCAGGCACTCGCGCTCGCGCGCCTGCTCGCTCCCGAAGGCGACTCCAGCGGCGCGTTCAAGGTCAACCTGATCCCCTACAACCCCACGGGCTCGGAGTTCCGCGGGTCCGGGCGGGCCTCGATCGAGGCCTTCCGCGCGGCGCTCGCAGGCGCCGGCGTGCCGGTCACGGTGCGGCTCACGCGCGGTCGCGACATCGACGCCGCATGCGGGCAGCTCGCGGCGAGCGCCGCGGGCGCACCGGCTCCGGCCGTCTAGTCCGTCAGCGCCGCCGCCCGCGCCGCATCCGGTCCCTGCGCCGCATCCGGTCCCTGCGCGGCATCCGGTCCCTGCGCGGCATCCGGTGCGCGCGCCTCGCCCGCCCGCAGCAGGCGCTCGCGCAGCTCGGCCTGCTCCTCCGGCGAGGGGTCCCATTGGGCCACGTCGGGGAGCTCGTCGAGGGAGCGCAGCCCGAACAGCTTCAGGAACTGGTCGCTGGTCCGGTACAGCAGGGCCCCGAACTGCGAGTGCCCCGACTCCTCGATCAGGCCGCGGTCGAGCAGCGTGGCGGTGGCGGAGTCCGCCGAGACCCCCCTGATGCGGGCGATCTCGGGCCGCGAGACCGGTTGCAGGTAGGCGACGATCGCGAGGGTCTCGGCCTGCGCGGGCGTGAGCGTGGCGGTTCGGGGACGGCTGAACAGACGTCGCGCGGCGTCCTCGGTGGCGGGGTCGCTGGCGAACGTGTAGCCGCCCGCGAGCTCGCGCAGGCGGATCCCGCGGCGCCCCGGCGCGTACTGCTCGGCCAGCACGGCGAGCGCCGCCCGCACCGCGCCCTCCCCCGACTCCGCCGCCGCGGCGAGCTCGGGGGGCGTGAGCGGGTCGCTGGAGAGGAACAGCAGCGCCTCGACCGTGCGCGCGAGCTCGGGCGCCCCGTCCTGCGACCCCTCTGCCTCGCTCACCCGGCCACCCGGCTGCGGCCCTCGGGGTCCCTGGCGGTTGCGGACAGCGCGAACGCGCGCACGTGCGGCGAGTCCGGCACCGGCGGCGTACGCGCCGGATGCGCAAGGGCCGGGCTGACGTCGATGTCGCCGAAGCTGTCCTGCTGGTTCCAGTCGACCTCGCCGCGTTTGTAGAGCTCGAGCAGCGCGAACAGCGTCACGGCGACGGTCATCCGGTCCGCGCCGGCGACGGCCTCGTCGAACGAGAACGCGCCTCGGCGCAGCAGCCCGCGCAGGTGCGCAAGGCGCTCGGAGAGCGACACGCGGGTCACGGCGATGTGCCGGACGTCGATCTGCGGCGGCAGCACGAGCAGGCGGCCGATCGCCGCACCGAGCACGCCCGGATCCTGCGACCCCTCGGCGGGCACGAGCATCGTGCGCCGCAGCTCCGGTGCGAGCGGCGCGAACCTGAAGCGCACGCCGGCCTCGCCTGCGAGCAGCTCGCCGAGGTGCCCGGCCGCGGCGCGGTAGCGGCGCGCGTCGAGCATGCGCACGAGCAGCTCCTCCGCAGCCTGCTCGGGCTCCAGCTCCAGCAGGTCCTCCTCGTCGTCGCTGAGCAGCAGCCGCGACTTGAGCTCCAGCAGCGCGGCGATCAGCACGATGAACTCGGTGGCGGCCTCCAGATCGAGCCGTTCGGTGCGCTCGAGGTGGTCGAGATACGCGAGCACGACCTCCGCGAGCGGCAGCTCGAGCAGGTCCACCTCTTCTCGCAGGATCAGCGTCAGCAGCAGGTCGAACGGCCCGCTGAACAGGTCGAGGTCGAGCTCGAGGCCCGCGATCACGCTCACGCGCTCACGGTAGCGAGCCGTCCCGACGGGGTGGGCGCTCACACGCTGGTGGCGATCGCGCTCGGCG
This sequence comes from Solirubrobacteraceae bacterium, assembly GCA_025934395.1. GTDB lineage: Bacteria > Actinomycetota > Thermoleophilia > Solirubrobacterales > Solirubrobacteraceae > Palsa-744. Next base: position 6,371 of record JAICYC010000004.1, on the reverse strand, counting down.
CGCCGACGCCCATCAGCTCGCGGACATCCGCGAGCGTGCCCGACGCGATCGCGCGCGCCCGCTCGGCGCCCTGCCCGAGGACCGCCTCGAGGCCGCGCTCGTCCTCGCGCAGCTCCGTGTAGCGCTCGCGCACCGGCGCGAGGTACTCGACCACCGCTTCGGCAACGAGCGCCTTGAACTCGCCGTAGCGCATCGACGCGGAGGACTCCTCGACCTCCGCCGGCCCGATGCCGCGCACCGCCGCGAGGATCTCGATCAGGTTGGCGATCCCCTCCTTGCCGTCCCCCCGGCGAACGGCGCTGCCGGAGTCGGTGACCGCGCTTTTGACCTTCTTCTCGATCGCCTTCGGCTCGTCGAGCACGTAGACGGTGCCCTGCTCCGAGGCGCCCGTCGTGGACATCTTGCGCGTGGGGTCCTGCAGGTCCATGATCCGCGCGCCCACCTCGGGCATGCGCAGCTCGGGAACCACCAGCACCTCCTCGCCCCCCGCAAAGCGCCGGTTGAAGTTGTCCGCGACGTCGCGCATCAGCTCGACGTGCTCGCGCTGGTCCTCCCCCACCGGCACCTCGTGCGCGCGGTAGGCGAGCACGTCGGCGGCCATCAGCACCGGGTAGAAGAGCAGGCCCGCGCGGACCATCCGGCGCTGAGCGTCGGACTTGTCGCGGAACTGGTGCATCCGTTCGAGCCGCCCGAGTTCGGTGACGCTGGAGAGCAGCCAGGTCAGCTCGGTGTGCTCGCGGACGTCGCTCTGCCGGAACAGGATGCAGCGCGCCGGGTCCAGGCCCGCAGCGAGCAGGATCGCGGTGGTGTCGTACAGGCGCTCGCGCAGCTCGGCGGGGTCGTAGGCCACCGTGAGCGCATGCAGGTCCACGATGCAGAAGATCCCCTCGCCGCGCTCCTGGCTCGTGACGTACTGGGCGATCGCACCGATGTGGTTGCCGAGGTGCTTGCGGCCCGTCGGCTGGATGCCTGAGAAGATGCGCAGCGCCGGCCCGGCCACCTACAGCGCCTCGCGGATCACCGGGCTCTTGGCTGCAGCGACCTCGTCGAGCCGGCGCACGGGCGTCGTGTAGGGCGCGTCCGCCGCGATCGCGGGATCCTCCGCGGCCTCGGCGAGGATCGCGCCGATCGCGTGCGCGAACGCGTCGAGCGTCTCGCGCGTCTCGGTCTCGGTCGGCTCGACCATCAGCGCCTCGTCGACGAGCAGCGGGAAGTACACCGTGGGTGGGTGGAAGCCGTAGTCGAGCAGGCGCTTGGCGAGGTCCAGCGTCTTGATCCCGAGCGCTCGCTTCATCGGCCCCCCGGAGAGCACGAACTCGTGCATGCACAGGTCTCCGTAGGCGAGCGGCAGGTGCTCGGCGACGCTGCCGGCGCCCTCCTGGCGCAGGCGCGCGCGCAGGTAGTTGGCGTTCAGCACCGCCGCCTCGCTCGCGTCGCGCAGCCCGTCCCCGCCGAGCGAGCGGATGTAGGCGTAGGAGCGCACGAAGCACCCGTAGTTGCCGTGGAAGCCGCGCAGCCGCCCGATCGACTTGGACCCCGCAGCGCCCTCGCCGAAGTCCAGCTCGAACGCCGGGAGGCCGTCCCCGCGGGAGCCCTCGCGGCGCGCGACCGTGGGGACCGGCAGGTACGGCGCGACGCGCTCGGACACCGCGATCGGCCCCGACCCGGGGCCGCCGCCGCCGTGGGGCTGCGTGAACGACTTGTGCAGGTTGAAGTGGACGATGTCGAAGCCCATGTCGCCCGGCCGCGAGAGGCCCATCACGGCGTTGAGGTTCGCGCCGTCGTAGTAGAGCGTGGCGCCGACCCCGTGCACGATCTCCGCGATCTCGACGATGTTGGCGTCGAACACCCCGAGCGTGTTGGGGTTGGTGAGCATCAGGCATGCGACGTCCTCGTCGGCCTTCGCGCGCAGGTCGTCGAGGTCGATCCCGCCGTGCTCGTCGGTTGCGAGCTTCACGACCTCCAGTCCCGCCATCGTCACCGTGGCGGGGTTGGTGCCGTGGGCGGTGTCGGGCGTGAGCACCTTGTGGCGCTGCTCGCCGCGGTCCTCGTGATAGGCGCGCGTGACGAGCACGCCCGCGAGCTCGCCGTGGGAGCCCGCCGACGGCTGCAGCGAGACGTGCGGGAGCCCGGAGATCTCTGCGAGCGCCTGCTGGAGGTTCCACATCAGCTCGAGCGCGCCCTGGGCGGACGCGCCGTCCTGGAGCGGGTGCAGGCGCGCGTGCCCGGGCAGCGCCGCCGCGCGCTCGTGCAGGCGCGGGTTGTGCTTCATCGTGCACGAGCCGAGCGGGTAGAAGCCGGAGTCCAGGTCGAAGTTGCGCTTGGAGATGCCCACGTAGTGGCGCACGATCTCCGGCTCGGAGACCTCGGGGAGGCGCGGCGGCTGCTCGCGGCGAAGACGCGCGGGGAGCAGCCGCTCGAGATCGACCGCGGGGACTTCGGTCTCCGGGCACTGGAACGCGCTGCGCCCCGGCGCCCCCTTCTGGAAGATCGTCCTCGCGGGGTCGCGCTGCAGCGGCGAGGCGCCCTCGGCGCTCGCGGGGTGGTGATGGGGATGGACGTCGATGCCGGGGTCCCCGTGCAGGTGGTTCTCGTCGATCACGCGGGCACCGCCGCCCGGCGCTCCGCGGCGATCGCGGCGCCGAGCGCCTCCGCGAGGCGGTCGATGTGCGCGCGGGTGCGCCGCTCGGTGATCGCCACCAGCAGGCCGCCGCGATCCTCCTCGCGGCCGCTGAGCGCGTGCAGGTCGACGCCGGGGTTGACCCCGGCCGCGATGCAGCGCGCCCGCACCGCCGCCACGTCGGCGTCCAGCCGCAGGGCGAACTCGCGGACGACGGGCTGCTCGTGCATCGCGCTCACCCCCTCGAGCGCGGTCAGGAGCTCGCGCGCGTAGTGGGTGCGGGCGAGCAGCAGCTCGCCGAGCTCCACGATCCCGCGGCGCCCGAGCCACGAGAGGTACACCACGCCGGCGAGCGCGTTCAGCGCCTGCGCCGTGCAGATGTTCGAGGTGGCCTTCTCGCGGCGGATGTGCTGCTCGCGCGTCTGCAGCGTGAGCACGAACCCGCGGCGACCGTCCACGTCGGTGGTCTCGCCGGCGATGCGTCCCGGCATTCGCCGCATGTACTCCTCGCGCGCCGCGAACAGCCCGAACGAGGGGCCGCCGAAGTCGAGCCTGTTGCCCAGCGGCTGGCCCTCGCCCACGGCCACGTCCACCCCGCACGAGCCGGGGTCGCGCAGCACGCCGAGCGTTATCGGGTCGACCTGGCAGACGACCACCGGCGCATGCTCGCCGCCCGCCCGCTTGGCGGCCCCCGCGAGCGCCTCCGCATCCTCGACCGCGCCGTAGAAGTTCGGCTGCGCGAAGATCGCCGCGCTCGTCCGACCCTCGCCCTCCGCGATCGCTGCCGCCCACGCCTCGGCGTCGGTGACACCCGCCTGCGCTGCCGTCGATGCGAGCGGCACCTCGACGACGTTCATCCCGTAGCCGTGCGCGTAGGTGCGCAGCGTCTCGATCGTGTGCGGGTGCAGCCCCGCGCTGATCACGATCCGGGAGCGACCGTTGTGGAGCTTCGCGAGGTATGCCGCGGCGGCCACGGCCGAGGGCCCCTCGTAGGTGGAGGCGTTGCTCACGGGCAGCCCCGTGAGCTCGCTGATCGCGGTCTGGTACTCGAACATCACCTGCAGGCCGCCCTGGGAGATCTCGGGCTGGTAGGGGGTGTACGGCGTCAGGAACTCCGAGCGCTCGGTGAGCATGTCCACGAGCGCGGGCACGTAGTGGTCGTACATCCCGCCGCCCAGGAAGCACAGCTCGTCCTCGGCGCTGACGTTTCGCGCCGCGAGCTCGCGCAGGTGCTCGTAGACGGCCTGCTCGGTCTGCCCGTCGGGCAGGTCGAGCGGGCGCTGCAGGCGCACCGCGTCGGGGATCTGGCGGTCGAACAGCTCCTGCAGCGAGGAGACGCCGATCGTCGCCAGCATCGCCTGCAGATCGGCGTCGGTGATGGCGGTGTAACGGCTCAAGGGCGCTCCGACCCAGCGTAGATGATCGACTGCGGCGTCAGCCGCTGAGCGAGGCCCTGTACGCGGCGGCGTCGAGCAGCTGCTCGCGCTCCGCGGGGTCGGCGAGGCTGATCTTCACGAGCCAGCCCTCGCCGTAGGGATCCTCGTTGATCATCGCCGGGTTCTCCCCGAGCGCCGAGTTGACCTCCACGACCTCGCCGGAGAGCGGCGCGATCACGTCGGAGACCGCCTTGACGGACTCGACCTCGGTGTAGGGCTCGTCCTTCTTGACCGTCAGCCCAACCTCCGGCGGGTCGAAGAACACGACCTCGCCGAGCGAGTCCTGCGCGTACCACGTGATCCCGAGCACCGCGTGCGCGCCGTCGTCCTCGATGCGCGCCCAGTCGTGCTCGCTGTGGTAGAGCAGGTCCTCGGGGTAGCTGGCCTGAGCCATTCAGGAGCCCTTTCTGTAGAGCGGCTTTTGCTTGACCACGGCGGGTCGCATCTTGCCACGAACGTCGATGTCGAGGCGGGTCCCGGGAGCGGCCTGCTCGGCAGGCACATACGCCATCCCGATGCCCGCGCCCAGGCACGGCGAGAGCGTCCCGCTGGTCACCTCGCCGCCGCCCGCCACGGGGTTGCCCTGGCGCGCGATCCCGGGCCCGTCGATCTCGAACGCCACGAGCCGTTCGGCGGGTCCCGAGGCGCGAACCGCCGCGACCGCGTCGGACCCGATGAACCCCGTGTCCTCCCTGCAGCACCAGCCGAGTCCCGCTTCGATCGGCCCCCGGTCGACCATCAGGTCGTTTCCGTACAGGTGGAAGCAGACCTCCATCCGCAGCGTGTCCCGCGCGCCGAGGCCCGCGGGGTGCGCCCCGCGCGCGACGAGCGCGTCCCACAGCGAGGGCGCGTCCTCGGGGGGGCACAGCAGCTCCACGCCTTCCTCGCCGGTGTAGCCCGTGCCGCAGACCAGCACCTCGGCGCCCGCCAGGCGGCCCGACGCGCACGTCATCCGCTCCGGCAGCGGCCCGTCCGCGATCGCCTGTGCGATCTCCCGCGCGATCGGTCCCTGGACCGCGAGCATCGCCCAGCTGTCGATCGCGTCGGCGACGGTCACTCCCGTGTGCCCGGCCGCGTGCTCCCGGAACCAGGCCAGGTCGCGCTCGTGGTTGGACGCGTTGGTCACGGTCAGAAAGCGGTCCGCGCCGAGCCGGTAGGTGAACAGGTCGTCGAGCACGCCTCCGTCCTGCCGGCACAGCACCGAGTACTGCGCGCCGCCGATCGCGAGCTTCGTGACGTCGTTGGAGAGCAGCCGCTGCAGCAGGTCGGCCGCGCCCGGCCCGCTCGTCTCGATCTCGCCCATGTGCGAGACGTCGAAGATCCCGCAGGAGGAGCGCACGGCCAGATGCTCCTCGCGAACGCCGGAGTACTGCACCGGCATCTCCCAGCCCGCGAAGTCGACGATCTTGGCGCCCGCCTCGAGATGGCGGTCGTACAGCGGGGTGCGGCGCAGGGAGGCGGACACCGCCCGCAGGCTAGCGGCAAGCCGCGCAGGCACGGAACCGCGTGTGGTCCCTGGCTGCGGGGTTGAGCCGCAGGCTCTCCACCCGGCGCCCAGGTGCGGGGAGCTCAGTCCCGCAGGAACGGCGGCACGTCGATGTCGTCGTCGGAGATCTCCAGCGAGGAGCGCTGGCGATCGCTGATGCGCGGTTTGCGGTCGGGGCGGCTGGCGCCCCGCTCGCGCCGGTCGCGCCCGGGGCGATGGTCGAAGCCGGTGCCGATGACCGTGACGCGAACGTCGTCGGACATCGACTCGTCGATCACCGCGCCGAAGATGATGTTGGCGTTCGCGTCGGCTTCGTTCTGGATGATCTCGGCGGCTTCGTTGACCTCGAACAGGCCGAGGTCGCGCCCCCCGGTGATGTTGAGCAGGATGCCCGTGGCCCCGTCCACGTTCTCCTCCAGCAGCGGCGAGGAGATCGCGGCCTTGGCGGCGTCCGCGCAGCGGTTCTCGCCCGCTGCGCTGCCGATCCCCATCAGCGCCGAGCCCGCGTCCTGCATGATCGTGCGGACGTCTGCGAAGTCGAGGTTGATCAGCCCGGGGATCGTGATCAGGTCGGTGATCCCCTGGACGCCCTGGCGCAGCACGTTGTCGGCCTCACGGAACGCGTCGAGCATCGAGGTGCGGCGCTCGACGACGGCCAGCAGCTTCTCGTTGGGGATCACGATCAGCGTGTCCACGACGTCGCGCAGGCGCTCGATCCCCTCGGTCGCCTGCCGGTTGCGCTGCGTGCCCTCGAAGTCGAACGGCCGCGTCACGACCCCGACGGTCAGCGCGCCGATCTCGTTCTTGGCGATTTCCGCGATCACGGGCG
>JAICYC010000026.1 GCA_025934395.1 Solirubrobacteraceae bacterium | reverse complement strand
GACCGCTCCGGCGGGCGATCCTGCGTCCTCAGGAGAGCGTGGACGATCTCGCGGACTCCGAGCCCGCGCACGCCTTCGCGGTGGGCGCCTTCGACGGTGACGAGCTGGTCGCGGTCGGGCTGATCGGCCCGGACGCCTCCAGGAGCGCAGGCGCATGGCGGGTGCGGGGCATGGCGACCGCCGAGCACGCGCGCGGGCGCGGCCTGGGAGCCGCTGTGCTCGAGGCGTTGCTCGACCACGCCGCCGCGATGGGGGCTCGCGGGGTCTGGTGCAACGCGCGCACCCCCGCCCGCTCCCTGTATGAGCGCGCGGGCTTTCGGACGGTCTCGGACGAGTTCGATCTGCCCGACATCGGGCCGCACGTGGTGATGGAGCGGGCGCGCGAGCCCGCGTGAGGCGGTCTCCGGCTTCGCGCGCCCGCGCGCGGTGACGCCGAGGCGGACCGCGTGCAGCCGGACCCTCGGGCCGGCTGCTCAGCTCGCCTTGCGTACGCCCGCCTCGTGCGCGACCCCGTCGAGCTGCTCGGCACCCGAGCCGAGGACCGCTTCCCTTCCGGTGCCGGTGCGGAGCGTCGGCAGCACGGGGTGCCGCCGCTGGCCCTCGAGCTCGAACGCCGCGATCGCGTAGAGCGCGAGCACGGCCACCACGAGGCCCACGATCGACGCAGCGTGCTGAAACGTCTCGGATCCGCCGAGGTCATACACGCCCGCGGCCACGAACCGCAACGCCGCGAGGATGAAGATGCTGCCCGCGAGCGGATTCGCAGAAACGATCACGGCCGACGATACGACGAGCACCGCGCCGGCGGCCACCAGCAGCAGGCCCGCCGCTCCGTCGCGCGCGGGCGAGCCGCTGTGCAGATGCAGGAGCCCCAGCGCGAGCCAGGCCGTGGCGAGCACGCCCACGTTCGCGCCGACTGCGCCGTCGCGCGCGAGATATGAGAGCACGCACGCCAAGATCTGCAGAACGAACGGGACCGCAAGCAGGACGAGGCCAATGCTGGTGGTCTCCGACGCCGCTATCCATCCGAGCCCGAGACCGCTCTCGCACAACGAGGCGATCCCGAGCCCTGCGAGGCCCACGGTCAGCGGCGCTCCGATCGGCCGCAGCACCACGACCGCCGGGAGCGCGCCGCCCGGGCGTGCTGGCGCCGGGGGACCTTGTGCGGATGCCTCCATACCCGCGCCTCTACCCCGATCGCCCGGGCCCAGGCCTCGCCGGTTCGGCGCGGACCGGCGATGACGCGCTCACTCGAAGCGGTAGTCGAGCTCCACCGACGGCTGGCTGCCCATCGGCGCCCGCAGCTCCCCATCCCCCGCGATCCCCTCGAGCTCGCCGGTCCCCGAGCCGCGAACGATCGTGAGAGGGCCCTTGGCCTCGGTACCGTCGAACGTCCCGGTCGAGATCAGCACGAGGCTCCCCGAGCGCTCGCCGACGCGCCCGACGATCCGCTGCAGGCCGACGTAGTCGGCTGTCTCGTCGGGCCGGTAGCACATCAGCCACTCCACCTCGCCCTGGCCGGCGATGTCTCCCTCGAACGTCTGCTCGACGTGCGCGCGGGTGAGCTTGCTGCCGTCGTCGTTCTCCACGTAGGGCTGCTCGTCCCAGCTGTCGATCTTGAACGTCGCTGCGGTGCTCATGACTCCTCCGATCGTGTGGATGGCGGCCGCAGAACCGCTACCCCGTGGCGCCCGCGTGGAAGCCGAAGTGCGCCAGCAGCGGGGGTTTGATGAACGCGTCGATCCCGATCACCGCGCCGTCGGAGATGTCGAGGACGAGGATCCCGTGCGGCGCGAGCTCACCCTCTGCGTCCAAGCGCTGCGCCACGACGGCGGGCCGGCCGTTCGCGCGTGTCGGCGTGAGGCGCATCCGTCGCAGATCGCCACCGGAGGCGCGCTCGCGCAGGAAGCGCACGATCGTGGCGGCGCCCACGATCGACGGCTGCGGCGGCATCCGCAGCATCGCGTCCTCGCGCAGCAGCGCCACGAGCCCGTCGACGTCGTCGTGCTCGAACGCCTGCACGTAGCGCCCGAGCAGCTCCCGCTCGAAGCGATCCGGCGCGCCCGATGGCGGCGCGGGCATGTGGCGCTCGATCGTGGCGCGTGCCCGCTGCAGCGCGCTGTTCACCGACGCGACCGTGGACTCCAGCAGCTCGGCGACCTCCGCCGCGCTCCACCCGAGCACGTCGCGAAAGACCAGCACCGCGCGCTGGCGTCCCGGCAGCTCCTGGATCGCGCGCAGCAGCGCCAGCTCCATCCCCTCCCGGATCGCGTATCGCGCGGCGGGATCGTAGATCGGCGCCGCGGTCTCGCCGATCGGCTTGTCGGGGAACGGATCGACGGGCTCGGGCCGCCGGGGGCGCCGCTCGAGCTCGTCGAGGCAGGCGTTGGTGGCGATCCGGTACAGCCAGGTCTGCAGCTGCACGCGGGGCTCGAATCGACTCAGCGCCCGCCACGCGCGCAGGAGCGTCTCCTGGACGAGTTCCTCGCTGTCGTGCACCGAGCCGAGCATCCGGTAGCAGTGCACCGCGAGGGCGTGCCGGTAGGGCTCGACGAGCCGTTGGAAGGCCTGCTCGTCCCCTGCCTGGGCGGCCGCCAGCAGCAGCCTCTGGTCGGTGTTGGTGGGCGTGTCGCTCATCGTCTCTCAGTCCGTCCAACGGTCGGGGGCCTCGAAACTAATCGGCCCGGCGCGCTCCGGGGCCGATCGGGCTCGCGCCTCCAGGTCCGAGCACGCGTGGAACGCCAGCCGGTAGAGCCAGATCCGCACCGGCGTGGCCGGATCGCGAGCGTCCGGCGAGGCGCATGCTTCGAGCGCGGCGTCCGCAACCGCTGCCCGGGCGCTCGCGCGATCGCCGAGCATCAGGTGGCAGAACAGCTCGAGGCCTCTCCGGTGCTGTGCGAGCAGCGGGCCGATCGCGTGCCCGCCGCCGTCGCGCGCGTGCTCGAGGGGCGCTCGCCCGCCGGCTTCGTTCGGGCTCGGGGGGCTGGAGGCGCTCACCCCGCCGCAACGAGAGCGGGCCGCGGCTCGCGGACGGTGGTCTTCGCGACGGCATCGGAGAGCTCGTTGCGTCGGACCAGCACGAAGATCGCGGGCACGGCGAGGAGTCCGATCGCACCGAGCACCCAGAACGCGTCCTGGAATCCGCCGGTCAGCGACGCGGGGGCGCTGTGGCCCGCGTGGAGCAGCGCCTGGGTGCGGCTCGCGGCCACGCTCGAGGCGATCGCGATCCCGATCGCGCCGCCGAGCTGCTGGCTGGTGTTCAGCAGGCCCGACGCGAGCCCAGCACGCTCCTCGTCCACTCCTGCGAGCGCTGCGATCGAGATCGGGATGAACGCGAACGCGGTCCCCGCGCCGGCGACCGCGAACGGCCCGAGCAGGTTGCCGACGAACCGGCCGTGCACGGGAACCTGGGTCGCCCACAGCACGCCCGCGCCGATCAGCGTCATCCCGAGCACCATCACGAGCTTCGCCCCGCCGCGGGTGACGAGCGCCTGCGAGACGCCTGCGAGCGCGACCGAGGTCAGCGAGGCAGCGAGCCACGCCATGCCCGTCTGAAGCGCGCTGAAGCGCATCACGTCCTGCATGTACAGCGTGCCCACGAAGATGAACGCGAAGAAGCTGCCGCCCAGCAGCAGGCCCGCCACGTTCGCGCCCGCGAGCGTGCGCAGCCGGAAGATCGAGAGCGGCAGGACCGGGTCCTTCGCGCGGCTCTCGATCGCGAGGAACCCTGCGAGCAGCGCGGCCGCCGCGGCGAGCATCGCGACCGTCCGCGTCGCACCCCAGCCGTATTGCGGGGCCTGGGAGATCGCGTCCACGAGCAGCACGAGGCCGCCGGTGCCGGTGAGCGCACCCGCCGCGTCGAACCGCCGGCGGACGCCGGTCACCCGGCTCTCGGGCACGATCCGCGGCGTGAGCAGCAACGCCGCAACGCCGATCGGGACGTTGAGGTAGAAGATGTACTCCCAGCCGGCGTACCGGGTGAGCAGGCCGCCGACGATCATCCCCGCGGTCGCGCCGCCTGCACCCAGCCCGCCCCAGATGCCGAGGGCCTTGTTGCGCTCGGCGCCCTCGGCGAACATGTTCATCACGATCGACAGGGCCGCCGGCAGCATGATCGCAGCGCCGAGCCCCTGCACCGCCCGGCTTCCGATCAGGAGCGTGTCGCTGTGCGCCACGCCGCAGGCCATCGAGGCGGCGGTGAACAGCCCCAGGCCCACCATCAGGACCCGGCGCCGGCCGAGCACGTCCGCCGCGCGCCCGCCCAGCAGCAGGAAGCCACCGAACGTGAGCGCGTATGCGGTCGCGACCCACTGCAGGTTGGTCTCCGAGAAATGGAGCGCGCGGCCGATCGTCGGCAGCGAGACGTTCACGATCGTCAGGTCGACGATCGTCATGAAGTAGGCCACCGCGAGCAGCGCGAAGGCGCGCCAGCGGTGGACGTGGGGTGAGGTGGAGGTCATGTGGTGCTCCTGTCGTGTGCGGGATTGCCGGTCATGGCACTTCGCACGGTCAAACGGCCGCCGACGCCGAGACTCATCGGTGGGAGTGCGAGCTTTCGCGCGGCCGGGCCGCCGATGAGTTCCGGCGCCTGCGGTCGTTGAACCCTCCGACAGTCCTCCACCGACACGAAGGAGTCGACGATGAGCTACACGATGGTCACCTACACGGTCAAGCCCGGACGCGAGGAGGAGAACGCCGCGCTCGTGCGCGCGGTGTTCGCGGAGCTCGAGCAGACGCGCCCCGAGGGCTTCCGCTACGCGGTCTTCCAGGTTCCGGGGTCGCGCCAGTTCGTCCACCTCTACACGGGCGAGGGCGCCGCGTCCGGCACGCTGCAGCAGCTGCCGTCGTTTCAGGCGTTCATCGAAGGAGCACAGGATCGCCACGAGCAGGCGGCCGCCTTCGCGGAGCCCGAGCTGGTGGGCGACTACCGCACCTTCGGCAGCGCGGACGGTTAGGCGGCGGGCGTCCCCCGCGCGAGCGGCGGTGCGGCGCAACCGACGCCTCGCCGCCGCGCGTGCCGGGGGCCGTGCGACAATCACCGGGGAGCATCTCGATGAGCAGCGAAGAGACACGTCTACCGATCGGCGAGCGCGCGCTGCAGGCCCCAGGCGAGCTGCGGGGTCGCGAGGACACGCGCGCTCTCTTCGGGCAGGTGATGGGGCTCGTGGCCCTCACGGTCGGCTGCGCGGCGCTGGGCGCCTATCTCGGCCGCAACCTCTCGGGCGGCGTCGGAATCGGCGCCTTCCTTCTCGCGTTCGGCTGCATCTTCGGCCTCCAGATCGCCACCTCACGAGGCCGCGAGCAGCTCGCGATCGGGTTCCTGTTCGGGCTCGGCGTGCTGCTCGGAGCCGCCGTCGGGCCGGTGCTCCGCGTCTATGCGGAAACCGAGCCCGCGGTCCTGTGGCAGGCCGCAGGAGCGACGGGCGCGTTCGTCGGAGGGCTCGGAGCGCTCGGTTATGCGACACGACGTGACCTCTCGAGATACGCCCGGGCGCTGTTCTTCGCGCTGTTGGCGCTGATCGTGTTCGGGCTCGTCGCGATCTTCGTCGCGATCCCCCACGCCAACATCATCTACGCGGTGCTCGGCCTGGTGATCTTCGGCGGCTTCACCGTGGTCGACTTCAACCGGCTGCGGCGTGCCGGCAACGAGCTCGCCGTCCCGATCGCCGCGTCGATCTTCCTCGACGTCTTCAACGTCTTCCTGTTCTTCCTGCAGCTGTTCGGCGGCGGGCGACAGCGCTAGCCGGCACGCAGGGCTCTCGGCCTCGCACCGGCCGGGCCGCGTCGCGCCTGCCCGGAGAAAGATCTTTGGGCGAAGTGTCGATTTCGGCGCTCGCCGTTCCTCGACAGGTTGGAGAGGCGCAACTGGTGGCTCACGAACCGGAGGTGCAGCGATGCGGAAGGTCAAGCTGGCGATGTACGTGGCGCTCGACGGCGTGGTGGAGAACCCCGCGTGGACGGCGCCCTACTGGAACGACGAGATCTCGGCGATGCAGGAGGAGTACCTGTACTCCTCCGACGAGCTCCTGCTCGGGCGCGTCACCTACGAAGGGTTCGCGGCGTCCTGGCCGACGATGGAGGAGGAGACGGGCGACTTCGGCAGGAAGATGAACTCGATGCCCAAGCGCGTCGCCTCCCGCACGCTGAGCGACGCGGAGTGGAACGCAGCGATCATCGACGGAGACCTCGGCGAGGCGGTGCGCGCGATGAAGCAGGAGGACGGCGCCGACATCCTGATCTACGGCAGCGGCGAGCTGGTGGACGAGCTCACCCGCCTCTCGCTGATCGACGAGTACCGGCTGATCGTGTATCCCGTCCTGGTCGGCGAGGGCAAGCGCCTGTTCGCCTCACAGCCGGAGCGCGCGCTGTCGCTGAAGGAGACCGCGAGCACCGCGAGCGGCATCGTCGTCCTCACCTACGACGCCGCATAGACTGGGCCGCGAGATGACCCAGTACCTGCTCTCAGTGCACGGCGTCGAGGGGCAGGAGCCCCCGCCACCGGAGCGGCTGCCCGAGATATTCGGCGCGGTCGAGGAGTTCAACGAGCGGCTGCGGCGCTCCGGCGCGTGGGTGTTCGCGGGCGGACTGGAACCGCCTGACACCGCGACGGTGGTGCGGGTGGAGCGCGGCGAGGCCGTGCTCACCGACGGCCCGTTCGCGGAGTCCAAGGAGCACATCGGCGGCTTCTGGGTGATCGAGGCGAAGGACCTCGACGCCGCGCTCGCGCTGGCCGAGGAAGGCGCGCGCGCCTGCGAGAACCCCGTCGAGGTGCGCCCGTTCCAGCCGGTTCCGCAGGAGTGAGCGGAGCACCAACGCGCGTAACCCCCGGCGAGGTGGAGGCTGTCTTCCGGCGCGAGTCGGGAAGCGTCACCGCGACGCTGATCCGGCAGTTCCGCAGCATCGACCTCGCCGAGGAGAGCGTGCAGGACGCGTTCGCGATCGCGCTCGCGCACTGGGCGCGAGACGGCCTGCCCCCGAACCCGGGCGGCTGGATAACGACGACGGCCCGCAACCGCGCGCTGAACGTCGTGCGACGCGAGTCCACACGGAGCGAGCGCGAGACCGATGCGATGCGTATGAGCCCGCCGACCGAGGAGCGCGACGAGGAGCCCGACGAGGGGCCGATGGGCGACGACCGCCTGCGGCTGATCTTCACGTGCTGCCACCCCGCCCTCGCGCCCACGGCGCGGATCGCGCTCACCCTGCGCCTCCTCGGAGGCATGCAGACGCCGCAGATCGCGCGCGCGTTCCTCGTACCCGAGCCGACGATGGCACAGCGGCTGGTGCGCGCGAAGCGCAAGATCGCCGCCAACAACATCCCCTACCGCGTGCCGGAGCACGCCGAGCTCCCGGCGCGGCTGCGCTCGGTGCTGACCGTGCTGTACCTGATCTTCAACGAGGGGTACGCCGCGGCGGACGGCGAGGCGCTCGTCAGGCGCGAGCTGTGCGAGGAGGCCGTCCGTCTCGCGCGGCTGCTCGCGCAGCTGATGCCCGACGAGCCGGAGGTGCTCGGCCTGCTCGCGCTCCTGCTGCTGATCGACGCGCGTCGCCCGGCGAGAACGCGACCCGACGGCATGCCGGCCCTGCTCGCCGAGCAGGACCGCGGCCGCTGGGACCGGGCGCTGATCGAGGAGGGTCTCGCCCTCGTGCGGCGGCTGCTGCAGCGTGGAGAACCGGGGCCGTTCCAGATCCAGGCCGCGATCAACGCTGTCCATGCGAGCGCTGCAAGCCCGGCGGAGACCGATTGGACGGCGATCCGCGCGCTCTACGACCAGCTGCTCGCGCTCGCCCCCAACCCGATCGTCGCGATGAACCGCGCGATCGCGATCGCCGAGACCTCGGGGCCGGAGGCGGGTCTCGCCGAGCTCGCCGACCTCGATCTGGCCGACTACCAGCCCTACCACTCCACGCGCGCGGAGCTGCTCCGTCGTCTCGATCGCCGGGGCGAGGCCGCCGCCGCGTACACGGCAGCGCTCGAGCTCACCCGCAACGCGCCCGAGCGGGCCTTTCTGCAGGCCCGGCTGCGGGCCCTGCGGGACCAGCAGGCGTAGAATCCCGTCGTGAGCGCAGCCGACCCTCAGCCCTCGGCTGGAGCGCTGGAGGAGGTGCGGCGCCTCGCAGGCGCCTCGGCAGCGATCCTGCGCGTTGCGCGACTCGATGGCGGCCAGCACGCGAGCACCTGGCGCGTCGACACCGAGCACCCGTCACGCAGCGTGGTCGTGCGCGAGTTCCCGCCGGAGGATCCCGGCGCTGCGCGCGAGCAGGCCGTGTTGCGGGTCCTCGGAGGCCTCGGGGGTCTCGCGCCCGAGCCGCTCGGCTGTGACGTCGATGGCCGGTGGTCGGAGCATCCCACGTCGTTGATCAGCTGGATCGACGGCGCGCCGGACCTGTCGCCCGGCGACCCTGAGGCCTGGGCTCGCGAGCTCGGTCGCACGCTGGCGCGCGTGCACGCGGCGCCGGGCGAGCTGCTCGCGGGCCTGCCGAGCGTGTTCGACGCCCGGGTCTCGCCGGCGGACTTGAACGGGCCGCTGGCAGGCCGGGTGAGGTCGTGCTGGCCGCAGCTCCTCGCCTCGCCGACGGTGCTCACCCACACCGACTACTGGTCCGGCAACGTGGTCTGGCACGAGGGGCTCCTGACCGGGGTGGTCGACTGGCCGGGCGCTGCACGCGGGCCTCGTGGCTATGACGTGGGCTGGTGCCGGCTCGACCTCGTGCTGCTCCACGGCGAGCGCATCGCGAACCGCTTCACCGCCGCCTACGAGAAGGCCGCCGGCGAGAGCTGCAGGGACGTGGCGCTGTGGGACCGCTGGGCGGCTGCCCGCTCCCACGACGTCGTCGGAAGCTGGGGACCGAACTACGCACCGCTCGGGCGCCCCGACCTCGACGAGCCGGCGCTCCTGCGCCTTCACGCGCTCTGGACCGAGCGGCTCCTGCAACGGCCGTAGGCGCCGCCCCCGCTCGCGCTCCCCTACGCTGGCGGGGTCCGACCGGAGGAGATGAGCATGGCCGACGATGAAGCTTCCAAGCAGATAGACGGGAGGATCGCCGAGCTCGGCGACTGGCGCGGCGCGACCCTCAGCAGGGTTCGCGAGGCGATAAGGCGCGCCGACCCGAACGTGGTCGAGGAATGGAAATGGGCGAAGGCCACGAGCCCCGGGACCCCCGTCTGGGCGGACAACGGCGGCATCTGCACAGGCGAGGCCTACAAGAGCGTGGTGAAGCTCACGTTCTTCAAGGGCGCCTCGCTGGCGGACCCCGCGGGCCTGTTCAACTCCAGCCTCGAGGGCAAGGTCAGGCGCGCGATCGACATCGGCGAGGGCGAGGAGCTCGACGACGCCGCCCTGGAAGCGCTCGTCCGAGAAGCGGTGGAGCTCAACCGGGCCGGCAAGAAGGCGCGCTAGCTCGGCGCGCCCACCACGTGTCCGCCACGCAGAGCGGCGCGGTGCTCCTCGCGCCGGACTCCTTCAAGGGGACGTTCTCCGCCGCTGCGGTCGCCACTGCGATCGCCAACGGGCTCGACCGGGTGGGGGTCCGCAGCGACCGATGCCCGCTCGCCGACGGCGGGGAAGGCACCGCGGAGGTGCTGCTGGCCGCGCTGGGCGGCGAGCTCGTGGGCGCCGCCGCTTCCGACCCGCTGGGCAGGACGATCGAGGCGGCGTTCGCGCTGCTCGCCGACGGGAGCACCGCGGTCGTCGAGGTGGCGGCCGCCTCGGGGCTTGGCCTCGTCTCCGAGCAGGAGCGTGACGCGCTGGCCGCGTCCACGCGCGGAACGGGAGAGCTCGTGCTCGCGGCGCTCGACGCGGGCGCGCGGACCGTGCTGGTCGCCGCGGGCGGCAGCGCGAGCACCGACGGGGGCCGGGGCGCGATCGAGGTGATCCGGGATGGCGGCGGCCTGCGCGGCGCGCGACTGGAGGTGCTCTGCGACACCGACGAGCCCTTCGAGCGCGCAGCGACGGTGTTCGCGCCCCAGAAGGGCGCAGACGCCCGGTCGGTCGCGCAGCTCGATCGCCGCCTGGAGGGTCTCGCCCATGAGCTGCCCAGGGACCCGCGCGGGCGCCCGCGGACCGGCGCTGCGGGCGGCCTCGCCGGGGGCCTCTGGGCAGCGTTCGACGCTGCTCTGAGCTCGGGCGCCGAACGCGTGCTCACCGCGGTCGATGCGCCCGCACGTTTGGCGGCCAGCCGCTGGGTGATCTCCGGGGAGGGGTGCCTGGACAGCCAGAGCCTGCACGGCAAGCTCGTCGGGCGGCTGGCTCGCCTGTGTGCGGAGATCCCGCGCCCGCTCGCGGTGATCGCCGGCAGGGTCGAGCTCGACGAGCAGGAGCTCGCGGCGCGTCGATCTCGCGAGCGTCGGAGGCCCGGACGCTCGCCGCCATCGAAGACGTCGCGTGCCGTTGGGGAGCGGAGTGCGCGAACGAGCATCCGGCGTCCTCAGACGGCTCCCGCCGCCCGGAACGGCCGGGCGCGCCCGCAGGCTAGCGGCCGCACGATCCCCGGCATCCCGCGCCATGGCGCCTCGCTGACGTCGAGCTCGAAGCCGCATTCGGCGATCGTGGCCACCGTCGGCCGGTTGCACCGGCAGCCCCCCGCGAACGCTGCCCATGGCCCCGCCAGGGCGTCCTGCCAGAAGGACCGTGCCGGGGTGCTCGCGCGGACGTGCTCGATGAACAGGAGCTGCCCGCCGGGGGCGAGCACGCGAGCGATCTCCTGGAGCGCCAGCTCGGGCGCCTCCACCGTGCAGAGCACGAGCGTCGAGACGACGGTGTCCACCGTCTCGTCGGCGAACGGGAGCTGTTCGGCGGAGGCGTCGATGACCGAGGCCTGCGGGACCACGCGTCCTGCGCGTCGTTGCAGCCGGCGGCGCATCGCCGGATCCGGCTCGGCGAGCACGAGCTGATCGAGCCCGCTCGGGTAGTGGGCGAGGTTGAGACCGGTGCCGCTGCCGATCTCGACGGTCAGGCCGCGTGCCTGCTTCAGGAGCTCCCCGCGGCGGGCCTGCAGGGCACGTCGCTCGCCGAGCCACAGGAACGGGTCGTAGATGAGCGCGAGGAAGCGGTCTGCCGGGGTGCTGCGCGAAGGGCTCGCGGCGTTCGCGGTGGTGGCTGTGTGCATGCTCGCAAGGTAGTGGCGGCGTGCTCCGGCGTCATCGCCCGTTGCGGCCATCTTGGAGGCCTGGCCCTTTCGGGCCACGGGCGCTCCAGCCGGTCCTGCCGGGTCAGATCAGCCCGAGGCGGCTCGCCTCGGCGACCGCCGCCGCACCGGAGCCGCGACCCAGCTTCATGCGGATGTTCGCCATGTGGCGGTGGACCGTGTGCGTGCTGAGAACGAGCTGCGCGGCGATCTCGCGCTCGGTGAGGCCGGCGGCGACCAGCGCGAGCACCTCGCGCTCCCGCGGTGAGAGGAGCACGGACGGCGACGCTCCGGTGTCGCGCTGCGGCGAGGCGACCGACCCGGTACGCAGCGCGCTCGCGACGGCTGGCGCGTCTCCGAGCCACGGGAAATGAGCGGTGCCGTCGAGCGACACGAGCGAGGCCTCGGGGATCGCGGCCGCAAGCCCGCGGCCGAGCTCGTAGGGGATCGCGCGGTCCTCGCGCCGATGGACGATCGTGGTGGGCGCCCGCACGCGTGCCAGATCTGCGCGCACATCCACGCGGTACACGTGCTCCAGGAGCGCCGCCGCGGTCTCCGCGCTGCACGCCTCGCGCTGGGCACGCGCGAACCTCTGCCGCTCCGCGGACTCCGCCTCCCCGAGGAACACGTCCGCTAGCAGCCGCGATCCGAGGCCCCAGTGCGAGCGCACGGCACCGACGACCGCTTCCCGCACCGGGGCGGGCGCGACGGCCGATCCGTCGGCGTAGGTCCCGTACAGCAGCAGCCGCTCCACGCGCTCGGGGTGTCGCGCGGCGAACGCGATCGCCGCGCAGCCCCCGGAGGAGCCGCCGAACAGGGTCACGCGCTCGAGGTCCAGCTCGTCGAGCAGGGCGCCGAGGAGCTCCACCTCCGTCTCGATCGTCAGCCGTCCCGACGGCGCGTCGCGGTCCGAAAGCCCCACGCCCGGCCGGTCGTAGCGGACGAGCCGGCGACCCACCGCGAGCGCGCCGAAGAAGTCACGGAAGCGCCGGTCCTGCCAGTCGAGCTCGAGGTGGCTCACCCACCACGCGGCCGCCACCAGCGGCGGCCCGTCCCCGGTGACCCCGTAGGCGACGCGGCGACCAGCCCAGGTGAAGAACCGGACCCCCCGCTCCTCGGTCATGCCTCCCGAGGCTACACGCACCGGACGGGGCGGTCATCGGCCGAGCTCTCACACCCGCACCGGGCGCGGGCGGCGTTCGCACGTCGCCGAACCCCACGAACGCTGTAGCGTCACCGCTGTGACCGACCAGCACCCGGTAGAGCTGATTCTCGCGCGAGGGCTCGCCACCAACCTGACGACGGCTGTGTTCCTCGTTGACGCGAACGGCACGCTGCTGTTCTTCAACGAGCCCGCGGGTGCGCTGCTAGGCGTCCAGTTCGAGGAGGCGGGCCCGATGGCAGCGGACGAGTGGAGCGCGCGGTTCACGCCCACCACGCCCAACGGCGAGCCGCTGCCGGTCGCCGAGCTGCCGCTCGCGCTCGCGATGGGGGGCCGCGCCGCGCACGCGCCGATGCGCATCCAGTCGGCGACCGGGGAGGTGCGCGACATCGAAGTGACCGCGTTCCCGCTCGCGGGCAGGTCCGGCCAGACGGGCGCGCTCGCGATCTTCTGGGACCGGTCCGGCTGATGCGCGTGCGGATCTGCGGCACGCGGGGCTCGGTGCCCACCCCCGGCCTCGCAAGCACGCGCTACGGCGGGAACACCTCGTGCGCGCACGTGACGCTGTCGGACGGGACGCACGTGATCCTCGACGCCGGTACGGGCATCCGCAACGTGGACCTCGACGGCGCCGACGCACCGGTGCACGTGCTGCTGACCCACCTGCACCTCGATCACATCCAGGGCCTGCTGTTCTTCGCGCCCCTGTTCGAACCCGGCGCCGAGGTGACGATCTGGGGCCCCGCCGCGGGCGCGATCCCCCTGCGCAACCGCATCGGCCGCTACATGTCGGCGCCGCTCACACCGGTGGAGATCCGCGAGCTTCCCTCGCGGCTGGAGTTCCGCAACTGCCCGATCGGGGAATGGCGGCTGGGGTCGGCGCGCATCCACGCGGAGGCTGTCATCCACCGCGGCCCCACGCTGGGGTTCCGGATCGAAGACGCCGACGCGACGCTGTGCTACCTGCCCGACCACGAGCCCGCGCTGATCGGGCCGCTCGAGGAGATGGGCGACGAGTGGCTCTCGGGCTACACGCTCGCGCGCGACTCGGATCTGCTGATCCACGACGCGCAGTACACCGATGAGGAGTACCCCGCGCACAGCGGCTGGGGGCATTCCGCGACCGCGCATGTGGTGGAGTTCGCCGCTCGGTGCCGCGTGGCGAGGACGGTGTTCTTCCACCACGACCCGAGCCACACCGACGAGCAGCTGGACCAGGTCCTGAACGACGGCCGCGAGCGGTGGGCCGATCGCGGCCGCGACCCGGCCACGCTCGAGCTCGCACGCGAAGAAACCGTGCTCGACGTGGGTGTGCCGGTCGCCTGAGTCGCCGCCGCGGCGCATGGCCGACGCGACGGAATAGACTCCGCCCATGGCCCTTCCCCCCGGGCCCCGCACGCCCGCCCCGCTGAACCTCCTGCGGTTCGCGCGCCGGCCGCTGGCGACGCTGCAAGGCTGGCACGCGCGCTATGGCGACACCTTCACGGTGAAGATGCCCGGCTTCGGCGTCGGCGTCTACGTCGCCGATCCCGACGCGATCCGGGAGCTGTTCACGGGCGACCAGTCGGACCTTCGCGCGGGCGAGGCGAACTCGTTCATGGAGCCGGTGCTCGGGCCGCACTCGGTGCTGGTGCTCGACGGCAGCGAGCACCTACGGCAGCGCAAGCTGCTGCTGCCGCCGTTCCAGGGCTCGCGCGTCACCGCGTTCCGCGAGGTGATCCGCGACGTGGCCGAGCGCGAGGTGGCACGGTGGCGCCCCGGCGGCGAGCTCGTCCTGCGCGAGCGCATGCGCGCGCTCACGTTCGAGGTGATCTGCCGTGCGGTGTTCGGCGTGACCGAGCCCGACCGCGTGGAGACGCTCCGCGCGAAGCTCGGTGCGGTGATCGACAGCAGCCCCCTGTTCATGCTCTCGGGCGCGCTGCGCAAGGACCTCGGCCCGGGCACGCCCGGGCGGCGCTTCCGGGAGCGCCTGGTCGCGGCCGACGCGGCGCTGTACGAGGAAATCGACCGCCGACGCCACGCCGAGGACCTGGAGTCGCGCTCCGATGTGCTCTCCCTGCTTCTGCGCGCGCGCGATGAGGACGGCCGCGGCATGAGCGACCGCGAGCTGCGCGACGAGCTGTTCACGATGCTGGGCGCGGGACACGAGACCACCGCGACCGGGCTCGCGTTCGCGTTCGAGCTGCTCCTGCACAACCCCGCGGCGCTCGCACGTCTGCGCGCGGAGCTGGCCGGCGGCGAGGACGCCTACCTCGAGGCGGTGGTCAGGGAGACGCTGCGCCTGCGCCCGGTGATCGACGCCGCCGAGCGGACGCTCACCAAGCCGCGCACGGTGGCGGGCTGGGAGCTTCCGGCGGGGGTGAAGGTGTACCCGGGGATCGTGCTGATCCAGCACCGCGCGGACCTGTACCCGCACCCGCACGAGTTCCGCCCGGAGCGGTTCACCGAGGACGGCGCCGACTCCTACTCGTGGATCCCGTTCGGCGGCGGCATCAGGAGATGCATCGGAGCGGCCCTCGCCACCGCCGAGATGGCCGAGGTGCTTCGCGTCGCGGTGCCGCTCGTGGAGCTGAGGCCGCTGCGCGCGGCGCCGGATCCGGTCGTGCTCCGCGGCATCACGCTCGCGCCCAAGCACGGTGTGCGCGTGGCGGTCGAGCGGAGGCTGCCCGCCGCCACGCGGCCCGCGACGACCACCGCGACCGTCTAGGCCGCGACCGGGCCCGGGACCTGGCCGCGCGTGCGCCGGTGCACCGTCACCGGGATCCCGTGCAGCGGGCGCAGCGTCACCGTGGGGTCGAGCACGATCTTCGAGCCGGGGACGAAGTCGAAGCGGAAGCGCTGCGCGATCATCGCGGCGAGGATCGTCGCGTTCATCATCGCGAAACCCTGGCCCACGCAGATCCGCCTGCCCCCGCCGAACGGCAGGTAGCTGAAGCGGGGCCGTTCCTTGGGCGCGTCGCCCAGCCAGCGGCGCGGGTCGAAGCCCGCGGGGTTCTCCCAGATCGACGGGTCGCGGTGGGTGGTCCAGATCGACGCGAACACGCGCGTGCCCTTCGCGACCGAGTAGCCGCAGATCACGTCGTCGTCGAGCGCCACCCGCTGCACGTGCCACACGGGCGGGAAGATGCGCATCGCCTCTTCGAAGCACGCTTTGGTCCAGGGCAGGCGCTCGACGTCGTCCGCGAGCGGGATCCGGCCGCCGAGGACCTCCTCGACCTCGGCCTCCAGCTGCTCGCGCGCCTGGGGGTTCTGCGAGAGCAGGTAGTACATCCACGAGAGCCCGTGCGCGGTCGTCTCGTGGCCGGCCGCGACGAACGTGAGCAGCTCGTCGAGCACCTGCTGGCGGCTCATGTGCTGCCCGGTCTCCTCGTCGGTCGCCTCCATCAGGAGGCGCAGCAGATCGTCACGGTCGCCGTGGCCGTTGCGCAGGCGCTCGTCGATCATCTCGCGGGCGATCCCCACGAGCACGTCTGCGCTCGCCATGCCGCTTTTCCAGCGTCGGTTGTTGGCGAGGCGCGTGGCGCGCTTGACCGTCATCCGCGGCAGCACCTGGATCGCGTTCACGCCCACGCTGCGCGAGGCGGCGCCCACCTGGTGCAGCGCGTTTGCGAGCGCCTCGCCGAACGCCTCCGAGTGGGAGCTGAAGTCGTGGCTGACGAGCGCCCTCCCGACCGTGTCGAGGCCGATGTGCAGGATCTCGCGCGAGAGCTCGATCCGGCGTCCGTCCTCCCAGCCCGCGTCCCAGGCGCTGAGCGCGGAATCCGCCGCGGCGGCCATGTGGTCGGCGAACGGCTCGAGGTGACGCTTGGCGAACATCGGCTGGACGAGCTTGCGCTGGCGCTGCCAGAGCTCGCCTTCGCTCGTGACGAGGCCGTTGCCGAGCACCGGCGTGAGCAGTTCGTACTGGTTCGACTTGCCGTAGTTGTCCTGGTTTGCGAGGAGCACGTGGCGCAGCGCCTCCGGCCCCTTCACCGCGAGGAGGGCCCGCTTGGGCGCGTCGAGCAGCGCCACGTCGCCGTAGCGGGCGCCCATCTGGTCGAGGAATTCGAGCGGGCCTTCCTGGCGTGCGAGCACGCGCAGCATGCGCAGCGTCTCGCGTCCCTGCGGTCCGGGGGGAGCCTTCGGCGCGGCGGCGGGCGCGGCCCCGCCCTGCGGCGGCTCGGTCTGCTGCTCTGCTGACGGGCGTTCGAGTGTCTGCTGCATTGCGGAAATCGCTCCGTTTCGTACGAGGCGGTCGTTACCAGTAAGACTGTATCAGTCTTGGTGTTATGATGTGTGGATGTCGTCACACGACGGCCTGACCGTGGAGGAGCTCGCGCAGCAGACCGGCGTGAGCGTGCGCAACATCCGCTACTACCAGGAGCTCGGGCTGATCGCAGCGCCGCAGCGGCGCGGCCGCATGGCGTTCTACGACGCCACCCACGCCGCGCGGCTCGGCCGCATCGCCGCGCTGCGCGAGGAGGGGCTCAGTCTCGAGGCGATCGCGCGGGTGCTCAGCGGCACCGACGGCGGGCACCTGCGCTTCATGCAGACGCTGCTCGACGACGCCACCAACGAGGAGCCGGTCCACGCCCACTTCGACGACCTGCAGGAGCGCTGGGCGAGCGCCGGCGAAGCCAACAGCGCCGCGCGCGCTCTCGATACCTCCTTCTTTCGCGCGCTGGCAGACGGCGAGGTCGAGGTGCGCAGCCCGGCCCTGCTGCGCATCGGCTACGAGCTCAGCGACCTGGAGATCCCGCTCGCCGATGCCGTCGAGCTGCTCGCGACGCTCGAGACACATCTCGGTGCGATCGCGGAGAGCTACATCGCGCTGTTCATCGAGCGCGTCTGGCGCCCCGCCGTCGAGGGCTCCGCGGCCCGGGACGTGCGCTGGGACGAGCTGGAGCAGACGCTCGTGCGTCTGCGCGGGCTCGCCGGGGAGTCGGTCGCCGTCGCTTTTGCCGTGTTGATGCGCGATGCCACCGAACGCGCACGGCTCCGGGAGATGGCAAGCGCGACGCTCGAGCAGGGCGCCCCGCTCGAGCGCGGCGCCGCCGCCTGAGGCTGCTCAGGCCGCATCGGGTGCGGGCTCCGGTCGCGGCAAGGGGCCGTCGGGGCGGGCGGCGGAGGCCGCGATCGCGAGCCGTGGCAGGAGCCGCTCGAGCGCGCGCGGGAGCGCCCAGGCGCGCTCTCCCAGCAGCTCCAGCACGGCCGGCAGCAGCAGGCTGCGCACCACGAACGCGTCGAGGAAGACGGCGCTGGCGAGGCTCAGGCCGAACACCTTCACCACGCGCTGCTCGCCCGTGACGAACGACAGGAAGACGACGAGCATGATCGTGGCGGCCGCGGTTATCACGCGACCGGTCGAGCCGAAGCCCTCGTGGATCGCGCCGGTGGCGTCACGGCTTCGCGACCAGGCCTCGTGGATGCGCGAGACGAGGAACACCTCGTAGTCCATCGACAGGCCGAAGACGATCGCGAACATGACCACGGGGATGAACGGCTCGATCGGCGCGGAGCGCACCCCCAGCAGCGAGCCCAACCACCCCCACTGGAAGACCGCCACCACGACGCCGAGCGACGCCGCGACCGACAGGAGGTTCATCGCCGCCGCCTGGATCGGGATCGCGACCGAGCGGAACATCGCGAGCAGCAGCAGCGCGGACAGCCCCACGACCACCCCGATGAACAGCGCCAGCTTGCCCGACAGGACGTTCGTGAAGTCGACCGAGGTGGCCTGCTGGCCACCCACCAGGATCCGGACTCCCTCCTGCCGCGCCAGCGGCGGCAGGCGCTCGGCTCGCAGCCTGTCCACGAGCCGAGTGGTCGCGAGCGCCTGCGGCGCGGACGCCGGATAGGCGGTGAGCACCAGCGTGCGGCCGTCGGCGCTGCGCTCAGGCTGCGAGATGCCGGCCACGTCGGGCGTCTCGCGCAGCGTCGCGCTCACGCGGGAGGCTGTCTGCGGCCGGCTCGCACCCGCGCCCGCCACGACCACCTTCAACGGGGCGTTGAACCCGGAGCCGAACCCCGCCGCGAGGAGGTCGTACGCGCGCCGCGTGGTCTTGCCGGCCGGGTCGTTGCCGGCGTCGCTGAACCCCAGACGCAGCGCGGTCGCAGGTGCCGCGAGCACGAGCATGACGGCGAGGCCCGCGCCCAGCGCGAGCCGCGGCCGGCGCTGGACCGCCGCCGTCCAGCGCGGCCACAGGGGCGCGCGCCCGCGCCCGCTGCTCCCACGGGAACCCGCGGCGTCCCCACGGGAACCCGCCGCGCCGATCCGCTCGCCGAAGCGGGACAGCAGCGCCGGGAGCGCGGTGAGCGCCGCGAGCATCGTCAACAGGACCGACAGCGACGCCGCCACCGCAACCCCGTAGAGGAGGCTGACGCCGAGGGAGAACAACCCCAGGAGCGCGATGATGACCGTCGCTCCCGCGAACAGCACCGCGCGGCCGGCGGTGTCCATCGCGGAGGCGACCGCCGCCTCCAGCTCTTCGTGCTCGCGATAGGCGGTGCGAAATCGCGTCACGACGAACAGCGCGTAGTCGATCCCCACCCCGAGTCCGATCAGGGCGGCGAGCTGGGTGGCGAAATCAGGGGTCTCGACCACGTGCGAGGCGAGCCCCGCGGCCGCCAGCGCGGTGCCGAGCCCGAGGAGGGCCGTCACGATCGGAAGGCTCATCGCAAGCGCCGAGCCGAAGGTGATGAGCAGGATCACGATCGCCGCGAGCAGCCCGATCGCGGTCGCGGCGCCGAGCGACGGTCTCTGCGCCTGCTCGATGCCCTGGCCACCCAGCTCGACCGCCAGCGACGGCGTCCGCGCGCGCTGCGCCGTGGCGATCACGCGTTCCACGTCGCCCACGGGCAGTTCGGTGGCCTGCCCGTCGAAGCTCACCACCGCGAACGCCGTGCGCCCGTCCCCCGCGATCTGTGCGCTCCTGCCGGGCAGGAACGGACTGGCGACTCCGGTCACGTGGGGGAGCGCAGAGAGGGCCTGCAGCATCGGCGCGACGCGGGCACGCACGGAGGGCGAGTCGACCGATCCCCCGCTCGTGTGCAGCACGACCTCGTCCACGTCGCCGGCCTTGGCGGGGAAGCTCTCGCGCAGGAGCGTGCTGGCGCGCTGCGAGTCGGTGCCCGCGAGCTCGAGGTCGTTCTTGAAGTGCGTTCCCGCCGCGTTGGAGGCGAGCATGGTGATGACGAGCAGAGCCGTCCATGCCGCCGCGATGCGCAGGCGGCGCGCCATCGCCCAACGCGCCAGGCGCGCGATCCTGCTGTCCGCCGATCCCGCCGCGGTCGCGCTCATGCGACGGCCGACCGCGCGAACACGCGCACCGAGATCGTCACGAGCGCCGCGGCGAAGAGCGCGACCACCCCGAGGCTGAGCCACGCCTCGGTCGTGGCGTTGCCCATCCCCCAGATGTCGTGCAGCCCGCGACCTGACGGATCGACGAAGCCGTAGCGCATCAGCGCGAGCGCATGCGTGAGCGGCAGCAGCTTGGCGATCGTCGTCAGCGCGGCGGGCATCGCCGAGATCGGGAACAGGGCCCCGGCGAAGAAGAACGGCAGGATCGCGAGCACGGGGGTGGCGCCCACGTAGTCCTCCTCCTTGTGCACACGGCTCGCGACGGTCTCCGCCAGCCCGTACATGAACACCGTGAACAGCAGCGCGGCCGCAAGGAACCACGCCACGCCCGCGCCGGTGATGTGGAACGACCCTCCACGAAGCGCGGAGAGGCCCACGACGACCAGCGCCTGCAGCGCGGACAGGACGATCGCGACGAGCATGTTGCCGAGCACCAGATACGCGCGCCCCACCGGCGCCGCGAGCAGCTCGCGCTGCGCGCCCGAGTGTCTGTCGACGAGCACGCTCAGACCGGCGAACACACAGCTCAACGGGATCACGAGACCTACCGCCCCCACGCCGACGAACGAGGTGTAGTCGATGTGGGAGTGCAGCCCGCCGGTCGCCTTCTTGAGCGCAGGCGCGAGGATCAGGGCGAGCAGCGCGGGGCCGAGCAGCGGCACGGCGATCTGGCGAGGGGTCCGCGAGGTGAGCATCGCGCGCCTGCGCGCGAGCGTCAACAGCGCGCTTGCAGGTCGCACGCGGGTCTCCGGCGGCGCGAGCGTGAGGGGTGCGGTTGCGGTGGCGGTCGTGGCCATCGTGGTTCCTTTCTCGAGTGCTCTCAGGCGACGGCCGCGAGGCGCTCGCCGGTTCGGTTCAGGTAGACGTCGTCGAGCGTGGGCGTTCGCGTCGCGATCTCCGACACGCGGATCCGAGCCTCCTCGAGGACGCTGAGCGCCTCCGACGGCGCGCACCCGTGCAGGGGGATGGTCAGACGTGCGCCGATCGCGAACGCGTCCTCGCCGCCGACGCCGCGCTCGCGCAGCTCCGCGATCGCGTGCTCGGCCTCGCCCGAGACGCGCAGCTCGAGGATCTCGTTGCCGAGACCTGCCAGCAGCGCGCGCGGCGAGTCCATCGCGACGATCTCACCGAGGCGGATGATCGCCACTCGATCGCACAGCCGCTCCGCCTCGTCGAGGTAGTGCGTGGTGAGCACGATCGTCGTCTGCTCGCGACCGCGCAGGTTCGCGACCACGTCGAGCAGCTCGTGGCGGATGCGTGGATCAAGCCCGACGGTGGGCTCGTCGAGGAACAGCACGCGCGGCCTCGACACGAGAGCGCGCGCGATCTCCAGACGCCGCCGCTGGCCGCCGCTGAAGCTGCCGACGGGTCGCTCCAGCAGCTCGGAGACGCCGAGGGCATCGCTCACGTCGTCGATGCGGGCGCGCCCATCGGCGGCCGCGATGCCCCAGAGGCGGGCGTGCAGCTCGAGGTTCTCGCGCCCGGTCAGCGACGAGTCCACCACGGCGTCCTGGAACACGACGCTGCTGACGCCTCGCGCGAGCAGCGGCTGCTCGGCCACGTCGAAGCCAGCCAGGCGTGCGGATCCCCCGCTCGGGATCACCGTCGTGGTCAACATCCCGATCGTCGTCGACTTGCCTGCACCGTTGGGGCCGAGCAGCCCGAACACCTCGCCGGGCGCCACCACGAAGTCGATCCCCTTCACGGCTTCCACCCCACCGGGGTAGGTCTTGCGGAGGCCGTTGACCTCCACCGCTGGTACGCCGTCGCGGGAGTGGGTCATCGGACTGCCTCTGCCATCGGTGCTCCCTTCGGATGCGAATCGGATTCCGTGACGTTACCATAGCGTAATGATACGTATCGATCCTGAAATGGAATCTTCCTCCGGCCGGCCGGAGCCGGGGGCCCCCCGTCACGCGGGCGCGGAGGCCGCGGTGTTTGCGAGACTTGCGCCGATGCCACGGCGCGACCGCGCATTCGAGGACCAGGAGCCTTCGGGGCGCGCTGCGGGACGACCGCTCGACGAGACCGTCGACTCGGCGATTCTCGGAGCCGCCTGGCAACTGCTGCTGCGTGACGGCTACTCGCGCATGTCGATCGCGAGCGTGGCGGAGACGGCTCGTGTGGGCAAGCCCGCGATCTACCGCCGGTACCGCGACAAGTCGGAGCTCGTCGCGGCGGTGATCGCCGACAAGACCGCGCGGGTGCCGCCGATCGACACGGGCAGCGCACGCGGAGACCTGCTCGCGCACCTCGAGTTCGCGCGCCGCCGATTCACGGTGCGGCTCGCGGGGACGCTGATCGTGGAGGAGACCAAGCACCCCGAGCTGGTGCGCGAGTTCCGCGAGAGGATGATCCTGCCGCGCCGCAACGAGATCGCGGGCGCGCTCGACCGCGGCAAGGATCGCGGAGAGGTGCGCATGGACCTCGACAGCGCCCTGGCCGCGCAAGCTCTGATGGGCAGCTTCCTCTACCAGTACATGGCGGATGGAGCGCCCAAGAAAGGCTGGAGCGAGCGGGTGCTCGACACGCTCTGGCCCGCGTTCGCGGCCTGAGCCTCGGCCCCGCCGGCCACCCCACGATCGCGGGGCCGGCGACGCCCGCGGCGCTCGCGCTCAGCCCGCGGCGAACGGCCGAGAGGTCCCGATCACGCGCCCGGCGGCGTCGAGCGCCTGCACCTCGAACCTGGCATAGCCCGCCGGGGCGGAGATCGCGGTCTCGAACCCCGACCGCGGATGGGTGGCGATCGGCTTCATCCCGGAGCCCGCGCTCGTGCCTGCGAGCAGGCGCCACGACGCAAGGCGCGTGGCACCGTTCCAGCTCGAGTAGACCGTCACGCCCGATCCCGAGCGGCGAGCGGCGGCCGCAGGGGGCGTGAGCGGCTGACCGGTCCACTGCCGCAGGGTGGCGCGATAGCTCAGATCGGGCCCCGGGAGCTCGCCTTCGAAGATCAGGTGGCCGCCTTTGTCGTACTCCGAGAAGTACGGCACCGAGCCCCAGCCGACGAACACGTTGCCGTCGGCTTGGCTGTCGGCGTCACCCATGTATTCCGATTCGAAGCCGTCCCTGTCGCCGTACTGGCCGACGAGGGTTGCCGTGCGTGCGCGTTCGTCGAGCTGCAGCACGACTCCGCGCGAGGGACCGGTGGCGTGCACGGAGGTGCCGCCGCTCTTCTGCCTGCAGCAGTGGTCGTCGAAGAGGTCCACGCGCGAACCCGCGATCGTCACGTCGTGCTGCCACTGGAACGACGCGCCCCGCGCGAACCTGAAGCTCGAGTGTTTGCCGCCGAGCGTCCACTCGATCGCGCCCGTACGGCGGTCGACGAGGTAGGCGGCCCACGTGTTGCGCATCGACACGAGGAACCTGTCCTTTCCGACGAGGTCGATCGAGTTGACGTGGTAGGCGTCCCAGGGGAAGCCGTTCGTCGGCAGCGTCGCTTCGGACTGGCCGAGCGGGATGTGCTTGAGCGCGTCCCAGTTGCTCAGCAGCCTGCCCGTCCTCAGGTCGTACTCCTGCACGGCCACGTCCACGAGCGCGCCGTTGTAGGCGCCGCCGTACCTGGAGAGATCCATCGGCACGTTCTTGTTGGCCGTGACCCACGCCTTGTCGCCGTCGATCACGATCTCGTGCAGCGTGAGCACCCAACCGCCCGTCGCCTTCAGGCGGGCCACCGTGCGGTAGTGCTGGTCGACGATCACGTATTCGCCGCTCTCGGTGGAGCCGGTGTTCGTGACGAAGCCCTGCCACCACGCGAGCACGGGTTTGCCCTCGTAGCGCTGGAGCGAGAGGTTCGCAGCGACGACGTCTTCCGGCACCGGCTGGAACCACACAGGCTGCAGGTCGCGATCGAGGATCAGCGGCCCGCTCTGCCCCTGGATCGGCGGTTCGTTGAGGTTGAGGAAGTTCGTCGTGAAGATGTAGCCCGGCGCGAGGCGGCTGCCGCTGGCTCGCTTGATGACGCGCACCTTGGGCGGGTGCAGCGACGGTGTCGCGACGAAGCTGTAGGCGCCGTCGAGCGTGTAGTGCCCGATCGGCGGCGCCGTTGACCCCGCGAACGCGGCGGTGAGCGCCGCGAACACGCCCAGCACTGCGAGGATCCCGACGCCGAGCCGCCGCACCGGGATGCTCGGCGCCTCCGCCGGCCGCGGCAGCGCGACGAACGTCAACAGCGTCGCGGCGGCGGCGAGCCCCGCGCCGATCCAGAACGCGAGCCTGAAGCCGTGCGTGAGCGCGTCGGGGACCTGCTGGCCGGCGCCGATCAGGTGCGTGGTGTGCTGGGTGGCGAGCGTGATCAGCACCGCAAGCCCGAGCCCGCCGCCGACCTGGCGCGATGTGTTGACGAGGCCCGAGGCGAGGCCCGCCTGCCCGTCCTTGGCTCCCTGCGTGGCGGCGATCGTCGACGGGACGATCGACATCGCGATGCCCGCAGCCGTGAGCAGGCCGGGGATCAGGATGTACACGATGCCGCTGCCGCTCGGTCCGATCCGCGCGAGCAGCACCATCCCCGCGGTCAGCATCACCAGACCGCTGCCCAGCACCGCCTTGACGCCGAACACGCTCACGAGCTTGCCCGCGCGCGAGGCCACGATCGCGATCACGACGGTCATCGGCAGGAAGATCAGGCCCGTGTCCAGCGGCGAGAGCCCGAGCACCTGCTGCAGGTAGAGCGAGCTCAGGATCCACATCGGGAAGATCGTCGCGCTGAACAGCAGCACGATCGTGTTGGCGATCTGCAGCGGCAGGCTGAGCGCCTTGAACGGGATCAGCGGTTCGCGGGCGAACCGGGACTCGATCACCCCGAAGGCGAGGAGCAGCACGACTCCTCCGATGATCGGCCCGAGCGCGTCGACGGTGCTCCACCCCTTCAGGCCCGCTTCGACCACGCCGAACACGAGCACCACCTGCCCGAGCGTCAGCGTCAGCGCGCCTGCCAGGTCGAAGGTCGCGTCCGGACGCGCGCGCACGCGCTCGGTGACGACGCGGTAGGCCACGAGCGCCGCGCCGATCGCGATCGGCGGGTTGATCAGCAGGACCCAGCGCCAGCTGAGGAGCTGGGTGATCACACCGCCGAGCAGCACGCCCGCGGCACCGCCGAGCCCGTTCATCGCCGCCCACGTGCCGATCGCGCGATGCAGCTTGGGGCCGGGCGGGAACGAGGCGGTGATGATCGCCAGCGAGCACGCCGCCATCAGGGCGCCCGCGATCCCCTGGATCGCGCGTGCGCCGATCAGCGTGAGCTGTTCGGGCGCGAGGCCGCCCACGAGCGACATCAGGCCGAACATCAGCAGCGCGATCACGAACGTGCGCCGCTGTCCGAAGTGGTCGGCCGCTCGCCCGCCCAGCATCAGGAAGCCCGCGAACGAGATCGCGTACGCGTCGACGACCCACTGCAGCTGCGGGGCGGTGAAGCCCAGCGCGGATTGGATGTCCGGCAGCGCTACGTTGACGATGCTGAGGTCGAGGATGACCATGAACTGAGCCACGCAGCAGACCGCGAGAAGCCAGCCCATCCCCTCCCCGGAACGCTCCTGCACCGGCGGCTCGACAGCCGCCGCGGGCGCTGCTGTCTCCACGCTCATCGAGCCGAGCGGAGGGTCAGGAGCATGCTGCGCGACCGGATTTGCTCACACACACGCCTGGTAGGGTGGGCGGCCGAGCCCTGCGCAGACGATTGGAGCCCGGCCGATGAAGAGAACGCCACTGACCGCCATGCTAACGCTCTCCGCAGCGGTCGCCGCCACGTTCGCGATCGCCGGGTGCGGCGGAAAATCGTCGCCGAAGCAGTCCACGAGCAGCACCGCGCCGACGGTCCACAAGCACTCCTCCAAACCGGCCTATTGATCGCGGATCACCGCGCCGCGAGCGCCGCGGCGTAGCTCTCGACGCGCGCGGTTGCGGAGCTGCCGAGCACGCTGCCCGCACCGTCGAGCGCCTGCACCTGCACCGCCGCGAACCTCTTCGGCAGCGTGATCGAGCTCTCGAACCCGTCCGCGCGGAACGTCGCCTGGGGCGCGAGCGCTCCGCCCTTGCCGCCGGCGAGCACGCGCCAGCTCGTCACCCCCGTGGCGCCGTTCCAGCTCGCGTGCACGATCGTCTCTTCGCCGGTGTTGTTGAGGCTCGCGAGCACCGCCGGAGACGTCGCGGGCGTCGCGCTCCACGGCCGGCGGTAGGCACGGTAGAAGATCATGTCGTAGGGCTCGTGCGCGTCGAACAGCAGGCCGCCGTCGCTGCCGTACTCGCTGATCGCGGGCACCCCGCCGTAGCCCACGAGCGTGTTGCCGTCCGGCAGCGTCTGCATGTTGCCCTGGCTCGCCGCAAGCAGCGGCGGGTTCCGGTGGGTGTAGGAGGACACCAGCTCGGCGGTGTGATCGGCGAGGTCGAGCCGGATGCGCACCGCCCGTGACTCGCTGTGGATCGGCGGGTTGGAGCCGTCGTCGAAGAACGTGACCTCGCCGCCGGGCTGCACGCGCCCGTCGTGCTGCCACGCCAGCGCGGCGCCGCTGCCGAGCTTGAACGAGCTCTTGGTGCCGCCGAGGGTCCACAGGATCACCCCGGTCCCTGCCTGCAGCTGGTAGCCCGCCCAGGTGCTGCGCGCGGAGATGAACAGATCCCCGTTGGGCTCGCGATCGATCGAGTTGAGGTGGAACCAGTCCCACGGCGCCCCGTTGGAGGGGACTTCCACTTCGGACGCCGACGCGGCGACGTGGTCGAGGCTGTGCCACTCCCAGCGGACCAGGCCCGTGCGGAGGTCGA
This sequence comes from Solirubrobacteraceae bacterium, assembly GCA_025934395.1. GTDB lineage: Bacteria > Actinomycetota > Thermoleophilia > Solirubrobacterales > Solirubrobacteraceae > Palsa-744. The sequence continues at coordinate 8,243 of JAICYC010000026.1, read as the reverse complement.
TCTCCTCGATCGCGGTGTCCACGATCGCCGCCCGGCGCCTGCCCCCGATCGACCGCAGGTTGCAGCGGATCGGGTTGTACGCGGTGATGTACGCCACGTCGTGCGGCTCGAGCTGGAGCTCGTGCAGGTCGGCCTTCAGGCCGTTGCCGCCGGCGATCCGCGCGATCGTCTGATAGCGCGAGTTCATGATCACGTCTTCGCCCTGGCCGAAGCCCAGGTCCAGCACCTTCCCGCGCCACCACGTGAGCGCCGGACGGCCTTCGTAGCTCTGCACGTTCAGATCCTCCGCCGCTTCCCCGCCCTGCAGCCGCTGGAACCAGACCAGCCGGCCCGCGGGCGTGTAGATCAGCGGCCCGTACTGCCCGGCACCGGGGCCGTTGGTCGTGAAGATGTCGCCCGCGCCGGGATCGCGGTCAGGCACCGTCACATCGAGGATCGGCGGCTGCGCGCCCGGCAGGGTGTAGAAGCTCTGATAGTCGGCGGGCGCCGCGCGCGGGTTGCCGAAGCCGGCGGTGTGGTTCGTCGGGTAGGGGTCGTCCACGCGGAAGGAGAACGACACGGGCCTGCCCGCGCCGGCTCCGACGGTCGCGCGGACCTGCACGTCCTCCCCGCTGGTGAATGCCGCCGAGGGCTCGAAGCTCGCGCCGTCGCCCTGCGAGTACGCGCGCAGCCTGCCGGGGTGCGTCCCGCTGTCGCTGCCGACGACCGTCACCGAGCGGATCTGCGACGCCGGGGCCCCGAGGAAGCTGATCTGCGTGGCGGGGTTGGCGGTGACGGTGCCCGGCGCGGGCGAGACGTCCACGCGGGTGCCCGGCAGTGCGGCGCTGTGCTGGATCGAGCCGGGCAGGCAGTCGGGCGCGGCGCTCCCGACGGGGGTGGCGCCATCGGAGCCGCCGCCGATGTGCAGGTCGGCGGCGCCGGTCGCCAGGGCCAGCACGCCCCAGACGAGCGCGGCGGCGATGATGATGAGCCCGAATCGACGCATGTGCGGTGCAGCGCGGCCCGCGCGAGCCGTCGCGGCCGCGAGCGTGCAGAGCGGAAGCGTGTCACACGGGCTGGCGGCCTCGCGTCACGCCCGCGCGACGCCCCGCCGCCGGCGGCTGCCATGCGCCACCGCGCACCGACCACCGAGCCGGAGGTGTAACGCCCGCGGCGCGAGCGGGACTCCCGGGTGTTCACACAAGACCCCCGACCCCTGGAGCCCACATGAGATCCTCCCCACGCATCGCGGCAGCGCTCCTCGCGAGCGCAGCCCTGCTGACGGCCGGCGCTTCGCTCTCCCCCGCGCTCGCCGCCGCCTCGCCCTCGACGGTGTTCGTCCAGACCGACGGCCTGTCCGGCAACCAGATCGTCGCCTACGACCGCCACGGCGGCGGCGGCCTCCAACAGATCGGCACGTACTCGACCGGCGGACTGGGCGGACAGCTCAGCGGCTCGGTCGTCGATCATCTCGCCTCGCAGGGCAGCCTCGCCTATGACCAGCGCGACGACCTGCTGCTGGCGGTCAACGCAGGCTCCGACACGCTCGCGGTGTTCGGCGTCTACGGCCAGCGCCTGGCGCTGCGCCAGGACGTGCCCACCGGCGGCAGCTTCCCGGCGAGCGTCACGGTCGGCGACGGCCGCGTCTACGTCCTGAACGCGGCTGCGGGCGGTGACATCCAGGGCTACGCGATCCGCGATGGTCGCCTCGTCCCGATCCCGGGCGCGAACGTCACGCTGGGCCTCCCCCAGGAAGAACCGCAGTTCACGCACACGCCCGGTCAGATCGCGCTCACGCCGGACGGCTCGAAGCTGATCGTCACCACCAAGGCCGCATCGAACGCGGTCGACGTGCTCGACGTCGCGCCCGACGGCACGCTGTCGGCGCCGGTCGTCAACAGCGAGCCGGAAGCGGTGCCGTTCGCGGTCGCGTTCGACGGGCAGGGCCACCCGGTGGTGGCAGAGGCGGCCGGGGCGCTCGTCGCGTTCCAGCTCGAAGCGAACGACACGCTCGCGCAGCTCGACTCCGTGGCCACCGAACAGGCGGCGACGTGCTGGGTGGTGGGCGACCACAACCGCTTCTACACCTCCAACGCGGGCAGCGCGTCGCTCACGGGCTTCGTCTCGAGCCAGGGCGGAAGCCTCCTGAGCGATATCGGCAACACGCCCACGGACGCGGGCACGGTCGATGCGGCGACCACGCAGGGCGGCCACTACGTGTTCGTGCAGACCGGCGCTGAAGGGAAGGTCGACGAGTTCGAAGTCGGCCCCAAGGGAACGCTGGTCCGGATCGGCTCGGTGACGGTGCCCGGCGCCGTCGGCGGCGAGGGGATCGTCGTGACCTGAGCGGTCCGACGAGGATCGGCTACGGGCCCTCGCGGGCCCGTAGCCTTCCGCCCGGATGCAAGCATCGCACCATGCACCTCTGCCGTCACACCCGCGCGGGCCACGCACGTGACCCTCAGGAGCCCGCTCGCCCGCTCGCGCCCGCCGGCCGATCCCGACGCCGATCTGCTCGCGCGGGTGCGCGCCGGCGAGGAGCGTGCGTTCGTGGAGCTCGTCGCGCGACATCGCGGCACGATGCTGCGCCTCGCCCGGATGCACGTGTCCTCCTCGGCGATCGCGGAGGAGGTCGTGCAGGACGCGTGGGTGGCCGTGCTGCGGGGCCTCGCGGCGTTCGAGGGGCGCTCGACCTTCCGCACGTGGCTGCTGCAGATCGTGCTGAACCGGGCGCGGAGCACGGGCGTGCGTGAGCACCGCACGATCGCCGTCGGCGACGCCGGCCCCGCGGTCGACCCGACACGCTTCGACGCGGACGGCGCGTGGGCGAGCCCGCCACGGCCCTGGGAGGACGAGATCGGCGAGCGGCTCGATGCGCGTGCGCTCGCCTCGCAGCTGCGCTCGGGGCTGGACGGGCTCCCGGCGCGCCAGCGCGAGGTGGTGATGCTGCGCGACGTAGACGGCCTCAGCTCGGATGAGGTGTGCGCGGCGCTGGACATCACCGAGGCAAACCAGCGTGTGCTCCTGCATCGCGGGCGCAGCCGCCTGCGGGCGGCGCTCGAAGCGGAGGTGGGGACGCCGTGACGATCCTCGCGCTGCGCAGGCCCTACGTGTGCCGGGAGATGGTGGAGCTGATCACCGACTACCTGGAGGGCGCGCTGCCGCGCTCGCAGCGGCGGCGCTTCGACGCCCACATCGCGGGCTGCGAGCACTGCGGTGAGTACCTGCGCCAGATGCGCGAGACGATCCGCCTCACCGGGACGCTCACCGACGCGGACCTCACGTCGGCGATGCGCGAGGAGTTCGGCGAGCTGTTCCGGCAGATGCGCGACGAGGACGCGCGAGACCGCGAGGCGTGAGCGCGATCGCACTGCCGGGCCGAGGCCGACCCCGTTCCCGAGGCACGTCAGCTAGCGGCCCGGGGGCTCGTACCGGGTGCTCGTGAAGCTCTCGCGCTCCGCGACCCGATCGAACCACGCGCCGAGCGCATCCAGGGCGTCGAGCAGCTGCGGCGCCTTCTCGCGCGCGTTCGCGACCTGCGGGGCCAGGTAGATGTCAGCGAGCGTCATCGCCTCGCCCACCAGGAACGCCGCCTCGCCGACGAACGCGTCGAAGCGCTCGAGCACGCCGCGCGCCTCGGCCAGCTCCTCGCCGCTCGGATCACGGTCGCGCGGGATCCCGCGCACCACCTGGCGGAAGCCGTAGTCGGCGCACATGCTCTGCCACTGGCGCATGCGCGCCCGCTGCTCGAGATCCCCGGGCACGAGCTTAGGCCCGTCGAACGCTTCCTCCACGTAGCCGGTGATCGCAAGGCCCTCGGTGAGCATCCGCCCGTCGTGCTCCAGCACGGGCATGCGCTTGAACGGGTGCATCGCCTCGTGCTCGTCGGTGAACCGCTTGAGCGGGACGAGCTCGTAGTCGACCCCCTTCTCCGCGCACGCCATGCAGGCCGTACGGGTCCACGTGGAGATCAGGTAGCCGTGGATGCGCACCGCCATGCCGGGGCAAACGTACACCGTGACGCGCGGTGACGGATCCGGAGGACAGCTTCCCGGTCGAGCAGCAGGCCTACATCAGCGCGAGCGACGGGCGCATCGACTGGATGCGCGTGGCCTGCTCGGGCTATCGTCCCGTCACCGCAGCGCCGTTCGAGTACAGGTCCTTCGATGTCCTGCGCGTGAGCTGCCTGCGCTGACCGCGATGCGCCTCCTCACCTACGAGCACGAGCGCAGCATCCAGCCAGGCGTGCTCGTCGGCGAGCGCGTCGTCTCGCTCGCCGCCCTCGGCGAGCGCGCGCGCTCGGTGCGCGCGCTGCTGGCCGGCAGCGACCCCGATGCGCTCGCGGCCCTCGGCGAGCGCGCGCGGGCATCGAGCGACGGCGTGGCGCTCGCGGACGCGCGTCTGCTCGCCCCCGTGCCCGGACCCGAGAAGATCGTCTGCATCGGCCTGAACTACCGCGACCACGCGGAGGAGACCGGCCAGGAGATCCCGCAGGCACCCATGTGGTTCGCGAAGTTCGCCAACTCGCTCGTGGGCAGCGGCGCCGAGGTGGTGCTCCCCGCGGCGCACGCCGAGTACGTCGACTACGAGGCCGAGATGGCGCTCGTGATCGGGACGCAGGCCCGCAACGTGAGCGAGGCCGATGCGCTCTCCCACGTCGCCGGGGCGATGCCGCTGAACGACGTCAGCGCGCGCGACCTGCAGTGGCAGAACCAGCTGTGGACCAGCGGCAAGGCGATCGACACGTTCGCGCCATGCGGGCCCGCGCTTGTGACGCTCGACGAGGCGGGTGACCTGGAGAGCCTCGGGCTGTCCACCCGGATCAACGGCGAGACGGTGCAGAGCGGCACGACGTCGAACCTGATCTTCGGCCCGGCCGAGCTCGTGGCGTGGCTGTCGCGGACGATCACGCTGGTGCCGGGCGACATCATCGCCACGGGCACGCCCGCGGGCGTGGGCGCGGTCCAGGGACGCTTCCTGCGCGACGGCGACGTCGTGGAGGTGGAGGTGGAGGGCCTCGGAACCGTGTCCAACCCGGTCCGCGCCGAATAGGCGCGCAGCACAGGGCATAGACTGCGCCCCTCCAAGTCGAGGGATCGGGGGATCAGATGCCGTACGCAGACGTCAACGGACAGCGCATCCGCTACGAGGACAGCGGCGGCGAGGGGCCCGCGGTGATCTTCTCGCACGGGTTCCTGATGGACCACGAGATGTTCGCGCCGCAGGTGCAGGCGCTGGCGGGCGAGTTCCGCACGATCGCCTGGGACGAGCGCGGTTTCGGCGAGACGGAGTTCGACGGCAAGCCGTTCACCTACTGGGACTCGGCGGCCGACTGCCTGGGGCTGCTGGACCACCTGGGCGTCGAGCGCGCCGTGCTCGCGGGCATGTCGCAGGGCGGCTTCCTGTCGATGCGCGCCGCGCTGACCGCGCCCGAGCGCGTGCGCGCGCTGGTCCTGATGGACACCCAGTCGGGCACCGAGGACCCCGAGCAGCTGCCCGCCTACCGTCAGATGCAGGCCACGTGGGAAGAGGTCGGTCCGGTCGAGGGCCTCGCGAACGCGATCGCGGATCTGATCATCGGCGATCCCGAGCTCAACGCGGTGTGGACGGCGAAGTGGCAGAAGCTCCCGCGGGAGAGCTGGAAGGCGCCGAGCGACTGCCTGTTCGAGCGAGACGACATCACGAGCCGGCTCGGGGAGATCAGCTGCCCGGCGATCGTCTTCCACGGAACCGCCGACAAGTCGATCGAGATCGAGTTGGGCGAGAAGCTGTGCTCCGACCTGCCCGCCTGCGTGGGCCTCGTGCGCGTGGAGGGCGGGCCGCACGCGGCGAACCTGACCCACGCCGACCAGGTCAACGGGCCGCTGCTCGACTTCCTGCGCTCGCTTCCGGCAGAGGGCTAGGCGGAGACGAGGTCGGGCCCGGACGCTTCGCCCACGCCGGGCGACTCGGCCACCGCCGGTGCCTGGACCTCCCCCGGCGCCTGCGCCGCCGCAGGCTCCTGGACCTCCGCGGGCGCTTCGGCCACGACGGGTGCATCAGCGCCCGCCGCCGGCAGCCCGACGGTCGCGGGCTGCTGCTGCGGCGCGGCGTGACGGTCGATGAAGCCGGCGATCGTGCGCACGACGAGCGCGGTGTCGTCCCACATCGGCACGTGCCCGCAACCGGGCAGCGTGATCGCCTCCACCCCGGGGATCTCGCGGCGGTAGCGGGGCGCGTGCAGCGGCGGCGGCAGCACCCGGTCGTGCTCGGGCGTTGCCATCAGGACGGGGCAGGTGATGCGGTCGAGGTCTGCGAGCAGCAGCTCGGGATCGTCCGCGGCGAGCGCCGCGATCGCTTTGTCGGCGACTTCGCAGCGCAGCGCGGCGAGCGCGAGCGCCGCCGCGTCGACGGGCGCGAGCAGCTCGCCGTGGCGCATGATCTCGCGCAGCGCGAGCTTGCGCGCGAGCGGGCGCCGCATCACGCGGTCCACGCGCGAGGCGGTGGCGCGCGTGATCCTGATCTGGCGTGCGAAGAACCTCCCGAGGCGCTGCGCCTCGCCGTCGCCGCGGCTCCAGCCACCGGCGGGCGCGAGCGCGACGACCGTGCGTGCGCGGCCGCGCTTGGCGAGCGACAGCGCGAGCGCGCCGCCCATCGAGTTGCCCACGACGTGCGCGGTGTCGAGGCCGAGCTGATCCATGTGCGCTTCGAGCACGTCGGTGGCTTCCTCGTAGCTGACGCCCATGCCGGCGGGCAGCGCCGCGCCACCGTCGTGCCCGACCAGCGTCGGCGCCACCACTTCGTAGCGCGCAGCCAGCTCACCGAGGATCGGCCGCCAGTGGTGCCACGCGCCGGTGAACCCGTGCAGCAGCAGGACCGGCTCGCCGGAGCCTGCGCGGAACAGGGCGGGCGTGATCTCCCCCATGGCCAGTCGGAGGCTAGCGCACCTAGTGCGAGTCGGCGAGTTCGATCGCCGGCAGTCCGTCGATGCTAAGCGTGTTGTTCGCCCGCTGGTAGTCGCGCAGCGCATCGGCGCCGCCGACGCGCACCTTCTTCGCCGCCCACGCGTCCATGTGCGGTCGCTCACCCTCGTAGCTCATCAGCGGCACCCCGTAGCCGCAGGAGGTGGACACGCGGACGACGTGCACGAGCACGATCGCGCGCCTGGACTCCTCGACCTCCTGTGCGGGAAAGCCGCAGCGCTCCAGCAGCGGCTCGAAGCGCTCGTCGTCGGCCGGCACGATCTCACCACGGCCGTGCAGACGCGCGATGCGCGGCGGCCCCTGGAACGCGCACAGCATCACCACGATGCGTCCGTTCTCGCGGACGTGCGCGACGGTCTCCGCGCCGCTGCCGACGAGGTCCAGGTACGCGATCGTGCTCGGGTCGAGCACGGCGAGCGTGTCGATCGGCCCCTTCGGCGAGACGTTCACGTGGCCCTCGGCATCGAGCGGCGCGCTCGCCACGAAGAACAGCGGCTGGCGCGCGATCCAGCGCGCGAGGTCGTCATCGATCGTTGCGAAGGACTTGCCGATCCCCTGAGCGTACCCGCCGCCGGTCCAGCCGGGCAGACGGCCCGCACCGTCCGCGGGCCCGGCGTCGGGCCCGGTGCCCGCGATCGCCGACCCCTTCCACAAATCAATGAAAACGGATCGGAGATAGCGAGGGCTTCAGGTCGGGGCTAGGCTAGAGGTAGGCGACCGCCCGGGGGCGGCGGACGCGACAGATCCCCCTTTTCAACGAAAGGACCGACATGGCTCTGCAACTTGGCGACACCGCACCGGACTTCGAGGCCGACACCAGCGAGGGCCGGCTCAAATTCCACGACTGGCTCGGCGACTCCTGGGGCGTGCTGTTCTCCCACCCGAAGGACTTCACCCCGGTGTGCACCACGGAGCTCGGCTACATGGCCGCGATCAAGCCGGAGTTCGACAAGCGCAACGTGAAGATCATCGGGCTGTCGGTCGACCTCTCGAGCAAGCACGAGCAGTGGGCGAAGGACATCGAGGAGACGCAGGGCACCGCCCCGAACTACCCGATCGTCGGCGACCACGATTACAACGTCTCGACGCTGTACGGGATGCTCCCCGCGGGCACCCACGGCGACTCCGACGGGCGCACGCCCGCCGACAACCAGACGGTCCGCAACGTCTTCGTGATCGGCCCCGACAAGAAGATCAAGCTGATCCTCGTCTACCCGATGACGACGGGCCGCAACTTCGACGAGGTGCTGCGCGTGATCGACTCGCTGCAGTTGACGGCGAAGCACCAGGTCTCGACGCCGG
>JAICYC010000002.1 GCA_025934395.1 Solirubrobacteraceae bacterium | reverse complement strand
TGGACCGACAGGTGATGCGCCCGACCGCTGCTGACTTTGATCCGCAGCGAGAACGCGCCGTGCGAGGAGTGCTTGAGGGTCTTGAGCGTGTGCCCGTCGAGCACGTAGGTCACCGAGGCGATGCCCTTGCCGCTGACCGACGCGAGGTAGCCGCTGGCCGCCACGCATGCGCGACCGCTGCTGGCGAGGTGCGCGGCGCCCGTGGCGGCCGGGCTGGCCGCCGCTTTCGCGCCGGCAACCGCAGCTGCGGGTGCGCCTGCACCCGCAGCTGGGGGTGCAGGCGGCGGCGTCACGGCCGGAACCGGTGTCGGTGTCCAGCTCCAGCTCGCGGTGGCGGTCTGCAGGCCGTTGGACAGCTGCACGCTCGCGTTGATCGTGTCGTTGCCCGCGCCCTTGCTGTCGGGGTAGGTGAATTCCACCTGCCCGTTGGCGTCGGTCCTGCATTCGGGGTCGGGGGTGCCCCCGCCCGTCGTGCACGTGCCCGCGACACCCGCGTTCTGCCCCGTGACGGCGAAGTTGACGACTTTGCCGGCAGCTTTCAGGAGCGTCGCGGCGGGCTTTGCCGAGGGGGTCTCGATTTCTACTCTGACTGCTTCTTCTTCTTCAATCGTTGCGGTGACCGTGTGCGTGCCGCCCGCCTGCTGGCTGCCGCTCGGAGGCGTCAGCTTGATGAACGGGTTTTCGGCGACGACGCCGCCGCCCGCGACCAGCACGTACGCGTTGCCGCAGTGGAGTTCTTTGGTTTCGATGTCGTTGCCGCAGACCTGTCCTTCGCCGCTTTCGGGCAGCGTCAGTGCGAGCGCGTGCCAATCGGCGGGGAACGACTTGAAACTCACGTGGGCCGAGCACGACCAGCCCTCGAGGTCTTCATCGGTGACGGCGCTGAACGTGGGGTTCGACGCGATCAGCGAGATGTTCGCGCTGCACGCCGGTCCGGGTCCCTGTTCCCAGGTGCCTGGCCCGGTGCTGATCTGCTGGAGCTGTTCGGTGTAGGTCGGCACTTCGCTGCCGGAGTCCTGGAAGCAGCTCGTGTCGTAGGACATCCCGGTCGCGCCTCCGACCGAGCCGGCGAACGCGATCGCGGCCTGGACGAGGTGCTCGGAGCCCGCAGTGCTCGGGTTGCCGGCTTCACGCGGCGGCGCTCCGCCGTCGCCGTACTGGTAGTGGTCCTCGGGGTCGGTGCCGATCACGGCGCGGTTGCCGACGACGCCGCTGTCCCCTGCACCCATCACCGCCGGGGCCCAGTTCGCAACGCTCTTCGAGACCGATTCCGGAAGGCCTGAGCAGTTCGGGTCGCCGACGATCAGGACTTGGTACTGCGCGAATTCAGCCGTCGTCATCGCTTCCCATTCGGTTCCGGTCACGACCTTCACGCTGAAGCCGGCACTTTCAGCCGCGTACTGCTCGAGGCTGATCGGCGTGCCTTCCTTCATGATCGGTTCTTCTTCAGCGACTTCCACCGAGTCGCCGTTGATCAGCGCGGTGCTCGGAGTGCTCGCGGCCGCCGATGCGGGTATCGCAAAGACAGCCAGGGCCATGCCCGCGAGCAGGCATCGGCGCAGCATTCTCAACATCCCTTCCATGGAGTCAGTCCCCCCTGTTCTGGTTTTTAGTCTCCGGCCGGCTCCGGGGATGGGCTTTCGTGCCCGCTACCGATGCCCGCAAAAACGCCGGTCTCCTCGGCGCTGTTCGAGTGTAAATCTGGCATAAACCTACAGTCAAGTAACGGCTGGTGCATTGCAAACTCGCGTCCGGGAGACCGTGCAAACGGCCTAGGATCACCCGTGATGAGCACGCCTGTGCCCGCCGACGACGCCGCAGGCGAGCGACTGCGCGTCCTGCGCGTCGGCGAGCGGGATCTCGCCGACCTCCTGCCGCTGATGCGCGCCTACTGCGAGTTCTACGAGACGGCGCCGAGCGACGAGTCGCTGCTCGCCCTGGCGCGAAGCACGATCGCCGATCCCCAGCGCGAGGGGGTGCAGTTTCTCGCGCGCGCGAGCGACGGCCGGCCACTCGGGTTCGCGAGCGTGTTCTGGAGCTGGGACACCACCGAGGCCGCCCGCGTGGGGATCATGAACGACCTGTTCGTGACCCCTGCGGCGCGGGGGGCGGGGGTGGGGCGGGCGCTGATCGAAGCGTGCGCGGACGCTGCGCGCGAGCGCGGCGCGGCGCGCCTGGACTGGGAGACGGGTCCCGAGAACACGCGTGCCCAGGCCCTCTACGACGGCATCGGCGCCGTCAGGGAGCCATGGCTGTCCTACTCGCTGGGCGTTGCTGCGGCGCGGTGAGCCGGGAGTCTATGCGAGCGTTCGCGTTCGCCGGCGCCACGGCGGCAACGCAGCCGCCATGCGCCCGCTAGGCTCGTGCCGAGGATGGCAGCCGTCACGATCGACGAGATCACGCTGGCCGACGATCCGCGCACATGGTCGGCGTTCGGATTCGAGGTGTGCGGCGACCGATGCCTGATCGGCACCGTGTGGGTGCGCTTCGCAGGCAGCGACACGCGCGCGCTCGCAGCGAGCAACGGCGGCCTCGTCGGCTGGTCGCTGCGCGGGCTGGGCAACGCGTCGCTCGACGGGCTGCCGACGGCTGCGAGCGAGAGCGCCCCGCCCGACTGCGCAGAGCCCCACGAGAACGGCGTGAGCGCGATCGATCACGTGGTGGCGGTGTCGCCCGACCTGGACCGCACCGCCGCTGCCCTCCAGGATGCGGGGCTGGACCTGCGCCGCGTCCGCGAGGAGCCCACGCCGGCGGGCGCTCCCCGGCAGGCGTTCTTCCGGCTCGGCGAGGCGATCCTCGAGGTCGTGCAGGAGCCCGACGAGGTGATCGAGCGCCATGGCGGCACCGATCGGGCAGCGCACTTCTGGGGGATGGCGCTGCTCTCCGACGAGATCGAGCGCACCGCTTCCAGGTTCGGCGGCCACTGCAGCGAGGTCCGCGACGCGGTCCAGCCCGGGAGGCGGATCGCGACGGTCAAACGCTCAGCCGGTCTCGCGCTGCCGGTGGCCCTGATGACCGCGGTCGGGGAGGCGGTCACGTGAGCGCCACGGAGGCGAGCAAGACGGTCTGGGACGACGTCGACGGCTACATCGAGGAGCAGCTGATCGGCCCCGACCTCGCCCTCGACGACGCGCTGCGGGCGAGCATCGAAGCGGGGCTGCCCGCGATCGCGGTCTCGCCCGCGCAGGGCAAGATGCTGCATCTGCTCGCGCGGATCCACCGAGCGCGGCGGATCCTCGAGATCGGCACGCTCGGTGGCTACAGCACGATCTGGCTCGCGCGCGCGCTGCCTCCGGACGGGCGCGTGGAGACGCTCGAGCTCGACGCCGCCTACGCGGCGATCGCCGCGGAGAACATCGAGCGCGCGGGCGTCGCCGATCTGGTGCACATCCGCGTGGGGCCCGCGTTGGACACGCTCGACGAGCTGATCGAGGAGCGCGTCGAGCCCTTCGACATGGTCTTCATCGACGCCGACAAGCCGAGCACGCCCGAGTACTTCGAACGCGCGCTCGAGCTGATCGTCCCGGGCGGCGTGATCGTGAGCGACAACGTCGTCCGCGGCGGAGGGCTCGCGGACCCCGACAGCGACGACGCGGGCGCGCTCGGCATGCGCCGCTTCCACGAGCTGCTCTCCCGCGCGAGCGCGTCGGGCCGCGTGGACGCCACCTCGATCCAGACCGTGGGCGTGAAGGGCTACGACGGGTTCACGCTGGCGATCGTCAGCCCGTAGCCCCCACGATGTTCGCGGCCGTCCGGTGCGCGAGCGACATGATCGAGATCATCGGGTTGACCCCGGGGGCGGTGGGGAACGCGGACGCGTCCCCGATCCACACGCCCTTGGTGTCGTGCAGCTCGCCGCGGCCGTCGGCGACCGAGTCCGATGGGTCGCTGCCCATCCGGCAGGAGCCCATCTGGTGCGCGGTGAACGCGGCGATGTCGTTGGGCTCCAGCGAGCCTTCCCCGATCGCTTCGAGGAACGCGTCGAAGTCCTCGCCCTCGCTCCAGCGCAGCACGGGGCGCTGGTAGAAGGTGATGATCTCCTTCGCGCCCGCTGCGCGCTGCAGGCGCGCGAGCTCGACCATCGCGCGGCGGAACAGCCGCGCGTCGACCTCGTCGCCGAAGCCCCACCGCGTGACGGCGCGTCCGTGGTCGTCGATCACGACCTGGCCCTCGCCGTGGTCGCGCGCCACCGAGATGAACGGCGCCACGTGGGCGAGCTTGGTGAGCGTGCGCTTGTGCGCCAGCCCGTCCTCCCACGGCAGCGACATCGCCACGATCGCGGGCGCGACGGTGGTGGCCTCGATCAAGAAGCCGTGCTCGTCCTCGATGTGCTTGAACTGGTCTGACAGCGCGGACTGGATCTGTCCGACCCAGCCCTCGATCGGCTGCTCGTAGACGCCCGCGACGAGCGAGGCGGGATGCAGGCGCAGGTGGCGACCCGCCGCGGGACCGCCGATGCCCGAGCGCAGCAGCAGCGCGGGGGACTCGATCGCGCCCGCAGCGACGACGACCGTCGACGCGTTCACGGTGAGCTCGGTCGTCGAGCCATCCGGCGCGGTGACCGTCGCGACGACAGCCCGTGCGCGGCCGTCGGCGGTGAGGATCCGCTCTGCGCGTGCACCGACCACGAACCGTGCGCCGGCGTCGGCGGCGTCCTGGAGGAACGTCTTCATCGTGGACTGCTTGCACCCGGTCTGGCAGCCCGCGTAGCAGTAGCCGCAGGTGCTCGGGTCCTCGCACGCCGTGTCGGCGTTGCGGGTGAGCGGACGGTTGGGATACCCCAGCTCCTCGCACGCGGCGATCAGCCGTTTGTGGGTGCGGTTCTGGGAGGTCGCGGTGTCGTTGACGCCGAGCCGCCTCCAGACCGCGTCGATGTGCTCCTCGTAGCCGGGCTGGTCGATTCCCTGCACGCCGTGCGCCGCCCACTCCTCGCGGATCGGCTGCGGCGTGCGGATGCAGTTCATGTAGTTGACGACCGTGCCGCCCCCGAGCGTGGATCCGGCCAGCACGGCGATCGAGCCGTCCTCGGAGGCGGCCAGGCCACCGCCGAGGTAGAGGTCGAACATGCCCTGCAGCTCGAGCTGGTGGAAATCCGACTCGTTGCGGTAGCTGCCCATCTCGAGCACCACCACCGAGCGACCCGCGCGCGCGAGCTCGGCGGCGATCACGCCGCCGCCGGCGCCGGAACCGATCACGCACACGTCCGCGTCGAGCATCGCCACCTCGCCCGCGACCGTCTCGAGCGCGATCGTCTTCGGCGCCTGCTCGAGGCTCGGGGCGGCGCTACGCGGCCCCGGATAGCCGATCGCAGACCAGTTGGGGTTCGCCTCGGTGGTGGTCGCGAGGCCGTAGAAGAACAGGAACGTGAGCGCGCGCAGCTGTCGCAGGCCGAACTTCACCTCCGGTGCGGATTCGGCCATCGCGTGCAGCAGCGCGGTGCGGGCGTCGAGATCGAGGCCGTCGAAGCCCTGTCCGGCGACCGCGTCGAGCAGCTGCCCGGTGGCCTCGATCTCCTCCGGCAGCGCGGTCTGCGCGAGCAGCCCCTCGATCTGGCCGGCGACGCCCAGATCGGAAGCGGCGCGCGCGTAGAAGGCCCGCGTGGCGTCGTCCGCGTCGGGCACCTCCACGGACGGCGCGAACGTGTCGCACACCGCCTCGAGCGTGCGCCGACGCGTGTCGCTGAGTACCCCAACCGTTACAGCCATCTCTCCTCCTCGCTCGGTCCTGCGACTATAGACTCCGCGCGATGGCAGGGGATCTGAAGCTGGGCCTCAACACCGGCTACTGGGCGGGCGGGCCGCCCCCCGGCGTGACGGAGTCGATCGCGGAGGCGGAGCGCCTGGGCTTCGACTCGATCTGGACGGCGGAGGCGTACGGCTCGGACTGCCTGACGCCCCTGGCGTGGTGGGGTGCGCAGACCGAGCGGCTGAAGCTGGGCACCGCGATCGTGCAGATGTCCGCGCGTCAGCCCGCGGCGACGGCGATGGCAGCGATGACGATGGACCTGCTCTCGGGCGGGCGCTTCATCCTCGGCCTCGGCGTGTCGGGGCCCCAGGTGGTGGAGGGCTGGTACGGGATGCCGTTCGCCAAGCCGCTCGCGCGCACGCGCGAGTACATCGGGATCCTGCGCGACATCTGGGCGCGCGAAGGGCCGGTTACCGCGGACGGGGATCATTACAAGCTGCCGCTTCCGGACGGCACGGGGCTGGCGAAGCCGTTGAAGTCCTCGATCCACCCGCTGCGCAACGACATCCCGGTCTACCTCGGCGCGGAGGGGCCCAAGAACATCGCGCTGTGCGCCGAGTTGTGCGACGGGTGGCTGGCGATGCTGTTCTCGCCGAGCGTCTACGACGAGATCTACAGGCCCTCGATCGAGGAGGGGTTCGGCAAGCGCGACCCCGCTCGACGCAGCTCCGAGGAGTTCGAGGTGTGCGCGACGGTGCCGATGATCGTCACCGACGACGTGGAGGGGGCGGCGGACGCGCTGCGCCCGTTCTACGCGCTGTACTTCGGGGGGATGGGCGCCAAAGGCACCAACTTCCACGCCAACGTGCCGATCCGCATGGGCTACGAGCAGGAGGTCGCCGAGATCCAGGTGCTCTACCTGAGCGGCAAGAAGGACGAGGCGGGTGCGAAGATCCCCACCAAGCTGATCGAGGAGCTCTCGCTGATCGGTCCCGTGGAGAAGATCCGCGACGACCTCGAGAAGTGGCGGGAGTCGATCGTCACCACGCTGCTCGTCTCGGGCGATGCGGCGACGCTGCGCACCGCTGCGGAGCTCGTGCTCGCCTGATGGCCCCGCGCGAGCGATGAGCGCACCTTCGACGGAGTCCTCGACGGGCCAGGGCGCGCCGGCCGGCGCCGATGGCGCGGCCCAGGACCTGTTCGGCAACTACCAGTTCGAGATCTACGCGCAGGGGCTCGGCGGCGAGCGCCCGGCGCTGCCGCTCACCTACGAGGAGCTGCGCGCGGGAGCGGAGCAGGCGCTGACCCCGGAGGCGTACGGCTACGTGGCGGGCGGCGCGGGCGAGGAGCTCACGGTGCGCGCCAACCGCGAGGCGTTCGAGCGCGTGCAGATCGTGCCGCGGATGCTGCGCGACGTCTCCGCGCGTGACCTCTCCAGCGAGCTGCTGGGGACCTCGCTGCGCGCGCCGCTGCTGCTGGCGCCGATCGGCGTCCAGTCGATCGTGCACCCGGAGGGCGAGCTCGCCACCGCGCGCGGCGCGGCGGCAACGGGGATCCCGTTCATCCTCAGCACAGCCTCCTCGAACCCGATCGAGACGGTCGCGGAGGCGGCGGGGGGGTGCCCGCGCTGGTACCAGCTCTACTGGCCGCGGAGCCGCGAGCTCGCAGCGAGCTTCCTCGCGCGGGCGCAGGCGTCGGGCTACTCGGCGGTGGTGGTCACGCTCGACACCTGGATGCTCGGCTGGCGCCCGCGCGACCTCGGCAACGCCTACCTGCCGTTCCTGAAAGGCGAGGGCGTGGCCAACTACCTCAGCGACCCCGTGTTCCGGTCGGCGCTCGCGAAGAGCCCCGAGGAGGACCCGGGGGCGGCGATCGGGCACTGGGCCTACGAGTTCTCGAACCCGTCCGTGACGTGGGCGGACCTCGAGTGGCTGCGCGAGCAGACGGAGCTGCCGATCGTGCTGAAGGGGATCCTGCACGCGGAGGACGCGCAGCTCGCCGTGCGGTGCGGCGTGGACGGCGTGATCGTCTCCAACCACGGAGGGCGCCAGGTCGACGGCGCGATCGGAGCGCTCGACGCGCTGCCCGCGGTCCGCGAGGCGATGGGCGAGGAGCGCGCGGTGCTGTTCGACAGCGGCGTGCGCACGGGCGCGGACATCGTGAAGGCGATCGCGCTCGGCGCGGACGCGGTGTGCCTCGGCCGGCCGTACGTGTGGGGGTTGGGGCTCGGCGGGCAGCAGGGTGTGGAGACGGTGATCCGGTGCCTTCTGGCCGAGCTCGACCTGACGCTCGCGCTGAGCGGGTACACGGCGCCCGCGCAGCTCGACCCGCAGGCGCTTCGCGCCCGCGGCTGAGACCCGATGGTCGAGGGGCACGGAGCAGCGGGCGCCCCTGACCTCGTTCCCGCGCCGGCGGGGATCATGTACTCGGCGTTCGGCGCGAAGTACATCGCGGAGGCCGTGGAGTCCGCGCGCTCCTCGCTGCGCCGCAATCACGTGCCACACCTGCTGTTCGCCGCCGAGGAGCCCGAGGAGGTGCCGGACGGGCTGACGGTGGTGCGCTTCGAGCAGATCTCCAGCGACCCGTTCGTGGACCGGATCGCCAACATGCGGCGCTCGCCGTTCGAACGCACGATCTACCTCGACAGCGACACCTACCTGATCGACGACATCACCGACGTGTTCGCGGTGCTCGACCGCTACGAGATGGCGCTCTCGCACGCCAACTACCGCGGCCTGCAGGACCCCGAGGTGCCGCGCGCCTTCTCGGAGTTCAACTGCGGGGTGGTGGCGTGGCGGGCGGGCGAGCGGACTTCGACGTTCCTGCAGAGCTGGGAAGAGACCTACCGCACGTGGCTCGGGCACGACGTGCTGCCCGGGCAGATGGGAGCCGCCAACCCGAGCCGCAGCCCGATCGGCGACCAGCCCGCGTTCCGGCGCTGCGCGTGGGAGCACGCGATGAAGATCTGCGTGCTGCCGCCCGAGTACAACCTCCGGCTCGGCTACAGGACGACAGTGGTGGACCGCGTCCACCTGATCCACGGGCGCTTCGGTGACTACGAGCGCCTGGCCGAGCGCATGAACAGGAAGATCGTGCCCCGCACCTTCCCGACGCCGCGTCCGATGCGCCGCCTGCGCCAGCAGCGCCGGCGGGCGTGGCGGGTGCTGCGCGAGCGCGTCGGGGTCGGCGGGCCGCGCAAGGCTCGTTAGGGTCAGCGCCGTGACTGGGGCGTGAGCTCGACGCCGGCCGAGGCGCGCAGAAAGCGCCTCACGCTGATCGCGTGCATCCTCGGCTCGGGGATCGCGCTGCTGGACGGCACCGTCGTCAACGTCGCGCTGCCGACGATCCAGCGCGAGCTCGGCGGCGGTCTGGCGGGCCAGCAGTGGGTGGTCAACGGGTACGCGCTCACGCTGGGGTCGCTGATCCTCCTCGGGGGCTCGCTGGGCGACCTGTTTGGCGAGCGCCTCGTGTTCTCGGTCGGCGTGTGCAGCTTCGGCCTCGCGTCGCTCGGCTGTGCGCTGGCGCCGTCGATCGGCGTGCTGGTGGCGTTGCGCGCGCTCCAGGGGGTGGCGAGCGCGCTGCTCACCCCAGCATCGCTGGCGGTGATCGTGAGCACGTTCCCGGAGTCCGAGCGCGGGCGTGCGATCGGCAGCTGGACCGCATGGGGCACGATCGCGGGCGTGCTCGGCCCGCTGGTCGGGGGCGAGCTGCTCGAGATCTCCTCCTGGCGGCTGATCTTCCTGATCAACCTGCCGCTCGTGGCCCTGTGCGTGGCGCTGATCACGGTCGCGATGCCGCGTGCCGCACGGCGCACCGAGAGCTCGCGTCGCGTGGACGTCCCGGGCGCCGCGCTAGGGGCGCTCGGCCTGGCGGGCACGGTGTTCGCGCTGATCGAGCAACCGCGCCTGGGGTGGGGCAGCCCGGGTGTGATGGGGCCCCTGATCGGC
Source organism: Solirubrobacteraceae bacterium (assembly GCA_025934395.1). Lineage (GTDB taxonomy): Bacteria > Actinomycetota > Thermoleophilia > Solirubrobacterales > Solirubrobacteraceae > Palsa-744. Next base: position 82,035 of record JAICYC010000002.1, on the reverse strand, counting down.
GGCGTGGCGCTGCTGGCGGCGTTCGTCCTGTACGAGAGCCGCGCGCGCGACCCGATGCTGCCGCTGCGCCTGTTCTCCCGGCGCAACTTCTCAGCGGGCAACGTGGAGACGCTCGCCATGTACGCGGGCCTTTCCATCCTCTTCTTCTTCCTGGGTCTCTTCCTGCAGCAGATCGCGGGCTACTCGCCCCTGGAAGCCGGGCTCGCGACCTTGCCGGTGACCGTGCTGATGTTCTTCCTCTCGCGCCGGTTCGGGGCGCTCGCCGACCGCTACGGACCGCGCCTGTTCATGGGGGCGGGACCGATCGTGTGCGCCGCGGGGCTGCTGCTGTTCCAGCGGATCGGGGTGCGGGTGGACTACCTGCCCGACGTGTTCCCCCCGCTCCTGCTGTTCGCGCTGGGGCTGTCGATGACCGTGGCGCCGCTCACCGCGGCGGTCCTCGCCGATGCGACGTCCTCCGATGCGGGCATCGCCTCCGGGGTCAACAACGCGATCGCGCGCGTGGCCGCGCTGATGGGGACCGCGGCGGTGGGCGCGGCGGTCGCGTCCTCGTTCGCCTCCGAGCTGGACCATCGTCTCGCCGCGGGCGCGCTCGGTCCCGCAGCGCAGAAGGCGGTGGCCGCGGCCAAGCGCCTGCCGCTCGGACGCCCGGACGTCCACGCGCTTCCCCACGGACAGGCGCGCGCCCTGACCGCTGCCGCGGAAGCGGCGTCGCTGCACAGCTTCCACGTCGGCATGGGCATCGCCGCCGTCCTGCTCGCGCTGGGCGGGCTGGCGGGAGCGCTGGGGATCCGCAACCCCCGCGGCGACGTGGCCGCCGAGGACTGCCCCGCGGGCCAGCTCGTCGGCAGCGGGCGCGAGATCGCCGAGCGGGCGCGGTGCACGCCCGCCCGGCTGCCCGTGAAGACCGGCTAGAAGGCCTGCGCGTACTCGCGCATCGCGTCGATCAGCGGAGCGAGCCGCCGCCCGCGCTCGGTGAGCCTGTACTCGACCGTGGGCGGGCTCGAGGGGATCACAGTCCGCTCGACCAGCCCCGCGTGCTCGAGGTCACGCAGCCGCTCGGAGAGCATCCGGGGGGAGATGCCCGCCACCGCGTCCGCGAACTCGTTGAACCGGAGCGCGCCCGAGAGCGCGGCGTAGATGATCGACAGCTGCCAGCGCCGCTCGAGGAGGTCCGCTGCTTCGCGGACCTCCACGGGCACGGGTTGGCACCTACGCGACGCGCGCGACATCGCGTTGCGGCTCCAGCGCTCGGTCGAGAACCTCCTGCACGGTCATCACCGGATGGAAGGTCATCTGCTCCCTGACCTCCTCGGGGATGTCGTCCAGGTCGCCGCGGTTGCGCTCGGGCAGGATCACGTCGGTGAGGCCTGCCGCGTGCGCCGCGAGCGCCTTCTGCTTGAGCCCGCCGATAGGTAGCACGCGGCCCTGGAGCGTGACCTCGCCGGTCATCCCCACCGTGTGCTTGACCGGGCGCCCCGACAGCAGCGATGCGAGCGCCGTGACCATCGTGACACCCGCGCTCGGGCCGTCCTTGGGGATCGCTCCCGCGGGCACGTGCACGTGGAACTCGCGGTTCTCGAACGCCGACTCCTCGATGCCGAGCTCCTCGGCGTGGCCGCGCACGTAGGAGAGCGCGATCCGCGCGGACTCCTTCATCACGTCCCCGAGCTGGCCGGTCAGCACGAGGCTGCCGTTGCCGCCCGACGGGGACTTCATCTGCGTGGCCTCCACGAACAGCACGTCTCCGCCGGTCCCCGTGACGGCGAGGCCGGTGGCCACACCAGGGGTGGCGGTGCGGGCGGCGGACTCCTGGAAGAACTTCTGGCGTCCGAGCGCGTCGCGCAAGGCGTCCACGTCGATCTTCACCGGCGTCCTCAGCGCGCCGCCCGACTTCGCTTTGGCTTTGCTCGCCCGAGGTTTCTTGGCGGGCGCTGCCCCGTGCTTGCCGGCTGCCGGCGGGGCGGCCTTCGAGCCGTCCTCCTTGGCGTCCTTCGCCGCGCCTGCCTGGGTACCGACGCCCACGTCGGCGTCGGCCCCGGCGTCGCTCGCGGACCTCTGGGCGAGGCTCGATGCGATTCGGGTGGCGGTCTTGCGCAGCACCGTGCCGAGGTTGCGCTCGAGGTTGCGGACGCCCGCCTCGCGCGTGTACTCGGAGATGACGGTGCGCAGGATCTCATCGGAGATCTCGACCTCGTCCTCGCGCAGCCCGTTGCGGTCGCGCTGGCGCGGCCACAGGTAGCCCTTGGCGATCGCGAGCTTCTCCTCGGAGGTGTAGCCGTCGAAGCTGATCACCTCCATGCGGTCGAGCAGCGGGCCGGGGATCGTGTCGGCGACGTTCGCGGTCGCCAGGAACATCACCTGCGAGAGGTCCAGCTCGACGTCGAGGTAGTGGTCGCGGAACGAGTGGTTCTGTGCGGGGTCGAGCACCTCCAGCAGCGCTGCGGAGGGGTCGCCGCGCCAGTCCGCGCCCACCTTGTCGACCTCGTCGAGCAGGATCACCGGGTTCATCGTCCCGGCGTCGCGCAGGGCCCTCACGAGACGCCCGGGGAGCGCGCCGATGTAGGTGCGCCGGTGGCCACGGATCTCCGCCTCGTCGCGGACGCCGCCGAGCGACATGCGGACGAACTCACGGCCCGTGGCGCGTGCGATCGACTCGCCGATCGACGTCTTGCCGGTGCCGGGCGGCCCGATCAGCGTGAGGATCGCGCCTGACTTGGGGTCGGCCTCGATGTTGCGCTCCTGGCGCAGCTTGCGCACCGCGAGGTACTCGGTGATGCGGTCCTTGACGTCCTCCAGGCCGGCGTGGTCGGCGTCGAGCACCTCGCGCGCGGCCACCGGGTCCAGACGCTCCTCGGAGCGCTTGCCCCACGGCACCGCGATCAGCCAGTCCAGATAGGTGCGGATCATGCTCGACTCGCCCGTCTGCTCGCCCATCCGCTCGAGGCGGCCGAGCTCCTTGAGCGCCTGCTCCTTGACCGGGTCGGGCATCTCTGCCTCCTCGATCTTGGTGCGGTACTCCTCCGACACGGACGCGTCGTCCTCACCGAGCTCCTTGCGGATCGAGTCCATCTGCTTGCGCAGGAAGTACTCGCGCTGCTGCTTCTCAGCGCCCTCCTGCACGTCCTCGCGGATGCGCTTGCGCACCTGCAGCTCGGCGAGGCTCTCGCGCTGCAGCCGCACGGCGAGCTCGAGGCGGTCGGTCACGTCTAGCGTGCGCAGCAGCTCCACCTTCTGCTCGTAGGAGATCGTGGGGGAGTAGCCCGCGGAGTCCGCGAGCGCGCCCGGCTCTGCGATCGCGCGCAGGAACGCTGCGATGCGCCCGTCATCGCCGCGCAGCTCGAGGATCTCCTCGACCGTCGCGCGGTACTCGCGCTCCAGGTCGCGGGTGCGGCCGTCGACCGGGTGGTCGTCCGGACGCTCGTCAACCTCCACGCGCAGCTCGCCGCCCGCGCCGGTCTGGGCGGCGCCGATCAGCGCGCGGTGCTCGCCGGAGAGCGCCACCGCGCGGCCGCCGCCGGGCAGGCGGATCTGCTCGGAGACCTCCGCGATCGTGCCCACCTCCAGGAACTCGTTCTCGTGACGCGGGACGAGCACCACACGCTCGTCGTCGCCCACGTCCACGGTGAGCGTGATGCCCATGTTCGGGAACACCACCGTGTCGTCAAGCGGGATCAGCCGCATGCGCGGCTTCGGATCTGAGGTGTTGAGCGTGGGTAGCTCCGGGGATTCTGGCATGGGTAACCGCTCCATATAAGGTTACGAAAGTGTAGTTAGTATAGCGCGGTGGGGTGGGGCTTCAAGGGGCGTCCGTCGGGCCATCGCCGGTCGGAGCCAGTGGGCGATGGCGCCTTCGCCGGTGCGACGGACTCGAGACAGCAAATACACGTCTCGTACACAGTCGGTGTATGATTGGTGTATGACGAAGGTTCGCACGAACATCGAGCTCGACGAGGAGCTGGTGCGGGCGGTGATGGATCGGTACGCGCTCCATACCAAGACAGCGGCAGTTCACTTCGCTCTGCGACGACTCGTTCCGGCCAAGATGACGCACCAGGAGATGGCTGCGATGCGTGGTTCGAACGCCATCGACGTGGCGCTCTTGCCTCCCGAATCGCAGCCGCGCTATCTGATCGACGAGTGATCCTCGCGGACACCTCTGCTTGGATCGAGTACGTCCGAGCCACCGGTAGCTCGCTTGACCGACGCATGACGGAGCTCGTCACACCATCGAGCTCGCTCGCCGTGACCGAGCCCGTGCTGATGGAGGTGCTCCAAGGCGCCCGGGACGATGCGCGCGAGCGCGAGCTGCGTCTGCTGCTGCTGAGCTTCGAGCTTCTGCCCTACGCATCATCGGTCGACTTCGAGGTCGCGGCGAGCCTGTACCGCGCGGGCCGTGCCGCGGGAATCACGCCGCGGGGCGCGGTCGATTGCATGATCGTCGCCGTGGCCTATCGCGCCGGCGCAACCTTGCTGAGCGGCGATCTGGACCAGATGCGGATCGCCGGCCTCGCCGGCGTGACCGTCGAGGGGTCGTGATCCCGCGCACCGGGCGGGCGCGCCCTCGCCCGCCGAGCTCTTGGGAGGCGCTGCCTACGGGGGCACCACCGCGTGATCGTTACCATCGCACGCCCTCGGCGCTCAATGGCGCCGGGGCTGTCCCTCGGCGGGTGTTCGATCCGGGCCGGGGGCGCTTCCGGAGCGGCCGGGCGGGCCGTCGAAGTCGACCTCCACGTTCTCCTCGTCTACGCGCTCCTCCACCTCGGCGGAGGCGGTCAGCGCGCGCCGGTCCGCATCCAGGAGCGGACCACCCAGGAAGCTGCGCGGCCACAGGTTGCGGGCTCGCACGACGTTGACCTCGGCGGCGATCAGCGTGACCTGGCCGCCGAGGTACAGCCACGCGAGCAGCCCGAGGACGAACGCGAACAGGCCGGAGGTCTCCTTCGCGTGACGCACAACGTGGTCGACGTAGTAGCCGCCGAGGTGCTGGATGACCTGCCACACGACCGCAGCGAGCACCACGCCGGGGAGGAGATCGGCGGTGTCGACCTCGTCGGTGGTGAGCAGGCGGAACGCAGCGAAGAACAGGAGCAGGTTCACGACCAGCGCGACGAGCACCCCGCCTACGACCGCCGCGGCACCGGGCGTGCCGGCGGTGGCGAAGCCCGCGACCACCGTGGAGACGATCGCGAGGATGCCGAGCAGCACGAGCAGGCCCATGCCGCGCAGCCGCGAGATCAGGAAGTTGGGGCGGTGCTTGTGGGGCACGTCCCAGACCTCGTTGAACGCGTTCTGCGTGGCGCCGGTGATGCCGAGCCCGGCCAGCAGCGACCCCACCAGGCCGATCGCCAACGACACTCCGTTGCCTTTCAGCGAATGCACGTTGTGCTGCAGCTGGGAGCCGATGATCGGGAACTGGCTGAGCGTCGAGTGCAGCACGCTGTCCTGCGCGTTCGGGTTGCCCTGCAGGATGAAGCCGAGCACGGTGACGAACACGAGCAGCAGCGGGAACAGGGACAGGAAGCCGTAGTAGGCGATCAGCGCCGCGAGCTGACTCGCCTGGTCGTCGCTGAACTTCTTGACGACCGCCACGACGAAGCTGATGCGTGGGCGTTTCTGCTGCGCCCGGTCGAGCGCACGCAGGCGGTCCTGGATGCTCATCCCGCCCGCCCGCGCTCGCCTCCGTGGTCGGGCGATCGAAATTGGAGGGGGGGTCGCTCCGCGCCCGCACACGACATACATATGTGTCTACCCGAAAAGATCCCCGTCCGCCGGGCGCATCGGTGCGGTCGCTCGCGCAGAGCTACTCCGAACGCGACCCGCTCGAGGAGCTCGCGATCGTGGCGAGCTCCAAGCGCGAGCTGCTGCTGCGCGCGCACGCCTACCGGCTGCGACGCGAGGACCTCGAGGATTGCTACGCGCAGGCCACCGTCGAGATGGTGCAGCGCGTCCGGCGCAGCGGCGCGTTCGCGGATCGCCGGCACATCCTGAACGCCCTCGAGCAGCGATTCGTGTCGCGCATCCACGATCGACGCCGTGCGCTCGCGGGACGGAGCCCGATGGCAGCCGCGCTGGAGAGCGCAGCGCCCTTCTCGAGCATCGAGGGCGTCGGCGTCGACCCGGCGGACCGCGGCCCCGACCTGGATCAGATCGTGGCGCGCCGAGATGAGCTGCGACGCGTGCTCGAGCTCGCGCCGCGCCTGTCCGAGGACCAGCGGCTAGTCCTCGCGACACAGGTCGGGCTCCAGATGACCCCGCGCGAGTTCTGCGAGCGCTTCGGCTGGAGCATCGAGAAGTACCGCAAGGTCGCGCAGCGCGGGCGCCGCCGGCTGCGCTGGCTGATGGCCGCTCAGGACGTCGCGGCCGAGGAACGGGCGGCGTCACGGTGCGGGAGGGCGGTCGGAGGGGAGCGCGGGACCCGCTCATGAACCATTTCTCCCCCACTCATGAGCGCATCCCGAGAACCACCGGCCGTCGATTCCAAGCACGACGGCGTGGAACGGTTCTCGAACCAGCCGGCGGTCGGGGCACGGGTCGCTCCCCTTCTCGGGTCTCGGCCGCCGGCGCTCTCCAGGTGTGGGCGCGCGGATGAGCGACGCAGCGCCGCCGTACCGCGTCTACGACGAGGAGGAGTTCTTCTCCGGAGATCTCCTCGGGGACGTGAGCGCGCTCGACGAGGTGCCACGACGGTCACCGGTGCGGCGCGCGCGACGCCTGTCGATCATCCGTACGCTCGCGCGCCGCGCCGTCTCGGTGGCGTGTGGAGCCGCGGTGGGACTCGGCGCCGTCCTCGCCGTGCGCATCGTTGCGGGGGAGGTCTTCGCCTCGCCATCGCACGCGGCGCGCGGGGTCGCTCGCCTCCGGACCGACGCGCCTCCCCGCACGGCGCCGAACCGGGTCCGCGGTGATCGCACCGCCCCGACGCGGCACCGCATCACCGGGCGGAAGGCTGGTGCGCGCAGGGCGCCGCGGTGCTCACCTGCGCTGTGCGCTTCGCGCCCGACCACATCCGACGCTGCGCGTGCTCGGTCGGCGTCGACTGCACCTCCCGCCGCTGCTGCGCAGGGGGAGTTCGGGTTCGAACCATGATCGGCGCTCCACGCGTGCCCTTCCGCATGGCCTCGCTGCCGCTCTGGCGGCATCGGGTCGCCGTCGAAGCCCGTCGCTGGGTCCTGTCGATGCTCGCGCTCGCGGGCATTGCGGCGAGCGCTCGCTACGCGATCGCGCCACCTCGGCCGGCGCCCCCGCGCGTGGGCCGCCCGAGCGAACTCCCCGATCGTCCCGCAGAGGGTTTCGCGCTGCTGTTCGCTCGGCGCTACCTGCAGTGGCGCGCAGCTGTGCCGGAGGCGAGCACGACCGCGCTGGCGTCATTCACCGCGGGCGTCATGGAACCGGCCGCGGGGCTCGTGCCACCCACGCGTGGTGCCCAGGCGGTGGAGTGGGCGAGCGTCGTCGGAGCGCGCGAACCGCAGCCCGGCTTTCACGTCTACACGATCGCTGCCCAGACCGATGCGGCGGGTGTGGTGTACCTCAGCGTGGACGTGCGCCGCGCTGCCGGAGGAGGCCTCGCGCTGTGGGGCTACCCTGCGTTCGTCGGGCCGCCTGCATCCGAAGCGCCGCAGCTGCCGAAGTTGCGGGAAACCTCGCTCCCCGCGCTCGAAACGGTTGTCGTGCGCGCGCTCCGGAACTACCTGGCGGGCTCTGGCGCAGATCTGGCGGCCGACCTCGCGCCGGGCGCCAGCGTGTCTCTGCCGACGATCGCGCTGACGCTGGTGAACGTGCAGCACCTCGGCTGGGCCCCGGCGGGGAGCTCCGTCGAGACGGTCGTCACCGCGCGCGACGCGCGCGGGACCCAATACACGCTCGAGTACGAAATCGACGTCGTCCGGGCCGAGGGCCGGTGGGAGGTGGCGGCGGTGCAGACAGACCCGAGCTCATGACCTCGAAAGGAGATGCGATGACGACGCTCCGCCGCTGCGGCCTGACGGTGATGACGGTGGTGATCCTCGGCTCGAGCACGCCCGCCGCCAGCGCTGCTGTCAACTCGGGCGCGGGCGCGCGAGCTGCAAGCGGCGCGGAAGTGGCGGGGTCGCTGGAATCCGCCGCGGCGAAGGCGGGCAACACCGGTCGTGCGGTGGCGATGAGCCTGATCGGGCTCGCGTTCGCCGTCGCGGCGACCGTGCTGGCCTTTCGACGCGACTTCCGCGAGGCGGCGGGCGTGTTCGCCGTCGGCATCGTGGCGGTCCTGCTCGCGACGCCCACCGGCATCGCGTTGCTGCGCGAGACCGTCGCGTCGCTGTTCGGTGGCCAGTGATCGAGATCCGCTCGTATCGACGCGTGTTCGAGCTCGAGCGGCGGATCTACCGCGTGGACCACCTCCGCCTGAATCCGGGTGGTGTGCCGGTGCGGGGGGTGGTGTACCTGCTCGCGATCGTCGCGCTCGCGGCGGTGCTCGGAAGGCTGCCGGTCGCCGGCGCAGTTCTCGGAGCGCTGCCCTGGTACCTCAGCGACGTAGCGCTTCCGCTGGTTGCTGCGTCCGTGCTCTGCGTGATCACCGTGGAGGGCCGGCCGTTTCATCTCGCCGCCGCCGCGGTGTTGCGCTCGGCTGTGCTCGCGCCGGCCCGGCGTGGGCTGTGGGCCGATCCGCGCAGCGGTCGGCGCTGGTCCCCGCCACCGGTGGTGTGTCTGCCGGACGGGAGCGACGCGCGCCTGCGCAGGCTCCGATACCGGGGCCCGGGTGCGATCGCGATCGCCGTCCCTCATCGACGTTGGGAGGCGACCCGGCGCGGCCCCACCCCGCGGGGTCACGGGCGCTCGCGACGCGGTGCCCGACTGGTGATCGAACAGGCGGAGGCCGCGGGTCGGGTGCGCCGCGAGGTGATCGTGCTCGAGCAGCGAGCGACGGTGGACGTCCGTCTCGGTGATGCGGGATCCGAGCCGGATTGAGCGCGTCACCGCTGTCCTATCTCTACGGCAACTGTGTGTTCGCACGTGGCTTGGACGACGGGTGGGCTGCGTTCTCGGTGCGCTCCGAGTCCTATGCCTGGCTGAGCGAGGAAGGCAAGCGGATGCGCTTCGCTGCGCTCACGGCGGCACTCGAGGCGGTGGGCGCGGATGTGCAGGTGGCGCGCGTTGCTCGCGGGCACCGCCTCGGGCCGGCTGGGCTCCTGGCGGCTCCTGGGAGGCGGGATCGCACTCCCCACGCCCGCTCGCTGCTCCGCTACAGGAAAAGTCACGAGGCGCGGCTCGGTGCGCTCGCGCCGAGCACGCCCGCGGTCTTCCTCTTCGTCAGCCTGCGCGAGCCGGAGCGCGATGTCGCCTCCTACCTGTCGGCGGCGGCTACCTCGTCTCCGCGCGAGTGGCTCTGCGCGCTGCGAGGCGCCCTGACGCGCGATCGCCGGGTGCTGTCGATCGGCGCGCTCGAGCGCGCCCGCGTGCGGGCCGATCGAGTGCACGCGCGCCTGGCGGACTATCTGCCTGTACGCCCGGTTCGCGGCGTCGAGCTCCAGTGGTTGGTGCGCCGCGCGTTCGCGCGCGGGCTCGGCGAGCCGGACGTGGAGGACCTGCACGCGCCGCCCGCCCTGCTCTTCGAGCGCAACGGCGAAGCGGTCCTCACCCCGCTCGAAGCGGACGTGATGCGCTGGGCGGAGGGCACCGTCAAGGAGACGCGCCGCGCGCTGCAGATCGACTCCGAGCTCGGCAGGAGCTGGCAGGCGATGCTCGTCATGGGCGCCCTTCCCGATCGCGACCAGTTCCCGGGTGCGCACGCGGAGTGGATGTTCAGGCCGCCCGAACGTCTCGACTTCGGCGTGGACGTGGCGCTGTGCGCGCGCTACCTGCCCAACGGGCTCGCGTTGCGTATCGCGCGAAGGCGCATCCAGGACGCCGATCAGATCGCGCGTGCGGAGTCCGACGGCGATCAGGGTGTGACCGATCTCGGGATCGAGCGCACCGAGGAGGCCCGCGACCTCGTGGCGTACCTGCAAGCCTCGAACCGTCCCCCGCTGCTGCGCACGACCATCAGCCTCGCGGTTGCGGCCCGCGACGAGGACGAGCTGGAGCGCAGGGTCGAGTTGTGCAGGCGCGCGTACGGTGAGGTGCGTCTGTACCGGCCGCCGGGGGACCAGCTGGAGCTGTTCCTCCAGCAGCTGCCCGCACAACGCTCGAGGGTGAGCGGCTACGACGCGATCCTCACCAGCGAGCAGGTGGCGGCGATGATGCCGACCGCCACGCACGCCGCGGGATCCGACCGCGGCTTCTACCTCGGCCACTCGCTGTCGGGGTCGCGTCAGCCGATGCTGTTCGACCTGCGCGACGGCTCGGCGAACGATCGCAACACGACGATCCTCAGCGTGGGCGCGCTCGGTTCGGGCAAGACGACGCTCGCTCAGAAGCTTCTCTACGAGGCGTTTCTCCTCGGCGCGCGGGTGATCGACTGCGACCCGAAGGGCGACCACGCGTTTCACCGGCTCGACGAGGTGGCGCCGCACGTGGAGTGCGTGACGCTCCGTCCAGACCCTGCACTGCGAGGGCTTCTCGACCCGCTTCGTGTGGCGCCTTCGCATCTCCGGCAGGACGCGGCGGTCTCGTTCCTGCGCGACCTGCTGCCCGGTCGGGCCGATGCTGCGTGGGAGACCGCGGTGCTCGCTGCGGTGGATCGCGTGGTGTCCCGCTCGGCCCAGCCGAGCTGCGGAGATGTGGTGGACGCGCTCGTGCAGGGCGATCCCGTGGAGATGCAGGTGGGCGAGACGCTTGCGATCTACTCGCGATCGGGCCTGACGCAGCTGGGCTTCGCCGACGCCCGAACCGCACCGCCTGCGCTCGGCGAGCGACAGGTGACATACCTGCCGATCCGCGACCTCCCTGCACCGGATCCGTCGGTGCCGCGGGCGGACTACTCCCAGGCGGAGCGCGTCGGCGAGCAGATCGTGCGCTTGATCGCGATGTTCGCGGCGCACCTGATGAGCGTCGAGCGTTCCCGCCTGAAGGTCTTCTCGTTCGACGAGGGCTGGCGGCTGCTCGCAGATCCGGTGGGAAGGACGCTGTTGATGCACCTCCAGCGGATGGGGCGCTCCGAGCTGGCGGTGCCGATCATCAGCACGCAGCTCGTGACCGATGCCGTCGTGGGTGAGCGTGAGTCGCTCGCCAACCTGATCGGCTCCACGTTCGTCTTCGGAATGCGATCGGACTCGGAGGCGGGTCGCGCCCTCTCGCTGCTGGGGCTCGACGGGAGCGACCCTCACCTTCGCCGTGTCCTGCTGGAGATGGAGGCGGGCCGCTGCCTGTTCCGCGATCACCGCGGGCGGGTCGAGGCGATCCAGGTGGAGGTCGTGGTGCCGGAGATCCTGCGCGCGTTCTCGACCACCCCGCCGCGGACGTGAGCAGACGCACGGCGGTCTCGACGATGCTCGTCGCGGCGGGCCTGCTCGCGGCGAGCGCGACCGGCGCAGGCGCGGCGCCTCAGCCGGGAAGGCCGGTCGCGGATTCGCCTCCCGCGCGCTCGAGGACACCGCCGTCGGGCACCACCGCGCCTTCCGGTCCACCGCTGGCGGGCGCGCAGACGCCACCTCAGGAACCGAGCGGCGGCGACGCCGTCGACCCGCTCGCGGGCAACGGGCTGACGAGCCCCCTGTGTGCGCCCGGTGCGATCGGCGTCGAACGCGGAGCCGCCGATGCGCGCAACTGCGAAGCGTCGGGTTTCGCGCCCGCGCCGGATCCCACGGGCGATTACGGCGTCGACGTACACATCGACACGGGGTTCCTGGGGCTGAGCGAAGGAGGACTGCTCAGCGCTGTGCAGGACATCCTGATCGCGCCCGCATGGATGGCGATCGTGTGGATCGTCCACGCGTTGCTGGTGATGCTCGAGTGGGCGTTCACCCTCGACCTGCTCGACAGCATCGGTGGCGGCAGCATCGGCTCTGGGCTGCGGCAGATGCAGGCGAGCCTCACGGTCCCCGGGCTGGCGCTCGCGCTCGCGGTCGCGAGTGTGCTGACGACGTACAACGGCCTGATCAAGCGGCGCGTCGCAGAGAGCGTCGCGCACGCGCTCGCCGCGCTGTCGATGATCGCGTGCTCGCTGTGGGTGATCGCGGATCCGGTCGGCACCGTGGGCGCGGTCGGCGCGTGGGCCAACGAAGCCAGCCTCGGGGCCCTCGCCGCCGCGGCAAAGGGCTCGCCTGCTCGGTCGGGGAGCGCGCTCTCGGCGGGGCTCGGTGGGGTGTTCGCGACCGCGGTCGAAGGCCCGTGGTGCTATCTCGAGTTCGGCGACGTCGCGTGGTGCCGCGAACCGTCGCGTCTGGACCCTCGCATGCACCGGGCGGGCCTCGCGATCGCAGGCACCGAGCTGCTCCTCTCGGCCTGCAAGCCCGAATCGCCCAACCTGCTGCCGTGCGCCGGGGGGAACTCCGCCGAGGTGAAGTCGCTGCGCACGAGCGCGAAACTCCTGCGCAGCGCTCGCAGCAACGCGCAGGTGTTCCTCGCGCTGCCCGCGAACGGATGGGCCCGGAACTCGATCAGCAAAACAGGGACGTTGCTGCGGGTGCTGTGTGCGAGCTCGGAAGCGACCAACTGTCGCGGGCCCACCGCGGCGCAGGCGGAATTCAGGACGAACGGTGGCACCTGGGCTCGGTTCGGCGGGCTGGTGATGATCGCGGCGGGGTTCCTCGGCATGGGCCTGTTGATCGGCCTCATCGCCGTGCGGCTGCTCGGCGCTGCCCTGTACAGCCTGTTCCTGCTGTTCCTCACGCCGGCGATCGCGCTGGCGCCCGCCTTCGGAAGCGTCGGCCGCGAGCTGTTCCGACGTTGGGCGACGCATCTGCTCGGCGCGCTCGTCGGCAAGGTCGTGTTCGCGTTCCTGCTCGGCGTGGTGTTCGCCGTCGGCGCTGCGATCCAGCACATGAACGCGGTGGGATGGTGGATCCAGTGGCTCCTGACGTCGGCGTTCTGGTGGATCGCGTTCCTCCGGCGCGGCCTCGCCTACTCGCTCGTCAGGCCACAGGAGCGTCCGGGGGCGGCGCACAACGCGTCCGTCCTTCGGCAGACACGCGACGCTCTGCTCGGCGGCAGTCGCGTGCAGCGCGCCGCGCAGGCCATACGGGAGCGTCGTCGCGCGCAGAAGAGCGCAGCGGAACCGACGCCGCTGGCGGGCGCCGGGGCGCCGGTGACGCGGGCCGGGCGGGAATCCGCGCCGGCGCTCGCGAACGAGCTCGATGACCAGGCGCGCAGATCCCTCGATGCGGACGAGAACGCTGCGCGCGCGATCGTGGCGGGCGCGCCGAACGCCACGCGGCGAGTCGATGCGCTGAAGGCTCGCCTCGCACGCATCAGGCAGGAGCAGCATCGCGCACAGTCCCGCGGTGACGTTCGTCGCAGAGTGGCGCTCGAGGTGCGCGGGGAGCGCTTGGAGCGCGCGATCGCGAGCGTGCAGTCGGAGCTCTCAGCTGCACGGGCCGTTGCCCGCCACGACCCCGCGCGCGAGCCCGGTCCCGGCGGCGGCGCTGGCCGCGCGCGCCCCGCGCGAGGGTCGCGATCGGCGACGCGTTCCGCCTATCTCGACTCGCAGGCTGCGCTCCCCGCGGCAGGTCGCGCCGAGGCGGGACATCGCGCGAGGAGGCGCGACTACGCGGGGCTCGCCTCGCTCGCTGGGCTCGGACGCCGCGAATACGAACACCTGACCGCTGACCGGCAACGCGAGATCCGCGCGCAGATCGATCGGGAGCTGGCGCACCGGCGGCAGCTCACAGACATGCGCGGCGATCTGGTCAGCTCGAGCTCCTCAGCGCAGGCTGGGGCGCACGGTCGTCGGCCCGGTGCGGGCGGTCGCGAGCGGGTGCGGCGCTCGGAGGGCGCGCCGCCGCAGTCGGTGAACCGTCGGGAGGGCCCGTCGAGGGACGCGTCTCGCACGCCGCACGACGGTGCCGGCGGCCCGGCGGCCGACCGGTCCGCCGATGGGCCGATCGGCTCGACGGGTGCGGCGCGGCGCCGGCGCCGGCCCGAAACCCCGAGGGCTGTCCTGGAAGACGCGTGGGAGGTCCAGGAAGGCCGCAAACGGCAGCTCGGGAACGGCTACGACTGAGCACCCCGCGCCGACGAGCAGGCGGCTGACGCTCGCGGCTGGTGCGCCGGGGGTGCCCGCGCTGGGCGTGGTCGGCCCGCTGGTCCTCGGCACGATGATCTGCGTGGCAGCGTTGCTCGCGGGAGCGCTCGTTGCTGTGGCGGGGTCGATCGGCACGCAGTCGCCGTCCGATCCAGGTGCGCCGAGCCCCTCGCGACTTGCGCTGTCGGACATACCGCCTGAGTACCAGGCTCTGTACCGCAGCGCCGCCACGCGTTTCGGGATCAGCTGGGCGCTGCTGGCGGGCGTGGGCAAGGTCGAGTGCGACCACGGCCGCGACCCCGACCCGTCGTGCACGCAGGAGGGCGCGGTCAACGGCGCCGGTGCGGGCGGTCCGATGCAGTTCCTCGCGAGCACGTGGGCGCGGTACGGGATCGATGGCGACGGTGACGGCAGGGCCGACCGCTGGGATCCCGCGGACGCGATCTACGGGGCCGCGCGCTACCTGCACGCATCCGGCGCGCCCCGGGACGACCGCGCTGCGTTGCTCGCCTACAACCACGCGACGTGGTACGCGGAAGAGGTTGAAGCGTGGGCCGCCAGGTACACCTCGTCTGCGGCGGCGCGAGCGCCGACGGCGGCGGGGAGCGACGCGTTCGCGGGTGCGACGAGCTCGCCGGTGGAGTTCGTGGCGGGCGAACGTGCAGCGCTCGCGCCGGGTGACGGCCACGTGGCGATGGTTCCGGCGGGGGTGCCCTCGGTCGTGCAGGCGATGGTCGTTGCGGGCAACGAGCTGCAGTCGCTTCGGTACGGCCCGGGCGGGCACCCCGACCCGCGGGGTGCGTCCGAAGAGGATTGCTCGAGCACGGTGAGCTACGTGCTCTACCGCGCCGGCCTCAGGCCGATCTCGGAAATACTCCGAGACAATCCGCTCGCGCAGGACTACGTCCACTGGGGCGCCCCCGGGCCCGGCCGATGGGTGACGATCTACGCCGCCGACGCTCCCACGCCGCATGTGTTCGTCGTGATCGCGGGCCTGAGGCTGGACACGAGCCACAACGGAACCGACGTGGGCCCGAACCGCACCGAAGACGGCCCGCGGTGGCGTGTGCTCGACGGGATCCCCACGTGGGCTCGGTGGTCGGTGCGCCATCCTCCCGGCCTGTGACGGGCGGGGTGCTGCGCGAAGAGGGCCCAAGGCGGGTAGGGTCAAGCCATGGCCGACCGCAGCGTCGATTTCCTGCTCATCGGAGGTGGCCTCGCGTGCGGCAACTGCGCCCGCTGGCTGCGCGAGGAAGGAGCGGACGGCGACATCCTCGTGGTGGGCCGCGAGCCCGACCCGCCGTACAACCGCCCGGAGTGCTCCAAGGGCTACCTCCGCGGTGAGGAGCAGCGCGAGGAGGCGTTCTTCCGGCCGAACGAGTGGTGGGACGAGCAGCGCATCGAGCTGCTGACCCGCACGAGCGTGACCGCGGTGGACCTCGACGCGCGTACGGCGAAGCTCTCCACGAAGGAGGAGGTGGGGTTCGGCAAGCTGCTGCTCGCGACGGGCGCGAACGTGCGTCGCCTGAACGTGGAGGGCTGCGATCTGCAGCAGATCCACTACCTCCGTACGCTGGGCAACGCGGATGCGATCCGCGAGGGCGTGAAGGACGCGCAGGAGGTGGTGCTGATCGGCGGCTCCTACATCGGCTGCGAGGTGGCCGCGTCGCTCGCGAAGCTCGGCAAGCGCTGCTCGGTGGTGATGCAGGAGAAGCAGCCGTTCGAACGCAGCTTCGGCTCCGCCGCGGGTGAGTTCTTCCGCGGCCAGCTGGAGGAGCACGGCGTGACCTTCTACGCGGAGGACGAGCTCGAGCGGTTCGACGGCAACGGCAGCGTGTCAGCGGTCGTGACCCGCAACGGCCACGAGCTGAAGGCGGACGCGGTGGTGGTCGGGGCCGGCGTGACGCCCGACGTGGGGCTCGCGCAGCGCGCGGGCCTCGAGATCGGCGAGCGCGGGGGAGTGCGCTGTGACTCGCGCCTGCGGGCGTCAGCGGAGAACGTCTTTGCGGCGGGCGACATCTGCGAGTACGAGTCGCCGGTGCACGGTGGCGCCCACGTCCGCATCGAGCACTGGGACGTGGCGTTCAACCACGGCAAGACCGCTGCGCTCAACATGCTCGGTCGCGACGTGCCGCACGAAACGGTGCCGTACTTCTACTCCGTGCTCGCAGACTGGGGCGAACTGGAGTACGTCGGCCCCGCCTACGACTGGGATGAGGAGATCCTGCGCGGCACCCACCAGGACGGGTCCTTCACGCGTTGGTACCTGAGCGGCGGGATGCTGAAGGCCGCGCTCACGGTGGGGCGCTCAGACGACCTGGAGCACGCGCGACGGCTGATGACCTCGGGCGCCGCGTTGGGGGAGCAGGACCGGGCGAAGCTCGCCGACGGCGACGCAGATCTCGCCGCCGTCGGCGCCTAGCGGTGTGGCCGCCTCAGGTGCGGAGTCCCCTCGGCGGCGCGGGAGGGGCTTTGATCGTGCGCGGACGGCCCACTGGCGACGCTCCGCGCACTGTGCTGCCCTCCCGAAACAGACAGAGGACCCGCCCGGCCGGGTGAGCAGCGCTCGGTGCGAGGAGCCCGATCCAGCCCTCGCGCGCAAGCCGCTCTCCGACGCGCTGATAGGGCCGCCAGCTCGCTTGCCCCGGCGTGGGTGGCATCAGCGATGCGGTGGAGAGGCGCTCAGCCGTGGAGAGGTCGGCCACCTCGACGTCGACGAGCCAGGTCCACGGCGCACGCGGCATCTGCGCGAGCGGTGGAACAGCACGCTCGGCGAGGTGGCGGTACCACTCGGCCCACAGCGTTGCCTCGCTGTCCGCGAGGTACAGGGCGTCCACGGCCGCTCCTCGCTGCCAGCGGTTGTCGGGTGGCGGTTCCCGCACCGGCAGCGCTGCGGCGCCAGGCACCGCGTGTCTGACCCAACGCCGCCCGCGAACATGGATCGCGGGCAGGTCGAGCGCCACGTCAGGTTGCGCCCGGGTCCTCTAGGCCCGAGATGAGTTGGGCAACCGCTCGGTAGTCGCCCTGGGCGATCCGGTCGATCGGCTTGTCGTCATCGAGCGCGGGGATCGGCTTGTTCATCCACACCGGGATGTAGCTCGGCCGCAGAACCAGCGCGAGCCGTTCGACGATCGATGACAGCTCGGCGACCCGCTCGGCCCGTGCGCCGCTCGGTGAGCTGCGCCGCGAGAGCCATTCGCGCACGGTGCTCGGAGCGGCGCCGGTGGCACGCGCGATCTCCCGGTCCGACAGATGTCCCGTGTCACGGATGTGGATCGCCTCTTCGGCAAAGGCAAGGCTCATGCTCGTATCCTAACAGCGCTCGTCGTGATCACGACAGTTTATCGGCGCGAACCTCGTCTGACGATAGTCTGCACTGCCGCGCCGCGCCCCGCCCGCCCGTCCGCTCGCTGCCGCCCGTCCGGCACCGCTCGCCGGCTACTGCACCGAGGCCGTCGCGGGTGCGGGCCTGAACCCCGTAGCCGTCCGCACGACCTCGTGCGCGCTGATCACGCGATCGACCAGCCCGTACTCCCGCGCCTGCTCGGCGGTGAAGTAGCGGTCACGATCCATGTCGTCGTGAACGCGTTCGAGCGACTGCCCGGTGTGGCGCGCGTAGATCTCGTCGATGTGGCGGCGCAGCTCGAGCGTCTCGCGCGCGTGGATCTCGATATCGGCGGCCTGGCCCTCGAAGCCGCCTGAGGGCTGGTGGATGAGGATGCGGCTGTTGGGCAGCGCGGCGCGCTTGCCTGCGGCGCCTCCGGCGAGCAGCAGCGACCCCATGCTCATTGCGACGCCGAAGCAGATCGTCTGCACGTCGGGCTTGATGAACTGCATGGTGTCGTAGATCGCGAGCCCCGAGTACACGACTCCACCGGGCGAGTTGATGTACAGGGAGACGTCCTTCTCGGGGTCCTCGCTCTCGAGGTGCAGCAGCTGCGCGACGACGAGGTTGGCGACCTGGTCGTCGACGGGGGTGCCGATGAACACGATCCGCTCGTTCAGCAGGCGGGAGTAGATGTCGAACGAGCGCTCGCCGCGCGCGCTCTGCTCGACGACCATCGGAATCAGGGGCATGGCGCTATCCTTTCGACAACTAGATGGTTGTCACAGAACGATAGCAACCAATCGGTTGTCAAAAGGAGATGAATATGGGTGTGGTTCGCGAAGTGGACATCGACGCGCCGCCCGAGGACGTGTGGGATGCGCTCGTGACGGAGGAGGGGAGAGGCCGGTGGCTCGGCGACGACGCGCCTGCGGTCGAGATCGAGAGCTTCGAGCCCCACCACCGTCTCGTATGGCATTGGCGGGACGACGACGGCGTGACCTCCACGGTGGACTTCCGGATCGTTTCGGTGCCCGCGGGATCGCGCGTGATCGTCACCGAGACCGAGCCCGCACTGCCGCTCGCGTCGCTGTCGGCGTCGTTCGCGATGGTGGCAGCTTGAGCGATCCGATCGGGCCGGTGTTCGCTGCGCTCGCGGACCCCACGCGGCGGACGATGGTGCAGGCTCTCCTGCGCGACGGCACGACCAGCGTGCCGGCGCTCACCGCCGCGCTGCCCATCTCCCGCCAGGCGGTCGCCAAGCATCTCGCGACCCTCGACGGCGCGGGCCTGATCGAACGCGCGCCGGGCCCCGGCCGCGAGGTCCGCTACCGGCTGCGCGAGCGGGCGCTCGTGCCGGCGGCGAGCTGGCTGACCGAGACGCAGCACACGTGGGACACGCGACTCGCGCGCCTGAAGGCGACCGTGGAGGCGTCCGCTACGCGCTCTCCTGGCGCTCGCCGAGCGTCGTCGCGCGAGCCCGCCGGGTAGAATCCCGCCAGTTCTAGGTCGGTGGCGTAGGGAAGCCGGTGCAAATCCGGCGCGGACCCGCCACTGTGACCGGGGATGCCAGACGCATGCGCACCGCAGGTGCGCGGCCACTGATCCGTCCACGACGGAGCGGGAAGGCGCGGAGGGTAGGCCCGGGAGCCAGGAGACCTGCCTCCGACCCAAGCCCACAAGACCCTCGTGGAAAGGGGTTGGCTCACATGACTGCAAGGACCTCCTCTCTGGCGCTGTGCGTCGCTGTCGTCGTGCTCGCGCTGTTCGCGTCCAGCGCCCTCGCCGGTCCGACCGTGACGGTTCGCGTCGAGGGCGAAGCGGCGACGCTGCTGCCCGCCACGACCGTGACGCTCAATGAACCCGAGCCCGTCAGCGGCTGTCCCGCGAACAGCGTCGCTGCTGCGATCAACCTCGCGGCGGCCGGCAACTGGGACCACGGCGAGGCGTTCGGCGCGGGCGGCGACTTCACCCAGACGCTGCTCGGCGAGACGCACGAATTCGCGCACGAATCGGACACGTGGGCGGAGTGGGTCAACTACAAATGGGGCGGGGGGATCTGCACCGACATGCTCAGCGAAGGCGACGAAGTGCTGATGGTCGCCGACCACGAGCCCGAACCGTTCTTCGCCCCGACGGTGCTGCCGCTCGTCGTCACCGAAGCGCCCGCGGTGGTCCAGGCGGGCTCGCCGTTCAACGTTGCGGTGAGCGCGGTGCACACCGCGCCGGAAGCGTTCGCGGAAGCGGGTCAGGGAACGCCCGCCCCGATCGCGGGGGCGACCGTGTCGGGCGGGGGTGCGAGCGCGTCCACCGCCGCGAGCGGCGTGGCGACGCTCACGCTCACCGGCACCGGCACGGTCACGCTGCGCGTGACCCGGGCGGGCGATGCGCCGTCGCGTCCGTTCACGGTCTGCGTCCACAACGGCAGCGACGGCAACTGCGGCACCGCGGCGGGGGGCTCGGGCGCCCGCACGGGTTCCGGCACCGCGAACGGTGTGCTCGGGGGGGCATCGGGCAAGGCGTACACCGGGCCCTATGCGCTCGTGGCGAACGTGAGCGGCCCCGCCAACGGGCGCGTGTACAGCCGTGGCGGGGCGCCGCGCCTGCTCGCGGGCACGATCCTCACGCACAGCCCGGTCACCTCGGTGAGCCTCGAGCTGCGGCGCAGCCATCGAGGCCGCTGCTGGACCTTCGATGCGACCAGCGCCCGCTTCGTGCGCATCCGCTGCGGGCGCGGCAGCACTTTCCCGGTGGCGAGCAGCGGCACCTTCTCCTACCTGCTGCCCTCCGCGCTGAAGCCCGGCCGCTACGTGCTCGACGTCACGGCGGGCGACAGCGCCGGGAACCACACGACGCTCGCGCGCGGCACCTCCCGCGTCGTGTTCTACGTCCGGTAATCCGATGACCGCCCGAAAGGTCTGTGCGGGGACGATCGCGGCGCTTGCGGGCGTGCTCGTGCTCGTGCCCGCGCCTGCCCCCGCCGCCTCGGTGCCCGCCGTGCAGGTGATGGTGGTCGGCCGCGGCGGTGCGATCTTCGCGCCCGCCCGCACGATCGCCGCGTCGGCGGCCACCGTCAGCGTGTCGGGGCGCAGCTGCTCGGTCGCCGCAGCCACGCCGCTCGCGGTCCTCGCCGACCTGCGCGCCACCGGCGGCCCCGCGTTCGCCCTCCGCGACTACGGCCACTGTGGTGCCTCGACCGCGAGCGCCGCCGAGCTGTTCGTGTACACGCTCGGCGGCGAGCGCAATCGCGGGCAGAACGGCTGGGAGTACAAGGTGGGGGGTGCAGCGGGCAGCACCGGCGCGGGCGATCCGACCGGCTCGAAGGGCAACGGGCGCCTGCTGTATCCCGGTGCGCGGGTGCTGTGGTTCTGGTGCGAAGCATCCGCGGGCGGCTGTGAGCGCACGCTCGAAGTGTCAGCGCCGAACGCCCGTCGCGGGCGACCGCTCAGCGCGACGGTCTACGGCTACGACAACGAAGGCCGCGGCCGGCCGGTCGCCGGCGCGACCGTCTCGCTCGGCGGGCGGCGCGCCACCACCGCGGCCAACGGCCGCGCGACGCTCCTCGCGCCCTCCACGCCCGGCCGCTACCGCGTGAGCGCCACGCGCGCCGGGATGGTCCCCGCGTTCCCCGTCGCGGTCACGGTGGGGTGAGCCCGGGACGCACAACACCGGCCATGTGGCGCGCGCGCGCCGGAGCGGCGACAGCTGTCGCGCTCGCCGTGCTGGCCGCACCGGCGCTCGCGGGGTGTGGCCTCGGCGCGGGCCCCGCTCCCACCGCCGTGAAGCTGCTCGTCACACGCGATTTCGGCACCGGCACGCTGCGCGGGAGCACGAGCCCGAAGGTCGCCGGGTCGGAAACGGTCATGAGCCTGCTGATGCGCAACGCGCGCGTGCAGACGCGCTTCGCGGGGGGCTTCGTGCAGAGCATCGACGGCATCGCGGGCGGACACCGAGACGGCGAGCCGGCGGACTGGTTCTACTACGTCAACGGCGTCGAGGCGTCCGAGGGCGCGGCCGAGACAGACCTCCACCCCGGAGACCACGTGTGGTGGGATCTGCACGACTGGAGCCAGACCGAGCACATCCCCGCGGTGGTGGGATCGTTCCCCGAGCCGTTCCTCAACGGCACCGGCGGCAAGCGCCTGCCGGTGCGGATCGAATGCGAATCGGTGAGCGGCAGCGCCTGCCGTGCGGTCGATGCCGAGCTTCACCGGCTCGGCGTGCCCGCTGCGATCTCGGCGCCAGGGGGCGGCCCTGCCGGGCACACCCTGCGCGTGCTCGTTGCAGCGTTCGCGACGGTCGGGGCCGAACCGGCTGCGCAGGCGCTGCTCGGCGGCCCGCGCGCGAGCGGCGTCTACGCCCGCTTCGCCGCGGGCGGCCACGCGCTGGTGCTGCTCGACGCCGACGGCCGCGTCGTGCGCACGCTCGAAGCGGGCGCCGGGCTGATCGCCGCCACCATGCGCGAAGGGGAAGCGCCCGTGTGGCTCGTCACCGGTACCGACCCGGCCGGGGTCGCCCTCGCAGCTCGCTCGTTCACGGCCGCCGCGCTCGGCGGGCGCTTCGCGCTCGCTGCCGCGGCCGGTCGCACCTGGCCCCTGCCCGTCGTGGGAGGCTGACCGGATGCGCAGCACGAGCCTCTTCTACCGGCGTCTCGCGAGCCCCCTGCACGCGGCGCGGGCGACCGTGGGCGTGGCGTGGGTCCTGTCGATCACCACGGCCGCCGTGCTGCTCTACCACCCGGTCGTGCTCGCAGCGCTGTTCGCCGGGGTGCTCGCCGCGGGAGCGGGCGCGGGCGTCGGCCGCGCGCTCCTGCGCGCGCTGCGCCTCGCCGCGATCGTGTGGGTGCCGATCGTCCTCGTCAACGTGCTCGTCTCGCGCGACGGCCTCACGGTGTTCGCGCGGCTCGGCGACCTCGGCCCGTTCGGACAGGGCAACCTCACGGTGGAGGCTGTCGTCTACGGCGCGGTGATCGCGCTGAAGGTGATGCTCGTGGTGCTCGTCACCACGCTCGCCAGCCTCGCCGTCGACCCCGATGAGACGTTGCGCCTCGTGCGCAGGGTCTCGTTCCGCTCGGCGCTCACAGCCTCGCTCGCCACGCGCCTGATCCCCGTGCTCGCCGCCGACGCGCAGCGCCTGGCGGAGGCGCAGCGCACGCGGCCCGGCGGCGCGCCGGGAGGGGCCCGCGGGCGCGTGGCGCTCGTGCGGGCGGTCGTCGCCGGCTCGCTGGACCGCGCCGCCGATGTCGCCGCCACGCTGGAGGTGCGCGGCTTCGCGGGCGCGGGCCGCTCGCAGCGGCGCCGCGCGCCCCTCTCCCGCCACGATCTCGCGTTCCTTGCCTCCGCGGTGGCGGTGCTCGCGCTGTCGATCCTCGCGCGGGCCCCGTGGGCGGCAGGAGGGGGCGCTGCGCGCTTCGACGCCTACCCCGAGATCCGTGCCGCCTTCGGCCTCGGGACCGTCGCGATCGCGGCGGCGCTGCTCGCCGCGATCGTGCTGCCGTTCGCGGATCGCCGGGGGATCGAGCCTTGAGCGCGCCTCTGCTGTCGTTCAGGGGCGTCGGGTATCGCTACCCGGGCGCCGCCGAGCCTGCGCTCCAAGACGTCCACCTCGACATCCATCCCGGCGAGTTCTGTCTGCTCGCGGGGCTCTCGGGCCACGGCAAGTCCACGCTCCTGCGCGCCGCCTGTGCGCTCGTTCCCCACTTCCACGGCGGCACGTTCGCCGGATCGGTGACGCTCGCGGGGCTCGACACGCGCGAGCACGGCCCGGCGCGCCTCGGCGAGGTCGCAGGGGTGCTGTTCCAGGATCCCGAGACACAGCTGGTGATGAGCACCGTCCGCGCGGAGCTCGCGCTCGGACTCGAGAGCCGCGGCCACGGCGCCGCCACGGTCGCCCGGGGCGTCGAGGAGGTTGCGCTCGCGCTCGGGATCGACGGCCTGCTCGACCGCAGCACCCACGAGCTCTCCGGGGGCGAGCAGCAGCGCGTCGCGCTCGGCGCGGCGCTCGTGGGGCGTCCGCAGGTGGTGCTGCTCGACGAGCCCACCTCCCAGCTCGACCCCGTCGCCGGCGACGAGCTGATCGGCCTCCTGCGCCGGCTCAACCAAGAGTGGGAGATAGCGGTGGTGATCTCCGAGCACCGCCTCGAGCGCGTGCTCTCTGCCGCCGACCGCGTGATCGCGCTCGAGCGCGGGCGCGTGGCATGCGACGGCGACCCCGCCGCGTTCCTGCGGTGGGCAGCGGAGGCGGCGCCGTCGCTGCAGACCCCCGCTGCGAGGCTGTTCGAGCTCGCCGGCGTGCCCGAGGTCCCCGCCGGCGTGCGCCAGGCGCGCAGCGCGCTGCGCCGCGCGGGCCTGCTCGGCGACCCCGGCACGCCCGCTAGCGGGTCCGCGGGCGCGGGCGCAGCGCCACCGCGCACACGCCCGCGCGGTCGCCGTGGGCACGCGCCGCTCGCGCTGCGTGTTCGCGGCGTGTGGCACGAGCTGCGCGACGGCCCCGCGATCCTGCGCGGCGTCGACCTCGCCGTCGCCCCCGGCGAGACGATCGCGCTGATGGGCCGCAACGGCGCGGGCAAGTCGACGCTCCTGCGTCACGCGGCCGGCCTGCTGGCGCCGACGCGGGGGCGCGTGGAGAGCGGCGGGCGCGTGGCGCTGCTGCTGCAGAATCCCGGCGACTACTTCGTCCACGAGCGCGCCGGCGAGGAGGCACCCGCGCAGGCGCTCGAGCGGGCCGGGCTGGCGTGGGCGGCCGAGCGCAACCCGCGCGACCTCTCCGGCGGTGAGCGCCAGCGTCTCGCGCTCGCGATCGTCACGGGCGGCGAGGAGCCCGCGCTGCTCGCGCTCGACGAGCCCACGCGGGGAATGGATCGCGCCGCCAAGGCCGCGCTCGCCACGGAGCTGCGCGCCCGCGCGCGCGCCGGCACCGCCGTGATCGTCGCAACGCACGACCCGGAGTTCGCCGCAGCATGCGCCGCACGCGCGGTGCTCCTCGCCGACGGTCGCGTGATCGCCGACGGGAGCTCCGCCGAGCTGCTCGCGGGAGGCTGGTACTTCGCCACCGAGACCGCGCGCATCCTCGGCGGAGCGGGCGGCGCGCTGCTGCCGGAGGAGGGCGCGGAGGTGCTGGCGCGCCGCCGCCCGCGCGCGCAGGATCCGCTGATCACCGGAGCGCCCACGTGAGCTGGCCGCTGGCCTCGTTCGCGGTCGTCGCGGTCGTGCTCGGCACGGGCTGGCTGGCCTACGAGCGCAGGCGCCCGTCCGCGCGGATGGTCGCCGTGGTCGCCGTCATGACCGCGCTCGCCGCGCTCGGGCGCGACGCGTTCGCGGCCCTTCCCGACGTCAAGCCGATCACCGCGATCACGTTCGTCGCGGGCTACGCGCTCGGGCCGATCCCCGGGTTCACCGTGGGCGCGCTGGGGATGCTCGTATCGAACTTCATGCTCGGCCAGGGTCCCTACACGCCGTGGCAGATGGCCGCCTGGGGGCTCGTCGGTCTCGCCGGTGCAGCGATCGCGGGGCCCACGCGCGGCCGCCTCGGCCGGGTCGGGCTCGGGGTCGGCTGCGCGCTCACCGCGCTCGGCGCCAAGGAGGTGATGAACGTCTACACGTGGACGCTCGGCGCGAGCCACAGCAGCGCCGCGTTGATCGCGGTTGCGGGCCAGGGCCTGCCGTACGACATCACCGACACGGTCGCAAGCCTGCTGTTCGGCCTCGCCTTCGGGCCCGAGCTCGCGCGGATCCTCGCGCGCGCGCGCCTGCGGATGGACGTCACGTGGGTGCCGGCGGGCGCCGCCCTGCGCGCCCCGCCCGTCCCTGCGGCTGCGACGGCGCGCACGCCCGCGAGCGTGGCGCTCGGCTGGCTCGGCGCCGGCGCGGCGGCGACCGCGATCGCGCTCGGCGCGGTCGCGCTGCTCGAAGGCCCGCACCCGGCGGGCGCCAGCGCCCGCCTGGCCGCGGGCGCCAACGGCGCGACGGGAGCGCGCGTGTCCTCGGCCCCGGAGCTCGCCTACCTCGCCGGCGCCCAGAACGCCGACGGGGGGTTCGGGCCGGCGGTGGGCCAACCGAGCAGCGAGCTGTACACCGCGTGGGCGGCGATCGGGCTCGCCGCCGCGGGCCGCCGCCCCCTCAGCCTCCTCCGTGAAGGCCACACGCTGCTGGACGCGCTGCGTGCCGAAGCCGGCTCGCTCCACGGCGCGGGCGACATCGAGCGCACGATGCTCGCCCTGCGCGCATCCGGCGTACCCGCAGGCACGCTGCCGGGCGCTGCGGGCGGCGCCGACCTGGAGGGGCGGCTGCTCGCGTCCCGCTCATCGGACGGCAGCTTCGCCCACCTCACCAACATCACCGCGTTCGCTGTGCTCGCGCTGCGTGCAGCGGGACGCCCACAGCACGATCCCGTGGTGAGAGCGGCGGCGCGCTGGCTCGCGCGCCAGCGCAACACCGACGGCGGCTACGGCTACGGCCCGCGCGGCGGGCCCAGCGACATCGACGACACCGGCGCGGTCCTGCAGGCGCTCAGAGCAGCCGGCACGCGTCCCGCTGCACTGGGCGCGAGCGTGCGCTACCTGCGGGGCAGCCAGCGTCCCGACGGCGGCTTTCCCCAGCAGCGCGGCGGCGCTTCCAACGCGCAGTCCACCGCGTGGGCGATCCAGGGGCTCGTGGCCGCAGGTCGCATCGCCTCGCGCGTGACCCGCGCGGGCAGCCGCTCGCCGGTCGCCTACCTGCGGACGCTCCTCACCCCGGGCGGGAGCGTGCGCTACTCGGCAACCGGCGCGCAGACGCCCGTTTGGGTGACCGCGCAGGCGCTCACCGGCCTGACCGAACGGCCGCTGCCGGTCGCGCCACCGTGAGCAGGAGCTTTCGACGGCGTTTATCGCCGCCTCTACCCTTCACCCATGGACGGGCACACCTATCCCGCTGCACGGGTCGCGCCGCGTA
This sequence comes from Solirubrobacteraceae bacterium, assembly GCA_025934395.1. Classification (GTDB taxonomy): domain Bacteria; phylum Actinomycetota; class Thermoleophilia; order Solirubrobacterales; family Solirubrobacteraceae; genus Palsa-744. Next base: position 55,682 of record JAICYC010000002.1, on the reverse strand, counting down.
GGCCGGACCCGCGACGCCCCGTGCCCGGCCTCTGGCGCCCGCTCGTCGTGGCCGTCGTATGCCTCGCCGCGCTCGTGCTGGTGTGGCTCGCAGCCGACCAGTCCGCCGCGGTGAAGTGGAAAGACGCGGTCGCGCTCCACGACCTCACGCGCCTGAACCGCCCCGCGATCGAATCCGTCGGAAGCTTCCTGCTGCACCTGCTCGAACCGCTGCTGTTCGTGATGTGGGGCACCGCGCTCGTGCTCACCGCGCTCGCGCGGGGCCGCGCGCGGCTCGCGCTCGCGGTCGCTGCGGTGCTCGCGCTCGCGCCGTGGTCAGCGGAGAAGCTCAAGCCGGCGCTCGCGCTGCCCCACGACGCAGTGGGCGGGACCTACCTCGGGCGCGCGTCGTGGCCCAGCGGGCACGCCACCGCGGCGACCGTGCTCGTGCTGTGCGCCGTGCTCGTCGCCCCCGCGGGCGCGTGGCGGCGCGCTGCGATCGCGCTCGGGCTCTCCTACGCAGCGGCGGTCGGGTTCTCCATGGTCGTGCTCGCCTGGCACATGCCGAGCGACGTGCTCGGCGGCTACCTGCTCGGAACGCTGTGGGCTGCGCTCGCGGTGCTCGCCGTGCGTCTGTGGGACCGACTCGCGCCGGACGCCGCTCCCGCGCAGAGCGCGCCCGCGGCCTAGCGGCGCCGCCCTCAGCCGTCCTCGGGCTTCGCCGAGTCGGCGTGGGCGCCCGGCGCCCACAGCGGCTCGGCCGAGCCGCTGCCCTCCGCCTGGGCGTTGACCGCGCGGCTGAGGATGAACAGCAGGTCGGAGAGCCGGTTCAGGTACCGCACCGCCTCACCGCTCGCGTCCGGGCCGATCGCGATCGTGCGCCGCTCCGCGCGGCGGCAGACGGTGCGGCACACGTGCAGCTGGGCCCCAGCAGGCGTGCCCCCGGGGATCACGAACGAGCGCAGCGGCTCGAGCGTGGCGTTGACCTCGTCGCAGGCCTGCTCGAGCCACGCGGTGTAGTCGGGCGTGACGCGCAGGCGCGTGCGCTCCTTCGCCCTGTCTGCCTCGCTCTGCTCCGGGACCGACAGGTCCGCGCCCACGTCGAGCAGGTCGTTCTGCACGCGCGCGAGCCACTCGGAGAAGCGGGCGGGCAGGCCGGGCGTGCACAGCGCCACCCCCACCGCGGCGTTCAGCTCGTCAACGGTGCCGTACGCCTCCACCCGGGGGTGCACCTTGGACACCCTGCTCATGTCCCCCAGATGCGTCTCGCCGCCGTCGCCCAGGCGCGTGTAGATCCGGGTGAGGTTGACGGTCATCGAAGGCCAGTCTCGCAGACCGGGCCGCGCCCCATCCCATGGATCGGATACGTTCTCGCACCTCAATGAGGATCGGAGTACCGAAGGAGACCGCCGCCGGCGAGCACAGGGTGGCGCTTGTGCCGGAGGTCGTGGGCAAGCTGCGCGCCAAGGGCCTCGACGTCGTCGTCCAGAGCGGCGCGGGCGAGGACGCGCTGTTGACCGACGAGGCGTTCATCGACGCGGGAGCGGAGGTGAGCGCGGACCCCGCCCGGGTGTGGGGCAGCGACGTGGTCGTCACGATCGCTCCGCCCGACCCCGAGCAGATCCGCTCGCTCGGGTCCGGATCGGTGCTGGTGGGCTTCCTGGCGCCGCTCACGAGCTCCACCACCACGCGCGCGCTCGCCGACGCGGGCGCCACCGCGTTCGCGATGGAGGCGATCCCCCGCATCACGCGCGCCCAGTCGATGGACGCGCTGTCCTCCCAGAGCAACGTGGCCGGCTACCGCGCGGCGCTGCTCGGCGCGGAGGAGATGGGCCGGTTCTACCCGATGCTGATGACCGCCGCGGGCACGATCCCGCCCGCGAAGGTGCTCGTGCTGGGGGTCGGGGTGGCGGGCCTGCAGGCGCTCGCCACCGCGAAGCGCCTCGGCGCGCGCACGACCGGCTACGACGTGCGTCCCGAGGTGGCAGAGCAGGTCGAGTCGCTCGGCGCCGCCTGGCTCGACCTCGGCGTGGAAGCCGCTGGTGAGGGCGGCTATGCACGCGAGCTGACCGAGCAGGAGCGCGCCCAGCAGCAGCAGGCGCTCACCGACGCGATCAAGGGCTTCGACGTGGTGATCACGACCGCGCTCGTGCCGGGCCGCCCGGCGCCGCGGCTCGTCACCGCGGAGGCGGTCGAGGGCATGACGCCGGGGTCGGTGATCGTCGACCTCGCCGGCGAGGCGGGGGGCAACTGCGAGCTCACCGAGCCGGGCCAGACGGTCGTGCGCCACGACGTGAAGATCGTCTCGCCGCTCAACCTTCCCGCGGCGATGGCGGAGCACTCCTCGCAGCTGTTCGCGCGCAACGTGCTCGCCCTGCTGGAGCTGTTCGTGGCCGAGGACGGCAGCATGCAGCTCGACTTCGAGGACGAGATCGTCAAGGGGGCATGCGTGGTGCGCGAGGGTCAGGTCGTCCACGAGGGCGCGAGGGCCGCGCTCGAGGCGGCGGCGGCGTGATCCTCGCGAGCGTGCTCACCACCAACCTCGCGATCCTCGTGCTCGCGGGCTTCATCGGCTTCGTGGTGATCTCGAAGGTGCCCAACACGCTGCACACGCCGCTGATGTCGGGCACGAACGCGATCCACGGGATCGTGCTGCTCGGTGGGCTGCTGCTGCTCGGGCTCGCCGAACTCGGCGCCCTCTCGAAGATCCTGCTCGTGATCGCGGTGGCGTTCGGGACGATCAACATCGTCGGCGGCTTCCTCGTGACCGACCGCATGCTCGAGATGTTCAAGTCCAAGCCGAAGCCGAAGGCCGAGGACGAGGAGGGGCACGCGTGATCCTCGCCACCTCCTTCCTGCAGAGCGAAAGCTTCATCTACGTCCTCTACATCATCGCGTTCGCCCTCTTCATCCAGGGCCTGCGCGGCCTCGCCGGGCCCACCACTGCCGTGCGGGGCAACCGCATCGCCGCGGTCGGGATGGCGATCGCGGTGGTGGCCACGCTGCTCGATCGGGGCGAGGGGAACTGGGGTCTGATCGCGCTCGGGATCGCGCTCGGCACGGCCGTCGGCATACCCGCGGCGCGCAACGTCAAGATGACCGCGATGCCGCAGATGGTGGCGCTGTTCAACGGCGTCGGCGGCGGCGCGGTGGCGCTGATCTCGTGGGTCGAGTTCCGCCACCACGGATCCACCTACGGGGAACACACGGTCTCGCGGACGGTTCACCAGGTCGTGGGCGCCGGCGGGGAAAGCATCTCGGTCGGCCACGCGGTCGGCTTCGCCGCCGTGCCCACGTACGTGGCCATCTTCTCCGTGTTCGCCGCGATCGTCGGCTCGATCTCCTTCTGGGGCTCGAACATCGCGTTCGGCAAGCTCCAGGAAGTGATCCCCGGCCGCCCGATCTCGCTGGGGTCCGCCCAGCAGGCGGTCAACGGCCTGCTCGTCGTGCTCGCGCTGGCTGCCGGGATCGACCTGATCGCCGGTGCCCACTCCGAACTGCTGTTCATCGGGATGCTGATCGTGGCCGCGCTGCTCGGCAACGCGGTGGTGCTGCCGATCGGCGGCGCCGACATGCCCGTGGTGATCTCGCTGCTGAACGCCTTCACGGGCCTGTCCGCCGCCGCGACCGGGATCGCGCTGAACAACCCCGCGCTGATCGTCGCGGGCATGATCGTTGGCGCCTCCGGATCGATCCTCACGAACCTGATGGCGGTCGCGATGAACCGCTCGATCCCCGCGATCATCGCGGGCGGCTTCGGCGGCGGCGGTGCGGTGGCGGGCGCCGAGGGCGCCGGCGAGCACGCCGGGACCGTCAAATCGACGAGCGCCCAGGACGCGGCGATCCAACTCGCGTATGCGAGCCGCGTCGTGATCGTGCCCGGATACGGGATGGCGGTCGCCCAGGCCCAGCACGCCGTGCGCGAGCTCACCAAGGAGCTCGAGAAACGGCAGGTCGACGTCAGCTACGCGATCCACCCGGTCGCGGGGCGCATGCCCGGCCACATGAACGTGCTGCTCGCCGAGGCGGACGTCCCCTATGACCAGCTCAAGGAGATGGACGACGCGAACCCGGAGTTCCAGCGCACCGACGTCTCGCTCGTGATCGGCGCCAACGACGTCACCAACCCCGCTGCCAAGAACACGCCCTCATCGCCGATCTACGGGATGCCGATCCTCGAGGTCTCCGACAGCCACTCGGTGATCGTGATCAAGCGCTCCATGAACCCCGGCTTCGCGGGCATCGAAAACGAGCTCTACTACGACCCCAAGACCTCGATGCTGTTCGGGGACGCCAAGTCCGCGGTGAGCGAGATCGCCGCGGAGCTCGCACAGATCTGACGCCGGTGGCGAGCGCGGGGCGCGCTGGCGCCTCTGCGAAACTCCACGCGTGATCGAACGTAGCCAGGCGCTGGCCGCCCTGGAGCGCGACGAGTTCGACGTGCTGGTCGTCGGCGGCGGGATCACCGGTGCGGGGGTCGCCCTCGACGCCGCATCGCGCGGCTACAGCGTGGCGCTCCTGGAGCGCGCGGACTTCGCGTCGGGCACCTCCAGCCGGTCGAGCAAGCTCGTGCACGGCGGGCTGCGCTACCTGCAGAACTTCGACCTCGGGCTCGTGCGCGAGGCGCTGCTGGAGCGCCGGCTGCTCGTCTCGCTGGCGCCGCACCTCGTGCGCCCGCTGCCGCTCGTCGTGCCCGCCTTCGACGGCGCGCGCCCCGACCGGCTCGTGGGAGTGGGCCTGAACCTCTACGACGTGATGTCCGTCGAGCGCGGGCGCCGCGCGCGGCGTGGACGCCGCAACCCGAAGGGCACGGGCGGGCGCGCCGCGCAGAAGGAGCGCGACGCGGCCGAGCCGCCCGCCGCCAACGGCGCCGGCGAGGCGAGCGAGTCCTGGAGCCCCGAGCGCCATCGCGTGATCAGCGGGGAGGAGGTGCTCGAGCTGCTCCCCGCGCTCGCGCCGCGCGAGCCCACCAGCGGCTACCTCTTCTACGACTGCCAGACCGACGACGCCCGACTCGTGCTGACGGTGCTCGGCGAGGCCGAGCGGTTCGGCGCGGTGTGCGCGAACCGCGTCGACGTCGTGGGGCTGCTCGAGGCCGACGGGACCGCCCGCGGCGTGCAGGCGCGGGACGCCGAGAGCGGCGCCCTGATCGAGGTCCGCGCTGCCAACGTCGTCAACGCAACCGGCGTGTGGGCGGACGAGCTGCGCCCGCAGGAGCTCCACGACGAGGCCGAGCTGCCACGGATCCGCCCGAGCCGCGGCACGCACGTGACGATCCCCCACGAGCAGCTGCCGCTCGTCGGCGGTGCGATCGTCCCCGCGGGCTCGGGTCGCTCGATCTTCGCGCTGCCATGGCTCGGGCACGCGCTCGTGGGCACCACCGACAACGACTACGAGGGCCCGCTCGACCACATCCGTCCCTCCGAGGAGGACGTGGGCTACCTGCTCGATGCCGTCAACGAGTTCTTCGGCACCGCGCTGGGAACCGATCAGCTCACGGGCGCGTACGCGGGCGTGCGGCCGCTGATCTCCACCGGCGACCCGAAGAAGTCCGTCGACATCTCGCGCAAGGCCGAGCTGTACGAGACCTCCTCGGGGATGATCACGATCACGGGCGGCAAGCTCACCACGTTCCGGCGAATGGCCAAGATGACCGTCGACCGGATCGTCGAGCGCGACGCGCGCGAGGCGCCGTGCCGGACCCACGAAATCCCGCTCGGCGAGCCCGTCTCCGTCGAGGAGCTGCCGCGTGTGGAGGGCGTCGCGCCCGACGCGTACGCCGCGCTCGCTGCGCGCTACGGCCACGCCGCCCAGGATGTGCTCGCGCTCGCGCGTGAGCGTGGTGAGCTCGCCCAGCCGATCGTGCCCGGCGCCCCCGACCTGCTCGCCGAGGTGGCGCTCGCAGCGCGCCGTGAGCAGGCGCGGAGCATCGGCGACGTGCTCCTGCGCCGCACCCGGCTCGGCCTGCTGCGGGCGCGCGCGCTCACCGACGGCCTCGACGCGGGCGCCGGCTCCGCGCCGGACGCTGTCGAACGGGTCGCCCACACCCTCGCGCGCGAGCTGGGATGGGACGCCGCCCGCACCGCAGTCGAGCTCGAGCGGTTCGCCGCCGAGGCCGACGCGGAGGGGCTGCTCGGTGCCCCCGCCATGGACGCCTCGCGGGCGCCCGAGCCGGCAGCGTGAGCGCGCCCGTGCGGGAGCTCCGCGCCCGCGGGCGCACGCTCACGCTCGGCGAGCACCCGTGGCTGATGGGGATCGTCAACGCCACCCCCGACTCGTTCAGCGACGGCGGCGAGCGCGCGTCGCTGCAGCAGCGTGTCGAGCTCGCGCGGGAGCTGCTCGGCGCTGGCGCGGACGTGATCGACGTCGGCGGCGAGTCGGCCCGCACCGACCTGCCGCCGGTGGGCGCCGAGGAGGAGATCGAGCGCGTGGTGCCGCTCGTCGAGCGCGTCGCGGGGGAGCTCGGCGCGCTCGTCTCGATCGACACCTACAAGCCCGGCGTCGCGCGCGCAGCGATCGATGCGGGCGCAGCGATCGTCAACGACGTCAGCGGGCTGCGCGACCCCGAGCTCGCCGAGGTGTGCGCGCAGACCGGCGCCGCGCTCGTGCTCATGCACACCGCCGCGGCGCCGCGCGAACGGCGCCAGGATCCCGACCTCTACAACGACGTGGTGGGGGAGGTGCGCGAGTTCCTCGCCGGGCGGATCGAGCTCGCATGCGCGCACGGGCTCGCGCCCGAGCAGCTGATCCTGGATCCCGGCCCCGACTTCGCCAAGACTCCCGCCCAGACGATCGAGCTGCTAGCCGGGGTCGATGCCCTGCACGATCTCGGACGACCGCTGCTGCTCGCCGTCTCGCGCAAGGACTTCATCGGCGCGCTCACGGGGCGCGGCCCGCGCGACCGGCTTGCGGGCACGCTCGCCGCGCTCGCGTTCGGAGTCGAGCACGGCGCGCACATCTTCAGGCTCCACGACGTCGCCGCCGCGGCCGACTTCCTCGCCGTGCGCTCCGCGCTGGACGGCGGCGCCGCCGTCGAGCGCGACCTGCGTCTCTCAGAGGGCCTCCGCCACACACGCTAGGCTGAGCGCGTTCCGGGTGCCCGCCTGTGCCGCTCCGGTACCGCTGTCCAACGCGGCGGGACGCCAACCACCCAAGCCCCAGAAGGAGTCACCCATGCCAGCAGCACTCGACCGCAGCGAGCTCGAGGCGAGCCCGCTCGCAGACCTCCACGCGATCGCCGACCAGATCGGCATGGAGGGGTTCCGGCGCCTGCGCAAGGCCGACCTCATCGACGCGATCCTCGGAGAGCCGTCCTTGGAGGCCGCCTCCGACGGCGACGCCGACGACGCCGCCGAGGAGGACGGCAGCGAACGCCGCACCCGGCTGCGCCGTCGCCGGCCGCGACGCGGAGGACGGGGCGAGGCCGATGACGATGCCTCCGCCGAGGAGGCGCCCGCCGCGGCGTCCTCCCACCAGGATGGTGACGCGCCGCAACGCGACGGCGAGGAGGACGACGACGCCGAGCCCAGCCAGGGGCGCAGGCGCGGCGGCCGCTCGCGCGCTCGCTCGGGCAGCTCGGCCAAACAGGGTCAGGCGGGCGAGCGCGGCGGCCGGGGACGCCCCGGCGAGGGCGAGGACCAGCGCGTCGCCGAGGGCGTCGTCGAGGTGCTCGGCAACGGGTCTGCGTTCCTGCGCGTCGATCCGCCGGAGGCCTCCGACGAGGACGTCTACATCTCCGCAGCCCAGGTGCGCCGCTGCGAGCTCGTCAGCGGCGATCGCGTCACCGGGCCCGTCCGCACGCCGCGGCGCTCCGAGCGCTACCCCTCGCTCGTCCGCATCGACACGATCAACGACCAGTCCGCTGACAGCGTCTCCGACGGCTCGCGCTACGAGGACCTCCCGGTGGCATGGCCCACCGAGCGTCTCGCGCTCGGATCGCCGCAGGGGGCGCGGGCGGGCAACCCCACGCTGGAGGCGATCGAGTGGCTCACGCCGCTCGGCCTCGGCTCGCGCGCCACGATCGTCGGCCCGCGCGGCGCGGGCAAGACCGAGACGCTGCGTGCGCTCGTAGCCGCCCTGCGCGACCGCGAGGACCTCGAGCTCAGCATCGTGCTCGCCGGCGCCCGGCCCGAGGAGATCGCCGAATGGGCCGAGGCCACGCCGGCGCCCGCAGCCGCCCTCAGCTTCGCCGCCTCGGGCGACGCCCAGGGCCAGGCCGTCGAGCGCGCGGTCGAGTCGGCCAAGCGGCTCGCCGCGCGCGGCTCGAACGCCGTTGTGCTGATCGACAGCCTCGACGCCCTCGGCGCCGGCGCCGCGCGCAAGGTGCTCGCCGCCGCCCGCAACCTGCGCGAGGGCGGCTCGCTCACGGTGATCGCAACAGCGTCCGCGCCCGTGGGAGGCGAGACCACGGTGATCGCGCTGGACCCCGCGCTCGCGTCGACCGGCCGTGAGCCGATCCTCGACCTGCTCGCCGGCGGCACCCTGCGCGCCGAGCTGCTCGTCGGCGAGGACGGCGCCCGCGCGATCGCGCAGGCCCGCGCGTCCGCGCTGGAGGCAGCCGACTGAGCGTTCTGCGCGGGGATGTTCGCTTTCGTCAGGCGAAGCCCGCCGACGCGCCCGCTGTCGCTGCGCTGCACGCCGACTCCTGGCGCCGCCACTACCGCGGCGCCTACTCGGACGCCTTCCTGGACGGCGACGTCGAGACGGACCGTCTGGCGGTCTGGACGACGCGGCTCGCCGAGAGCGAGCCGCGTCGCTGCACCGTCCTCGCCGAGGACGAGGACCACGCGCTCGCCGGATTCGCCAACGCCTACTTCGAGGAGGACGCCCGGTGGGGTGCGTTGCTCGACAACATGCACGTCCGCCTCGCCAGCAGGCGCGAGGGGATCGGCACGCAGCTGCTCGCGCGCGTGGCCGCCGCCGTCAGCGAGCGGACGCCGGCCACCGGCCTGTACCGCTGGGTGCTCGAGCAGAACGTGGGCGCCCAGCCGTTCTACGGCGCCCGCGGGGGCCTGCGTGTGGAGCGTGCACCGGTCACGCCACCCGGAGGCGTCCCCGGGCGGCTCAACGGGACGCCGGCCAAGCTTCGCTATGTCTGAAGCGACGTCGCCGAGCTCGCAAAGCGCGTGTGAGTCACCGCCAGGACTCCGCCGGGCAGCGCGCCCTGCTCAGCGCCGGTAGGCGACGCGGTTCCAGCTCGGCTCGGGCGCGAGCTCGATCGGCTCGCCCTGGCCGCTCGCCCCGGAGTGGGCGGGCTGGATGTAGGCGAAGCTGCCCGTGCGTTCGTCGAATGTGACGCTCAGCTCGCCCTCCTTGACGCGCTGGTCGAGCCAGGCGCCGCGGAACACGAGGCGCCTCAACCAGTGGACGAGCGAGCGCTCCGCCGGGCCGATCAGCTCGGGCCAGCAGTCGTTGACGTGTTCGCCGAGCCCCGAAGCGGGGTCGATGATCTCGCCGTTCACAGCGAGATTCACGAGGTCTTCCAGCTCCTCCTCGCCGAGGCGGCCGCCGACGAACCCGAGCTTCAGCGCGGCCTGCTCGCAGCGTTCGGAGAAGTCGTTCTCGTTGAACGTGAAGCGCAGCTCCCCGTATTCGAGAACGAAGTCCTCACCTGAGTCGTAGTTTTCACGTCGCGCCGTTTCCATAGCGTCTGAATGTCCCCCCTGGCAATCCAGGTCGTCGGGATCATACGGCTCGATCCTTCACGGGCGACTGCCCTGAATGGGATTTTGCATGCACCGCGCCGTGTACCCTCCGCGCGATGGCTCGCCTCACCCAGCATGGATTGCGCCGCACGGTGGGCGTGTCGGGGCTGTTCGCCACGGCGTACGGAAACGTCGGCTCCTCGATCTACTACGCCCTCGGGCTGGTCGCCTCCTACGCGCTCGGGCTGACCCCGATCGTCTTCCTGATCACCGGCGGCATCTTCTACCTGACCGCCGCCACGTACGCCGAGGCCACCGCGATGTACCCCGAGGCGGGCGGGTCCTCCAGCTTCGCGCGCCATGCGTTCAACGAGTTCTGGTCGTTCTTCGCGGGTTGGGCGCAGATGCTCAACTACACGATCACGGTCGCGATCTCCGCGTTCTTCGTGCCGCACTACCTCGGCGGGCTGTTCTGGCCCGCCCTCCAGCACGGCCCCGGCGACGTGCTGTTCGGCGCGGGGATCGTCGTGATCCTCTCGATGATCAACGTCGTCGGCGTCAAAGAGGCCGCCGCGCTGAACGTCGTGCTGGCGGTCACCGACTTCGCCACGCAGCTGTTGCTCGTCGGGCTCGGCATCTTCCTGGTGCTCTCGCCGCACGTGCTCGTCGACAACGTGCACCTGGGCGCCGCACCGACGTGGAAGGACTTCCTGATCGCGATCCCGATCGGGATGATCGCCTACACGGGGATCGAGACGATCTCCAACATGGCCGAGGAGGCACGCGACGAGACGCGCACCGTGCCACGCTCGATCCGCTACGTGGTGATCGCGGTGTTCGCGATCTACGCGCTGCTGCCGATGGTCGCCCTCTCCTCGCTGCCCGTGACGCGCGGGGCCAACGGCAGGTACACGACGCTGCTCGGCACCGAAGAGTCCCACGGCGGCTACGCGGGAGACCCCGTGCTCGGGATCGTCAAGCACCTGCACCTCGGCCCGTTGCAGGGCGCCGGCGAGGTCTACGTCGGGCTGCTCGCCGCCACCATCCTGTTCATCGCCGCCAACGCGGGGATCATCGGCGTGTCGCGGCTCGTCTACTCGATGGGCCTGCACCGGCAGCTCCCCGGCGCGCTCAGCCGGCTGCATCCTCGCTTCAGCACGCCGTGGATCGGGATCCTGACCTTCGGCGGCATCGCCTGTCTGACGATCATCCCGGGCAAGGCCACGTTCCTGGGGAACATGTACGCGTTCGGCGCGATGCTGTCGTTCACGATCGCGCACCTCGCGGTGATCCGATTGCGCATCACCCAGCCCGAGCAACAACGCCCGTACCGGGGTCCGGGAACCCTGCGATGGCGCGGACACGAGCTACCCCTGTTCGCGCTGCTCGGCGTCGTCGGCACGGGCGTCGCGTTCCTGGCTGTCACCGCGCTGCACGTCGACGTCGCCTCGGCCGGTGTGTTCTGGCTCGCGCTGGGGATCGTGGTCTACATCGTCTACCGCCGCTCGCAGGGACTGGACCTTCGCACGACCACCAAGCTCGAGCGGGCGCAGCGTCCCGAGCATTTCCATGCGCTCGAATACGGCACCGCGCTCGTCCCGATCTTCGGCGACGACGTGAGCGCCGAGGCGCTCTCCCGCGCCTCCAAGCTGATCGGCGAAGACGGGCTGGTGTACGCGGTCTACGTGCTGCCCGTGCCGAGCCAGCTGTCGCTCGACGCGGGCCTCGAGGAGCAGGAGGCCCAGGGGCGGTCCGTGCTGGAGAGCGCCCGTATCCAGGCCAAACGCGCGGGCATCCGGATCCACACCGACCTGATCCGTACCCGCAACCCCGGCGCAGCACTCGTCGAGGAGGCGCGCACCGCGCGGGCGGAGATCATCTACTGGTCCACCATCCACGCCTCCGCGGGAGAGCGGGGGATCGGGCCGACGGCCACGTATCTGCTCGGCAAGCGGCCGTGCCGCGTGATCATCGAGACCGACAGCAACCGCACCGAGGCGCGGCCCGTGGCGGCACCTGTCTGATCGCTGCTGCGCGCGCCGTCCCGCGCCGCCGATTGGAGCATCATTGACAGCATGATCGACCGTGCTGTGCTGCTGCGCGCGCGCCGCCCGCCGCTCCTGCTCGGCGCGCTCGCGATGGCCGGCGGCCTCGCCGCGGCCACGCTCGCCATCTATCCCCTGCGCCATGCCGCGCCCGTCGAGTCGCTCGGCGTCGTGTACCTGCCCGTCGTGGTGCTCGTCTCGATGTTCTGGGGGATGCGGCTGGGCGTAGCAAGCGCCGTGCTGAGCGCGCTCGCATTCGGCTTCTTCCACCTGCCGCCAACGGGCCGGCTCGCCATCTCCGACGGTCGCGACTGGACGGGGCTCGCAGCGCTCGTCGTCGCCGCCGCGGCGACGGGCCTGATCGCCGACCTGGCGCGCACGCATGCCCGCGAGGCGGACCAGCGCCGCCGCGAGGCCGATCTGTCCGCGGAGCTCGCGCGGCTGCTGCTCGGCGCGATGCAGCTGCAGGACGCGCTTCCCGTCGCCGCCCAGCGGGTCGCCGAGGCGCTCGGCGCCGAGCACGCCGCGATCTTGCTCGCCCCGCACGCCGCCGCAGGCGCAGGCGCAGGCGAGGCCGCAATCCCGCTGGAGGCCGACGGCGAGCCGCTCGGGACGCTGCTCGTGCCGGCCGGCACCTCCCCGCACCAGCTCGCGTGGACGCGGGCCCGGCTCGTCCCTTCGCTCGTCTCGATCCTCGCCGCAGCGCTGCACCGGGAGCGCCTCGGGGCCGAGGTCGTCGAGACGGCAGCGCTGCGGCGAAGCGACGAGCTGAAGACAGCGGTGCTCCGGTCCGTCTCGCACGACCTGCGCACGCCCGTCACCGCGATCCTCTCCGCAGCGGGGACGCTCGACCCGGCGCGTGCCGAGGAGGCGCGCGTGGGAGAGGTGCGAGACCTCGTCACCGACGCCGCCACACGCCTCTCGCTGCTGATCGAGAAGCTGCTCGACCTGTCCGTGCTGCAGGCCGGCACGCACGAGCCACGCGTCGGGTCCTACTCCCTGGAGGAGGTCGTCCACGAGGCGATCGCGCACGTGGGGGGCGCGGATGGCTTCCGGCTGAGCATCGACCCCGAGCTGCCGTCGATCCGCGGCGACGCCGTCCAGCTCGAGCGGGCCTTCGCCAACGTCCTCGAGAACGCTGCGCGGCACTCCGGGGGAGAGCCCGTGGCCGTACGTGCACGGGCGCTCGCTGCCACGGGGGGCGCGACACAGCAGGGAGGCCGCGTGCGCGTGCTCGTCGTCGACCGCGGCCCGGGGATCGCGCGCAGCGAGTGGGAGCGCGTGTTCCTGCCCTTCTACCGCGCGCCCGGTGCCGACCAGGAGCACCACGGGTCGGGGCTGGGGCTCGCGATCGCCAAGGGCTTCATCGAGGCCAACGGCGGGCGCATCGCCGTCGAGTCGGTGCCCGGGCAGGGCACGAGCATGGTGATCGAGCTGCCGCTCGGGGACCCGGACTCCGAGCCGGTCGGCGCTCCCCTGGCGGCCGGTGCCGCCGGGGCCCGCTGATGGCCGGGGAGCGGGTCCTCGTCTGCGACGACGATCCCCAGATACGCCGGGCACTGCGGCTGGTGCTCGAGGAGGCCGGCTTCACCGTGGTCATGACCGAGACGGGCGAGGAGGCGCTCGACCGGGCCGCGCTGGCGCGACCCCATCTGGCGATCGTCGACCTGATGCTGCCCGACGTGCACGGGATCGAGGTGTGCGCGCGGTTGCGCGAGTGGAGCGAGCTGCCGATCCTCGTGCTGTCCGCGATCGACGAGGAGGCGATCAAGATCGAGGCGCTGCAGCGTGGCGCCGACGACTACGTCACCAAGCCGTTTGCGCCGGGCGAGCTGATCGCGCGCGTCCGGGCCGCTCTGCGCCGAGCGCGGCGCGGCGTCTCCGAGCCCCGGGTCGAGGTCGACGGGCTCGTGATCGACGTCGCCGCCCATGCGGTGTGGCTCGACGGCGCCGAGGTCCACCTGACGCCGATCGAGTTCTCGCTGCTGCGGGTGCTCGCGGTCAACCGCGGGCTGCTGCTCACCCACAGCCAGCTCCTGATCGAGGTATGGGGGCCCGAGCACGCCGACGCAACCTCGCTGCTGCGCACCCACATCGCCAACCTCCGCCGCAAGCTGCAGCCCGGCCAGAGCCCGCGGCCGTTCATCCGCACCGACTCGGGCATCGGGTACCGCTTCGCCGTCTGACCTTGACGAGATCTTCACAGCCGCCGGGCGATTCTTGACGAGAGCTTGACGGGGGCGAGCCTAGCGTTGAGGCGTGGCTCGTCTGAGCGAACGCGGCCTTCGCAAGTCGGTGGGCACCGCAGGGATGTTCGCCACCGCCTACGGCAACGTGGGCTCGTCGATCTACTACGCGCTCGGCCTCGTCGCCGCGCACGCCCTGGGCCTCACGCCCCTGGTCTTCCTGTTTGCGGGCGGCCTCTTCGCGCTGACCGCCAAGACGTACGCGGAGGGCGCGTCGATGTACCCCGAAGCGGGCGGCTCATCGTCGTTCGCGCGCCACGCGTTCAACGACGTGGTGTCGTTCTTCGCAGGGTGGGCGCTGAGCCTCGACTACATCCTCACGATCGCGATCTCCGCGTTCTTCGTGCCGCACTACCTGAGCGCGTTTCCGGGGCTGCACGCGCTCAACCACAACCCAGACGACATCTTCGGCGGGCTGATCGTGGTGGCGGCGCTCGCAGCGCTGAACATCCGCGGCCTCGGCGAGTCGGCGAAGCTCAACTTCATCCTCGCGGTGGTGGACCTGAGCACGCAGGTGCTGCTCGTGGGCCTGGGCGTGTTCCTCGTCCTGAACCCGGCCCTCCTGATCCACCAGGTCCACCTCGGCACCGTCCCAACCTGGAGCGAGCTGATCTTCGCGCTGTCCCTGGCGATGCTCGCCTACACGGGCATCGAGACCGTCGCCAACATGGCCGAGGAGTCCAAGGACCCCGGCACGCAGGTGCCCAGGGCGGTCAACCTCGTCGTGCTCGCCGTGCTCGGCGTGTACGCGGGCATCTCGGTCGTCGCGCTCTCAGCGCTCCCCGTGGTCCATCACGGCGTCGGGTACAGCGCTGAGCTCAAACAGTCGTTCGGCCAACCGGGCTTCGCCACCGCGCTCGGGCACTTCTACGAAAACGACCCGATCCTCGGCGTGATCTCGCACATGGGCCTGCACGGCGCCCTCCTGAAAGGGGTCCAGCTCTACGTGGGGGTGCTCGCAGCGACGATCCTCTTCATCGCCACCAACGCGGGCATGATCGGCATCTCGCGGCTGTCGTGGTCGCTCGCCGAGCACCGCCAGCTCCCGCGCCTGTTCTCCGCGCTGCACCCGGTCTACCGCACGCCCTGGTTCACGCTCGTGTTCTTCTCGCTGCTCGCGTGCACGTTGATCGTCTACGGCAACACCGAAGTGCTCGGCAACCTCTACTCGTTCGGGGCGATGCTGTCGTTCACCACCGCGCACGCCGCGATCGTGGCGCTGCGTGTGAAGGACCCCGGCCGCGAGCGGCCCTACGCAACCGGATGGGGCGTACACATCCGCGGATGCACGATCCCGCTGACCGCCGTGATCGGGGGCATCGGCACCGCAGCCGCATGGGTGGCCGTCACCGTGCTGCACCCCGAGGCCAAGTACGTGGGCATCCCCTGGATGGTCCTGGGGATGGCCGGCTACTTCCTCTACAGGCGCCAACAGCAGCTCGACCCCTGGCTCTCCTACCGGCTGCCGCGGCCCGAGCGTCCGGAGGACTTCCAGGAGCTCGAGTACAGGACCGCGCTCGTCCCGATCTTCGGCGCGGACGTCAGCGCCGCGGCGCTGCGCGGCGCCGCCAGGCTGATCGGCGAGGAGGGGGTGGTGTACGCGATCTTCGTGCTCCCCGTCCCGCGCCAGCTCTCGCTGGAGTCGGGGCTCGAGGAGGAGGAGGCGCAGGGCCGCTCCGTGCTCGAGAGCGCGCGGATCCAGGCGCGGCGCCTCGGGATCCAGGTGCGCACGGGGCTGATCCGCACGCGCAATCCCGGCGCAGCGCTCGTCGAGGAAGCACAGCGCGTGCACTGCGACGTGATCTACTGGTCCACGATTCACGCGCCCGCGGGCGAGCGGGGGATCGGGCCCACCGCCGCCTACCTGCTCGCCAAGCGGCCCTGCCGCGTGATCATCGAGTCCGAGCGCGCTGCGGTCGCGGGCACCGCACCCGCGGTGCCCGCCCTCGCCTGAACGTCCCGCCGCCGGCGCTAGTCGCGCCCGAGGGCCGAGCGCAGCGCCTCGGGCAGCTGGGGGTGGGTGAACTCGTAGCCGAGCACGAGGGCCTTGGCGGGCACCGCGCGGACCCCCGTGGTGATGATGCTCGCCATCTCGCCGTAGAGCGCACGCATCGCGAAGCCTGGTACGGGCAGCACCGCGGGACGGCGCAGCACGCGGCCGAGCTCGCGCGAGAACACCGCGTTCGTCACCGGCTCGGGAGCGGACGCGTTCACGGGCCCGCGCCACTGCTCGCCCTCGATCGCAGCCAGCAGCAGGCCCACGTAGTCCTGCTCGTGGATCCAGGCGATGTACTGGCGCCCGCCCGCAACCGGGCCGCCCACGCCCATCCGGAAGGGGGGCAGCATCTTCGCCAGCGCGCCGCCGTGCGCGTCGAGCACCACACCGGTGCGAACCGCCACGGTGCGCACGCCGAGCTCGCCCGCACGCGCCGCCTCGGCCTCCCATTCCACGCACACTCCCGCCAGGAAGTCCCGCCCGGCGGCCACGTCCTCGTCGATCGGCTCATCGCCACGCGCGCCGTAGTACCCGATCCCGGAGGCGTGCACGAGCGCAGCGGGTCGCTCCGCGCATGCCTCGATGCCCGCAACGAGGTTCGCCGTGCCACGCACGCGGCTCTCGCGGATCGCCGTCTGCGCGCGGCTCGTCCAGCGCTGCGCCACCGGCTCGCCCGCGAGGTGCACGAGCGCGTCGCGCCCCGCCAGCGCCCGCTCCGGCGCCGCCTCGCTCAGCGGGTCCCAGCGGACCGCCTCGACGTCGCTGCCGAGTTTCGAGCGCGCGCGCTCCGGCGCGCGCGTCAGCACGGTGACCTCGGTGCCCTGCTCCTGCAGGGCCGCGAGCACGCGCGGGCCCAGCAGTCCCGTCGCGCCGGTGATCGTGACCCGCCGCGCGCTCATCGACGGGTGCCGCTCACCCGACCCCGTCGCCGATCTGGGGGGCGCCCGCCGGGGCGCCCGCGAGGGTCTCGCCCGCCGCGAACCCCAGCTCCTGGCCGGCCAGCGCGGTCCCGGCCGCGCGGGCCTGCTCGGCCACCGCCGCCGCCACCGCGGGCGCAACCTCGCGGTTGAACACCGAGGGGATGATGTAGTCCTCGCGCAACTCCTCGTCGTCCACGATCGCCGCGATCGCATGCGCCGCGGCCATCTTCATCTCCTCCGTGATCGCGGGCGAGCGCACGTCTAGCGCGCCGCGGAAGATGCCCGGGAAGCACAGCACGTTGTTGATCTGGTTGGGGTAGTCCGAGCGCCCCGTGGCCATGATCCGGACGTACGGAGCCGCCTCCTCGGGGCTCACCTCCGGGTTGGGGTTCGCCATCGCGAACACCATCGCGTCGGGCGCCATCCCCTCGAGCGCCTGCGGGGGCATCGCCCGGGCGCCGGAGAGGCCGATCAGGAGGTCGATCCCCTCCATCAGGTCCGCCGGGGCGCCGGCGAGCCCGTTTGGGTTGGTCGTGTCCGCCAGCCAGCGCTTGGCCGAGTTCATCGTCCCGTCGAGGTAGTCCTCGCGCGTGCGGTGCACCGCGCCGCGCGAGTCAGCGCCGATGATGTCGCTCACCCCCGCAGCGAGCAGGATCTTCGTGACCGCCACGCCCGCCGCACCGAGCCCGATGATCAACACGCGCAGGTCCTCCAGGCGCCGGCCCGTGAGCTTCACCGCGTTCAGGAGGGCGGCCATCACCACCACCGCCGTGCCGTGCTGGTCGTCGTGGAAGACCGGGATCTCGAGCTCCGACTTCAGGCGGTCCTCGATCTCGAAGCAGCGCGGTGCGGAGATGTCCTCGAGGTTGATCCCGCCGAACGCCGGTGCGATCAGCTTGACCGTGCGCACGATCTCGTCGGGGTCGCCCGTCTCCAGGCAGATCGGGAACGCGTCCACGCCCGCGAACTCCTTGAACAGGCAGCACTTGCCCTCCATCACGGGCATCGCCGCCTTCGGGCCGATGTCGCCGAGCCCCAGCACGGCGCTGCCGTCGGAGACGACCGCCACCGTGTTGCGCTTGATCGTGTACTGGAACGCCTTGTCGGCGTCCTCGGCGATCGCCAGGCACACGCGCGCCACACCGGGCGTGTAGACCATCGAAAGGTCGTCGCGCGTCTTCAGCGGGTGGCGGTTGTGCTGCTCGATCTTGCCCCCCAGGTGCAGCATGAACGTGCGGTCGGTGGTGTCGATCACCGTCGCGCCCTCGATCGCGTCGATCGCGGTGATCAGCTGTTCCCAGTGGTCGCTGTCGGAGGCGTCCACGACGATGTCGCGCACGCTGTGCTCCGCAGCGGTCTCGACCACGTCGATCGCCCCCACGACGCCCCCGGCGTCGCCGATCGCGCTCGTGACATGGCCGAGCAGGCCCTGCGCGTCGTCGAGTCGAATGCGGATGGTGAGCCGGTATTGGGCGCTTGGCGTGGCGCTCACGGGGTGGTTGCTCCTCGTTGCGTGGGGAGGGGATCTTAGGGAGGTATCAGCCGCCGGGCGTCCCTCGTAGAGTGCTCAGGCGTGACCCCGCAGAGCACAGCCGTCGCCGACGTCGAGGTCAGGCCGTTCGGCAGCGACGGGCGGCGGCTGTTCCTGATCGACGGGCCGAGCCTCGTCTACCGGGCGTTCTTCGCTCTGCCGGAGTCGATCGCCACGTCCACGGGGGTGCCCACGAACGCGATCTTCGGGTTCGCCTCGATGCTCGTGAAGATCGTGACCGACTACGGCGTGTGCCCCACGGTGGTCGCGTGGGACGCGGGCACCTCGGGACGCAGCGAGCTTTACCCCGAGTACAAGGCCTCCCGCCGCTCGCGCCCGGACCTGCTCAAGCAGCAGTGGCCCGCGATGGAACCGCTCGTGGAGGCCTTCGGCTACCGCAACGTGCGGCTGGAGGGCTACGAGGCCGACGACGTGATCGCGTCGCTCGCCGAGCTGGCGCTCGCGTCCGACCCGCCCGTGCCCACGATGATCGTCACCGGAGACCGCGACGTCTTCCAGCTGATCGACGACGCGGGCGTGGTGAAGGTGATGGCCACCGCGCGGGGGATCACCGAGACGAAGATCTACGACCGCCAGGCGGTGATCGACCGCTACGGGATCCCGCCGGAGCTGATCCCCGACTTCTACGGCCTGAAGGGGGACACCTCGGACAACATCCCCGGGATCCCCGGCATCGGCGACAAGACCGCCAGCGAGCTGCTGCAGAGCTTCGGGGGCCTCGAGGACGTGCTCGCCCACGTCGAGGACATCAAAGGGGCCAAGCGCAAAGAGAACCTCGCCGTGCATGCCGAGGACGCGCGCGTCTCCAAGCAGCTCGCCACCGTCAAGCGCAACCTCGACGTGGAGCTGGACATCGCCGGCGAGGCCGCGCGTGAACCCGACCGCTCGCGGCTGCGGGAGGTGTTCCGCGAGTTCGAGCTGCGCGACCCCCTGCGGCGCCTGGAGGAAGCCCTCGGCGACGCCGATCTCGCCGCCCCCGCGCCGACCGCCGACGTCACGCTCACAGCGCGCGCCCGCAGCGGCGCCCCCGCCGACATCGCGCGCCTCGGCACCGCGGAGTCCGAGCTTGCGCTGGTCGCGCGCGCCACCGAGGCGCCCGAGGGCGAGCTGTTCGCCGAAGGACCGCAGTGGCGGTTCGCTGCCGCCGCCGCGGGCGAGGTGCTCAGCGGCGCGTGCGAGCGCCCCGAGGACGTCGCCACGGCCGCGGGTGAGCGCCCCGTGGTCGCGCACGACGTCAAGGCGCTCGGGCTCGTGCCGCCCACCATCGCCCACGACACGCTGCTCGGCGCCTACCTGCTCGAGCCCGCCCGGAGGGGCTACCCGTTCGCGGAGCTCTGCGAAGAGCGCGGGCTCGCGAGCGACCTCGAGGACCCGCTGGCCGCCGACGCGGTGATGCTCGGGGCGCTGGCGGACTGGCAGCGCGAGCAGATCGACGAGCGCGGCCTGCGTGCGCTGATGGACGAGATCGAGCTGCCGCTCGTGAGCGTGCTGCGTGACATGGAGCAGCTCGGCGTGCATCTGAACGTGGAGCGCCTCGCCGGCATCACCGAGCGCGTGCATGCCGAGATCGACGAGCTCGAACGACGGATCTTCACGCTCGCGGGAGAGGAGTTCCTGATCGGCTCCCCGCAGCAGCTCGGCGAGATCCTGTTCGAGCGCCTCGGCCTCTCGCGCAAGCGCCGCGGCAAGACGGGCTACTCCACAGACGCGCGGGTCCTGCAGGCGATCCGCGAGGAGCACGAGATCGTGCCCGCGATCGAGCGCTGGCGCGAGCTCTCGACGCTGATCAAGACCTACCTCGACGTGCTGCCCGAGCTGGTGGACGAGCGCTCGCGGATCCACACCACGTTCCTGCAGGCGGTCGCGCAGACGGGGCGGCTGTCGAGCACCAACCCCAACATGCAGAACGTCCCCATCCGGACCGAGCTCGGACGCGAGATCCGCGGCTGCTTCGAGGCCGAGGAGGGGTGTGTGCTGATCTCCGCCGACTACTCCCAGATCGAGCTGCGCGTGCTCGCGCACGCCGCCGGCGAGGACGTGCTGATGGAGATCTTCGAGCGCGGCGAGGACGTGCACACCGCCACCGCCTCGCGCGTGTTCAACGTGGAGCCGCACCAGATCGACCCGGGCATGCGCTCGAAGTCGAAGATGATCAACTACGGGATCGTCTACGGGCTGTCCGACTTCGGGCTCGCCGACCGGCTCAACATCCCCCGCGAGGAGGCCAAGGAGTTCATCGACGCCTATCTCGAGCGGTTCCCGCAGGTCGCGCGGTTCATGGTCGAGACGGTGGAGCGCGCCAAGGAGGAGGGCTACGTCACCACGCTGTGGGGACGGCGCCGCCAGGTGCCCGAGCTGCGCGCCCGGAACTACCAGACGCGCACGCTCGGGGAACGGCTCGCGGTCAACACCGTGATCCAGGGCACCGCGGCGGACATCATCAAGCTCGCGATGGTGCGAACGCATGCGGCGCTCGCCGCCTCGGGGCTGAGCACACGGCTGTTGCTCACGATCCACGACGAGCTGCTGTTCGAAGGGCCGCCCGCCGAGGTCGACGCCGCGCGCGAGCTGATCGAGCGCGAGATGGTCGGGGTCTGGGAGCCGCGCGAGCCGCCGCTGGGGGTGGATATCGGGGCGGGGCGCAGTTGGCTCGATGCGAAGTGAGGGGCGGGTGGGGTGGGGCCGTTCGCGCGAGCGGCAGCTTCGCTGCGGCTCGCTTGCCCGGCGCCACCCCGCCCGCCCCGTCACGCCGCCGCGGCCCCGGGGGCGGCCGGCCCGCGCGCCCGCGGGGCTCGCGGGCTGGTCTGGGGAGCTTTGCCGTGGCTCGCGCTGCTGCCGGCATCCCGCGCGCCCCGTCACGCCGCTGGTGCCCTGGTCGGGGTGGGGTGTGCGCCGGACTCGCGGTCTTCCCCGGGACGGCCGGTTGCGTGCGGGCGCGGGGTCTGAGCCGGGGGAGTTGATGTGAGCCGGGCGCTTGCTGTGATCCTGGGGGCTGGGGCGGGGATGCTCGTCGCGATGCAGGCGCCCATCAACTCGCGTCTGGGGAAGCACATCGGGTCCGCTCAGGCGGCCACGTTCTCGTTCATCGTCGGCACGGTCGTGCTGCTGGCGGTGGCTGCGTTCTGGAAAGGGTGGGGGGGACTGGGCCACGTCGGGCGCGCGCCGTGGTGGGCGCTCGTGGGCGGGGCCCTCGGCGCGGTGTACGTGACGGTTGCGCTGCTCGCCGTGCGAACGCTCGGCGCGAGTGGGCTGACCGCGGTCGTGATCCTCGGCCAGCTGGCGATGTCGGTCGTGATCGACCGCTTCGGGCTGCTCGGGGTTGCGCGCACTCAGGTGGGGGCGCAGCGGATTCTCGGGCTCGCGCTGCTCGTTGGTGGGGTGCTGCTCGTGGTGCGCAAGTAGCGCAGGCCTCGCGGAGCGCCGCGCTACCTTTTCGGGAGATGTGGCGGCCCGCCTCGGCGGGAGCCTCGCGGGCCGCGAGGACGCTCGAACAGGAGGTCAGACGCGATGACGAGCCCGGTCCCCGACGGCTACCCCCGGCTCATGCCCTACCTGATCGTCGACGACGCCGAGGCGGCGATCAGGTTCTACGGCGAGGTGTTCGGGGCGACAGAGCGCCTGCGCATGCCCGCTCCCGGTGGGCGCATCGGCCACGCCGAGCTGGGCATCGGCGACTCGGTCCTGATGCTCGCGGACGAGAACCCGGAGATGGGTGTGCGCGCCCCGCGCAGGATCGGTGAGCACCCGGTGATGATGTACGTGTACGTCGATGACGTCGACGGCGCCTTCGAACGTGCGACCGCCGCGGGTGCGAAGGTCGTCCGCGAGCTGGAGGACCGCTTCTACGGCGACCGCGCCGGTCAGCTCGAAGACCCGTTCGGACATCGCTGGGACATCGCCACGCACACCGAAGACGTCTCCGAGGCAGAGATGGCCAAGCGAGCCGCCGAGGTGATGGGGCCGGAGCCCAGCTCAGCCTAGGTCGGCCGCGAACCCCTCGCGCCAGCTCGGGAACTCGGGCGTCCAACCGAGCTCCGCGCGGGCGCGCGCGTTGGATGCGCCCTGGGCGCGCGTCATCACCTGCACGCCGTACTCGCCCGCGGCGAGCCGCGCGATCCACGCGGGAACGCGCATCGGCTTCGGCGCGCCGACCGCAGACGCGAGGGCAGGCAGCCACTCCGACACCGGCGCGGGGTCGTCGTCGACGATGTTGTAGACGCCGCTCGCACCGTTGGTGAGCGCCGCTGCCGTCGCGCGCGCGGCGTCGCGGATGTGGATCATCGACCACACGCCCGTGCCCCGCCCGACGATCGGGAAGCGGCGCCTGCGCAGGTCCTGTCCCGTCGATCCGCCGCCCGAGAGCGCGGTGCCGGGCCCGTAGAAGTACCCGTACCTGAGCACCACGCCGTTCGCCGCGAGCACCGTGCGCTCGAGCTCGGCCACGGCGTTCGCGCTGCGGGCGAACGACGGCGGCGGGCTCTGCAGCAGCGGGTCCTGCTCGGCGTGGATCGTGCCGGCCGGGCCCGGCTCGTACATGAACGCGATGCTCTGCGCCACGACCCGGCGCGTGCCCGCAGCCTGCGCGGCCTCGACGAGGATGTGGGTGCCCTCGCTGCGCAGGCGGTCGTTGAGCTCGAAGTCGCGCTCGACCTTGCGCGGGTCGATCCGCTGCGGCAGCGCGGTGAGCTGGTGGACGAGCACCTCCGGCGCCGCGGCTGCGACCGCCTCGCGGACCGCACCCGCGTCGAGCGCGTCGGCGACCACGCCCCTCGCGCCGAGCGCGTCGAGCTCGGCGGCGCGCTCGGGCGAGCGCGTCATCCCGGTCACCTCGTGCCCGTCCGTCACCAGCATCGGCACGAGCTGGCGCCCGATCGCGCCGGTGGCCCCTGCGATGAAGACCCTCATGCCGCGTGGGTGGCTGCTGCGCCGTTCCCCGCCCTCGCAGCGGGCGCGGGCGGAGTGCCGGCGGCGCG
This sequence comes from Solirubrobacteraceae bacterium, assembly GCA_025934395.1. Lineage (GTDB taxonomy): Bacteria > Actinomycetota > Thermoleophilia > Solirubrobacterales > Solirubrobacteraceae > Palsa-744. The sequence continues at coordinate 32,328 of JAICYC010000002.1, read as the reverse complement.
GTGCGCGCCCTGGCCGGCGAGGGGCGGAGCGCCCTCGCCGGCGGCCGCGGCGGGGTCGGAGATCGCGCACACCATGCCCTCGCTGAAGCCCGCCGAGCCGATCTCGAGCGCCATGTTGAAGCGCGAGCGGTAGTTCTCCAGCGCGATCAGCTGCGTGAGCTCGACCAGTCCCGCGTCACCGAGCCGCTCGCGCAGCGCCTCGAACAGCTCATCCGGCACGGTCACGGGCGTCCGCGACATCGCCACCGCGTAGTCCAGCGCGAGGACTTCGAGCTCGTCGAACAGGCCCGACTCGCGGTAGCGCGGCAGCGCGAGCAGCTGCTCGTCGCTGAGGCCGCTGCGGCGCGCGATCGCAGAGCCGATGTCCATGCAGTACTCGCAGCCCATCAGCGTTGCCGCCTTCAGTACCACCAGCTCCTTGAGCCGCTTCGGCAGCTTGCTCGCCCGCTGGTTGGCCAGCTCGAGCATGCCGTATCCGAGCAGGAGCCCGGGCGTGTGCGCGAACGCCTCCAGCGGCTCGATCATCGACTCGGTCTCCCGGGCGGTCATCTTGGCGGTCGTGCGGCGCGCCGAGCGGAGCGTCGCTTTGACGAGCAGGCCGGGCTTGGCAGGTGCTGCGATGCGGGTCATCGGTTGGCTCCTTGCGGTCTCGGGGAAGCGCCGCGCGCCTCGGCCACCGCGATGTTCAGCAGCCAGGCGAGCAGCAGGGTGGAGGCGAGCAGGACGAAGAAGTCGAAGTAGCCGGTCCAGGCGGGGTGCGCGTGGGCGATGTCGACGAGGTGGTTCACGCTGTGCAGCGCGAACTGGACGGTCGAGAGCGCGAGGATCGGCACGCGCCATCCCGGACGGCGCACCGCGACCAGGAAGCCCAGGGCGAACGCGGCGACGAAGGTGGCCGTGTCTCCCTCGTAGTGGCGGTTGTACGCGCCGAACGGCCCCAGCGACCTGTAGAACGCGTGGGGCGCGATCGCCAGGAACAGCGCGAGCGCGATGTTGTAGGCCGCGAAGATCCAGAGCCCCGCCAGCAGCGCACGCGACTCGACCTGCGCTGCGGCGATCTCGGCCGGCTGTGCGGTGGCGCTCATTGGTACCCCACGATATGGTGATGTGGTGTCAAGGTAAAGGACCACTTTGGGCGTGGAAACGGGTACCAATTCAGGGCCGGAGCTGCTGATCGCGCTCGATCGAGGCGCGCGCGCGCCGCTGCGCGCGCAGCTCGAGGACGGCCTCCGCGAGGCCGTCCGCTCCAGGCGGCTCGCCCCCGGGAGCCGACTTCCCGCGACGCGTGCGCTGGCGGGCGACCTGGGCGTCTCACGCCGGCTGGTCGTGGACGCGTACGCCCAGCTGCTCGCCGAGGGCTATCTCAGCGCGCGCGGAGGCTCGGGCACGTTCGTCGCCGGAGCCGCGAGCGGCGCCGCTGCCGCGGAGCGGGTCCCCGAGCTGCCCGCGCTGCAGTTCGACTTCTTCCCGGGCAACCCCGACCTCGCGTCGTTCCCGCGCCGCCGCTGGCTGCGCGTGCTGCGCGAGACGCTGCGCGAGGTTCCCGACAGGGCGCTCGGCTATCCGGACCCGCGCGGCGCGCCGCAGCTGCGCACCGCGATCGCCGAGCACCTGCGTCGGGTGCGCGGCGTCGTCGCCGAGCCCGACGCGATCGTGATCTGCGCGGGCGCAGCGCAGGCGTTCGCGCTGCTGGCGCAGGCGATCCCCGGCGAGCGCCTCGCGGTGGAGGACCCGTGCCTGCCCGTGCACCGAACGATCCTCGCTGCCAACGGCGCCTTGCCGGTGGGCGTGCCCGTGGACGAGCAGGGCTTCAGCGTGAGCGAGCTCGCGGCCCTCGAACGGGGCAGCGGCCGGATCGCAGCCGCGCTCGTCACGCCCGCGCACCAGTCGCCGACGGGGGTGGCGCTCGCGCCCGCGCGCCGCGCGGAGCTGCTCGCGTGGGCCGCCGAGGATGGACGCTTCGTGATCGAGGACGACTACGACGCGGAGTATCGCTACGACCGCGCACCGCTCGGGGCGATGCAGGGGCTCGCGCCGGAGCTCGTCGTCTACACCGGGACGATCAGCAAGACGCTCGCACCGGCGCTGCGGGTGGGGTGGATGGTGCTGCCCGCCCGGCTCGTCGATCGGGTCGCCGAGCTGAAGATGCTCGCCGACCACGGGTCCGCCACGCTCGACCAGCTTGCGCTGGCGCGGCTGTTGGAGAGCGGCGCGTACGACAGCCACCTGCGGGCCGCGCGCCGCCGCTACCGCGCGCGGCGCGACGCGCTCGCACGCGCGCTGCACACGCACATCCCCGGCACGAGGGTCGAGGGGGTCGCGGCGGGCCTGCACGCGATCGCGCGCCTGCCCGCGCCGGTGCCCGGGCTGGCGGTGATGCGCGCGGCGGCCGCGCGCTCGGTGGGTGTGTACCCGGTCGGCTACGGCTACGTCGAGGTGCGCGACGTGGACGACCGCTTCGTGCTCGGCTACGCCAACCTGGCCGAGCCGGCGATCGACGAGGGCATCCGGCGGTTCGCGGAGGCGCTCGCGGAAGTCGAGGCGGGTCCGCCGCCCACGAACGACGGCGGCGCGATCGCGAGGTAGTGGGCGAACGCCCATGCCGACAGGCGCCGGCTCTCGAACGCGCGGATCGCCGCGTCGAGCGCGCGCGTGGGCGTCATCTGCCCGACGAGCCGCTGGACGCCCAGCAGCAGGTTGAACTTCAGCGCGTGGGCGTCCGAGAAGGCGGCGTATCGCGCAAGCGCCTCCGCGCGGCTGCGGGTCCCGTCGAGCACGCCACGCAGCTCGCGCCCGCACGCGAGGCCGAAGTACAGGGCGGTGCGGATCCCCTCGGCGGTGACAGGCAGGCAATGGCCCGCGGAGTCACCCGCGAAGAACACGCCGTCCTCGGTGGCGCGCCTGAGCTGATGAGGGATCCAGTTGCCCTGATAGCCCTGCGGCGGCAGGCCGAGGTCCGCGGCGAGGCGCACCGTGGGGTCCTTGACGTGGTGCGATGGCCAGAACGAGCCCACGCCCACGCGCAGCTCGTCCCGCGCGGGGAAGCTCCACGAGTAGCCGGAGCGGATGTAGCGGGTGTCGATCCACAGCTCCATCTCGCTGCCCTCGCCGGGCGGGTGGACCTCCAGGCCGCGCGAGAGGCGCGCGTTCGGCGGCTGGATCGCGGCGCCGTTCGAGAGCACGCGCCGCCACCCGAGCGCGTCCACCACGAGCGGGGCCCGCAGCACGCCGCGGTCGGTGTGCACGTCGGTGCCCTCGCGTCCGGTCACAGTTGCGGTCTCGAACTCGAGATCGGAGCAGTCGGCCTGCGCGTACATCGCCGCGCACAGCTCGCCGTAGTCGAATGTCGAGAACGACCACGGGAGGCTCCACCGCGAGGTGCGAAAGCGCGTGTGCACGACGATCTCGTGGAACGTCTGCCGGAGGGTGCCCATCAGCTCCAGCGCCGACAGCCACACGGTCGGCATCGCGCACGCGGAGGTCTGACGCTCGCCCACCTCGTAGCGATCCACGACCAGCACCCGCGCGCCGCTACCCGCGAGCTCCCTGGCAACCGCCAGGCCGGCGAAGCTCGCCCCGCACACGAGCACGTCGCAGTCGCGATCGAGCCGCGTGCGCTCGGCGCCGCGCTTGGTCGCTCGCACAGGCATGTGCCTCGCAATGATACGGCTGCGCTACGCTTCGGCGGGTGCAAACGGTGATCGAGAACCCCCAGGCTCGCGTGGTGGACGGGTCGAACGGGCTGCTGCTGGAGGTGGACGGCCAGATCGTCCCCAACTACGACGCCACGTTCCGCACGATCGAGGAGGGCGAGGTCGTCACGGGCCACGTGGTGCGGATCGACAAGGACGAGGTCCTCGTCGACATCGGCTACAAGTCCGAGGGCGTCATTCCCGCCAACGAGCTGTCGATCCGCAAGGCCGTCGACCCGAACGACGAGGTGCACCTCGGCGAGGAGGTCGACGCGATCGTCCTCACCAAGGAGGACCAGGACGGCCGCCTGATCATGTCCAAGCAGCGCGCGCGCTTCGAGAAGGCGTGGCGCCGGATCGAAACCGCAGCCGAGTCGGGCGAGCCCGTCGAGGGCACCGTGATCGAGGTCGTCAAGGGCGGCCTGATCATCGACCTCGGCGTGCGCGGCTTCCTGCCCGCGTCGCTCGTGGACATCCGCCGCGTGCCCAACCTCGACGAGTACATGGGCACGAAGATCGAGACGAAGGTGATCGAGCTCAACCGCTCGCGCAACAACGTCGTGCTCTCGCGCCGTGCCGTGCTCGAGGAGGAGCGCAAGGAGGTGCGCCAGCAGATCCTCGACCGGCTGCAGCCCGGGCTCGTGGTCGAAGGGCAGATCTCCAACATCGTGGACTTCGGCGCGTTCGTCGACCTCGACGGCATCGACGGCCTGATCCACATCTCCGAGCTTTCGTGGTCGCACGTCAACCACCCCAGCGAGGTGCTCTCGATCGGCGACACCGTGAAGGTGAAGGTGCTCGACATCGACCGCGACCGCCAGCGCATCTCGCTCGGCCTGAAGCAGACCCAGGAAGACCCCTGGCAGCGGATCGTCGACACCTACAGCGTCGGCGACGAGCTCGCCGGCAAGGTCACCAAGGTGGTCACGTTCGGCGCCTTCGTGGAGATACTCGACGGCGTCGAGGGCCTCGTGCACATCTCCGAGCTCGCGCCGCACCACGTCGAGAGCCCCCGCGAGATCGTGCACCCAGGCGACGAGATCCGCGTGAAGATCCTCGAGATCGACTCCGAGCGGCGCAGGCTGTCGCTCTCAGCAAAGCGCGTCGAGGACCAGATCCTGCCGGTGTCGCGCCCGAGCGACGGCTCCGAGCCGGCCGCCGAGGAAGCCGCGCCCACCGAGGAAGCCGGGCCCACCGAGGACGCCGCTCCCGCTGCTGCGCCCGAGGCCGAGGCTGCCGCTCCCGCTGCTGCGCCCGAGCCCGAGGCTGCCGCTGCCCCCGAGGCCCCCGCTGCAGCGCCGGAGCCCGAGGCCCCCCCTGCGCCCGAGGCAGCCGAGGCGGACGCGGCGGCGGAGCCCGCTCCCGAGGCGACCGCAGAGAACGGCGCCGGCGCAGCCGGCGATACGGCCTCCGAGCCCGAGCTCGCGGCCGAGCCGTCCTCGCAGGACTGACCGCGCGCGCGAGCGCGTGGTGAGGCGATGGGTTCAGCAGTCCCGTTCGTCGGGCTGACCGGCGGTCTCGGCGCGGGCAAGTCGACCGCGCTCGCCGCTCTGCAGCGGCTCGGCGCGGCGACGATCTCGAGCGATGCGGTCGTCCACGAGCTCTACGGAAAGGCGGAGCTGCGAGATGCGGTCGTGGAGCGCTTCGGCGAGACGGTGGCGCCGGGGGGGACGGTGGACCGCGCGGCGCTGGCGGAGCGCGCGTTCGCCACCTCGGAGGACCGCGCGTGGCTGGAGCAGCTGATCTGGCCGCTCGTGGGGGCGCGTGTGGCCGAGTGGCTGGAGGCGGCGCGCGCGCAGGAGCCCGCTCCGCCAGCTGCCGTGGTGGAGGTCCCGCTGCTGTTCGAGGCGGGTTTGGACGGGATCTACGACGCGACGATCGCGGTGCTCGCCGACGAGGCCGTCCGTGCGAGCCGCGCCGCGGCACGCGGCCACGCGGTCGTGGACGAGCGCGCCGCGCGCCAGCTCTCCCAGGAGGAGAAGGCCGGGCGCGCCACCTACGTGGTGCGCAACGACGGCACCGAAGCGGACCTGGAGCGCGAGCTGTCGGCGGTTCTTGCCAAGCTGAGGAGATGAGGACGCGCAAGCTCGGCACGGTCGTCGCGCTCGGCGCGATCGCGCTCCTGCTGGGGGTGGTCGCGCTCGGCGTCAACCAGGCCGCGCGCAAGTCGCTGCCGCTCACCAACGCTGACGTGATCCGCGAACAGGCTGCCGCGAAGCACCTCGACCCGGCGCTGATCGCAGCGGTGATCTACGCGGAGAGCAAATTCGAACCGCACCCCTCGACGGCGGGCGCGCAGGGGCTGATGCAGATCCTGCCCGCCACCGCGTACTACCTCGCGCACCTGTCCGGCGGCACGCGCTTCCACGCCAGCGACCTCGCCACGCCGCGCGTGAACATCTCCTACGGCAGCTACTACCTGCGCTACCTGCTCGACCACTACCACGGCGACGAGATGCTCGCGGTGGCCGCCTACAACGGCGGGCTCGCGAACGTGGACAACTGGGTGGCGCATGCGAACGCGGGTGGCCACTCGCTGCCGGCGAGCGCGATCCCGTTCCCCGAGACGCGCGAATACGTGCGCCGCGTGCTCGCCGCCCAGCAGCTCTACCGGGCGACGTACGCCGAGGAGCTGGGGATCTGAGCGACCGCCCGGGGCCGTCTCAGGAGCGCCCGCGGAGGGGCTAACGTAGGTCGGGCCGATGCCGGACTTCAAGCTCGACGCCGTCTTCACCCCCACCGCCGACCAGCCGCGCGCGATCACCGAGCTCGCCGAGGGCGTCAACGAAGGCCAGCGCGCGCAGACGCTGCTCGGCGCGACCGGCACCGGCAAGACGATGACGATGGCGGGCGTGATCGAGGAGCTGCAGCGGCCCACGCTCGTGATCGCGCACAACAAGACGCTCGCCGCGCAGCTGTGCAACGAGTTCCGGACGTTCTTCCCGGACAACGCGGTCGAGTACTTCGTCTCCTACTACGACTACTACCAGCCCGAGGCGTACGTGCCGAGCCGCGACCTCTACATCGAGAAGGACTCGGCGATCAACGAGGAGGTGGACCGGCTCCGCCACGCAGCCACCGCAGCGGTGTTCGCGCGCCGCGACGTGATCGTGGTGGCCTCGGTGTCGTGCATCTACGGCCTCGGCTCGCCGCAGACCTACGAGATGAACATGCAGATCCTCAAGCGCGGCGAGCTGCTCGACCGCGACCGGCTCCTGCACAAGCTCGTCTCGATCCAGTACACCCGCAACGACCAGGTGCTCTCGCGCGGCACGTTCCGGGTGCGCGGCGAGACGCTAGAGGTGTTCCCCGCGTACGCCGAGACGGCGTTCCGCGCGACGTTCTTCGGCGACGAGGTGGAGCGGCTGCAGCACTTCGACCCGCTCACCGGCGAGCTGATCGCCGACGACCTCGAGCACGTGGCGATCTGGCCCGCGACCCACTACACGGTCAAGGAGGGCACGATCGAGAACGCCGTGGAGGAGATCGGCCGCGAGCTCAACGAGCGCTGCGCGGTGCTCGAGTCCGAAGGCAAGCAGCTCGAGTCGCACCGGCTGCGCCAGCGCACCCAGTACGACATGGAGATGCTGCGCGAGGTGGGCTTCTGCTCGGGGATCGAGAACTACTCGCGCATCCTCGACGGCCGCAAGCCCGGTGAGCGGCCCTACTGCCTGATCGACTACTTCCCCGACGACCTCGTGTGCTTCATCGACGAGTCGCACCAGACGGTGCCGCAGATCGGCGGCATGTTCGAGGGCGACCGCTCCCGCAAGCAGACGCTCGTCGACTACGGCTTCCGCCTGCCGAGCGCGCTCGACAACCGCCCGCAGACCTTCAACGAGTTCCTCTCGATCACGCCGCAGATGGTGTTCGTCTCCGCCACGCCCGGCGAGTACGAGCGCACCCAGTCCCGGCGGGTGGTGGAGCAGATCGTGCGTCCCACCGGGATCGTCGACCCGATCGTGCAGGTCCGCGAGACGCGCAACCAGATCGACGACCTGATGAACGAGGTGCGCGCGCGCGTGGACCGCGACGAGCGCGTGCTGGTCACCACGCTCACCAAGAAGATGAGCGAGGACCTCTCCCAGTACCTGCTCGAGATGGGGTTCAAGACGCGCTACCTGCACTCGGAGGTGGACACGCTCGAACGCATCCAGATCATCCGCGACCTGCGCCTCGGCGAGTACGACGTGCTCGTCGGCGTGAACCTGCTGCGCGAGGGCCTGGACCTCCCCGAGGTCTCGCTCGTCGCGATCCTCGATGCCGACAAGGAGGGCTTCCTGCGCGGCGAGACCTCGCTGATCCAGACGATCGGCCGCGCGGCGCGCAACGTCGGCGGCACCGTGCTGATGTACGCCGACAAGGAGACCAGGGCGATGCGCGCGGCGATCTCCGAGACGGACCGCCGCCGCGAGATCCAGCTCGCCTACAACGAGGAGCACGGGATCACCGCCGCGACGATCGTCAAGGGGATCTCCGACATCGCCGACTTCCTGCAGTCGGAGTCGAAGGTTCCGCGCGGGCGCAAACGCCGGCGCCGCCGCGGCGCGGTCGAGGGCAACGGCGCCGAGATGCCGAGGGGCGAGCTCGAACGCATGGCCGTGGAGCTCGAGGAGGAGATGCTCGCCGCGGCCGAGGACCTCCGGTTCGAGTACGCAGCGCAGGTCCGCGACGAGCTGCGCGAGCTGCGCCGTGACCTGCAGGAGATCAACGCCGCCGACGCACACGCTCCCCGGGCCGCCGGTGAGGCCGGCGCCGAGCCGGACGGCGAGCGCGAGGACGGCCCAGGCCACCGCCGCAGGGCCTCGGCCGGGCGCGAGACCGACAGGGCCCCGAGCTAGGATCCCGCGCGTGGAGCTCGACCGCCAGGCAGTCGAACGCAAGGACTTCCCGATCGCCAGGCGCGGGTACGACCCCGTTGCGGTCGACGCGCATCTGCGGACGCTTGCAGTGCAGATCGAGGAGCTCCAGCGCAAGGTGCTCAGCGGCGGCACCGACGCCTCGCTCGCCTCGAGCACCGGGATGCACGTGCAGACGATCGTCGAGGCCGCCGAGCAGGCCGCCTCGGAGATCGAGCGTCAGGCGTTCGACAACGCGCGGCATGTACGCGAAGCGGCGGACAACGACGCGGAGAGCATCAGGCGCGAGGCGCTCGACAAGGCGCGCGCCCACGTCACCGCTGTGGCCCAGGTCGCCAACACGCTGCTCGAGCGGGTCGGCGGGATGGACACCGAGGTGCGCGCGCTCGTGGACAGCCTGCGCGCCGGCGCAGGCCGCCTCGCCGGCGACCTCTCCGCCGTCGAGACGAACATGGCCGAGCTCTACGACGCCGCCGCCGGGCGAGCGCTCGCGTCGCCGCCGCAAGCGCCCGTCGCGCCCGTGGCGGGCGACTTCGACGCCGAGCTCGTGAGCGCGATGTCAGCGCCGCAGCCTCCGCTGCCCCCGATGCCACCCCGCGCGGCGCCCGTCCCGGAGCAGGCACCCGCCGCGTCCGCCCCCGAACAGGCGCATGCGGCGCCCGCCCCGGAACCGCCGCCCGCGGCATCCGCCCCCGAACAGGCACACGCGCCGCCCGCCCCGGAACCCGCGCCCGCGGGGCCCGCCCCCGAGCAGGCTCCCGCGGCGCCCGCGCCGCCCGCGGACGCGGAGGACCTCGACGGGGCGCGCCTGATCGCGCTCAACATGGCCCTCAACGGCGAGTCGCGTGCCGACACGGAGCGCTACCTGCAGGAGAACTTCCACCTCGCCGACCGCGAGACGCTGATCGACGAGGTCTACGCAGCGATCGAAGGGTAGGCCGGGGCGCCCGCGCCCGCGCCCGTGCGCATCGTCGCGTTCGAGCCCGCCCACACCGCGGCGTGCGTGGCCGTGATGGCGAGCAACGCCCCGGAGTTCTTCGCCGAGGAGGAGGTGGCGGACTTCGAGAGGTTCCTCGCGGAGCTGCCCGGCACCTACCTCGTGGTTCTCGACGACGACGAGGTGGTGGCGTGCGGTGGCTTCGACGTGGACGCCGAGGGGGTGGCGGTGCTCACGTGGGGGATGGTCCGGCGCGACCTGCACCGCGGCGGCCTCGGCTCGCTGCTGCTCCGGGAGCGGCTCGACCGGATCGCCGCGGACCCGCGCGCGCACCGCGTGCGGATGGACACCAGCCAGCACAGCCGGCCGTTCTTCGAGCGCTTCGGGTTCGTGGTCACGAAGCACACGCCCGGCGGCTACGCCCCGGGGCTCGACCGGTACGACATGGCGCTCGAGCTGTAGCGCGCTCCGCGCGTTGCGCCCCGTGCGGCGGCGCTCCCGCGGCGGCGGACCCGAACATCTGTTCGCAGTCGTAGAATGGCGCAGCGATGGCCACCAGCGACAAGATCGTCATCTCCGGCGCGCGCGAGCACAACCTGAAGGACATCTCGCTCTCGCTCCCGCGCGACGCCCTCACGGTGATCACCGGGCTGTCCGGCTCCGGCAAGTCGAGCCTCGCCTTCGACACCGTCTACGCCGAGGGGCAGCGGCGCTACGTGGAGTCCCTGTCGGCATACGCGCGCCAGTTCCTCGGTCAGATGGACAAGCCCGACGTGGACTCGATCGAGGGGCTCTCGCCGGCTATCTCGATCGACCAGAAGACGACCTCGCGCAACCCGCGCTCGACCGTGGGCACCGTCACCGAGATCTACGACTACCTGCGGCTGCTGTGGGCGCGCGTGGGCAAGCCGCACTGCCCCATCTGCGGGCGGCCGATCGTGGGCCAGTCTGCGGAGCAGATCATCGACCAGGTGATGGAGCTCGCGGAGGCTACGCGGTTCATGGTGCTCGCGCCGGTCGTGCGGGGGCGCAAGGGGGAGTACGGGAAGCTGCTCGACGAGCTGCGCGCCGACGGGTACGCGCGCGTGAAGATCGACGATCGCGTGCGCATGCTCGAGGAGTCGATCGTGCTCGACAAGCGCTACAAGCACGACGTCTCGGTCGTGGTCGACCGCCTCGTGATGCGCCACGAGGTGCGCAAGCGTCTCGCGGACTCGATCGAGACCGCGGTCGGCCTTGCCGACGGCCTGGTCGAGGTCGAGATCGTGGGCGCGGGCCGTGGCGCCCAGGACGAGGAGGAGGGCGCGCGCGGGCTGGGCGAGCCGGCGCCGAGCGGGGCGAAGGGGGCGAAGGGCCCGCGGGCCGCCGCCGCGCAGATCGTGCCGGGGGAGAAGCCCGGGGAGGGCACGATCTACACGTTCTCGGAGCGCTTCGCGTGCCCGGTGCACGGGCCCTCGCTCGTCGAGCTCGAGCCGCGGATCTTCTCGTTCAACTCACCCCACGGAGCCTGCGAGCGCTGCACGGGCCTCGGCTCGCAGATGGAGATCGACCCCGAGCTCGTCGTCCCGAACCCCGAGCTGTCGATCTCCCAGGGCGCGATCGCGCCGTGGGCGGCGAGCAGCTCCAACTACTACGAGCAGGTCACCGAGGCGCTCGCCGAGCGCTACGGCATCGACCTCGACGCGCCCTGGGAGGACCTCGACGACGACCAGCGCGACGTCTTCCTGTACGGCACGGGCGGCGTGCCGGTGCAGGTCACCTACCGCAACCGCTACGGCCGGCGTCGCACGTACGCGACGCGCTTCGAGGGCGTCGTACACAGCCTCGAGCGGCGCCACCGCGAGACCGATTCGGACTGGAGCCGCGAGCGCATCGAGGAGTACATGTCGCTGCGACCGTGTCCGCTGTGCGGCGGCGCGCGCCTGCGCGCGGAGTCGCGCGCGGTGCTCGTGGCGGGCACGCGCATCGAGGACTTCTGCGCGCTGTCGGCTCGGCGCGCGCTCGAGTGGATCGAGGATGTGGAGCTGTCGGAGACCGACCGTCACGTCGCGCGGCTGATCCTGCGCGAGATCTCCGAGCGCCTGCGGTTCCTCGAGAACGTGGGGATCGGGTACCTGTCGATGGAGCGCGCCGCGACGACGCTCTCCGGTGGCGAGGCCCAGCGGATCCGGCTCGCCACCCAGATCGGCTCGTCGCTGGTGGGCGTGCTCTACATCCTCGACGAGCCCTCGATCGGGCTGCACCAGCGCGACAACGCGAAGCTGATCGCCACGCTCGAGCGGCTGCGCGACCTCGGCAACACGGTGATCGTGGTCGAGCACGACGAGCAGACGATGCGCGCGGCCGACCACCTCGTCGACCTCGGGCCCGGCGCGGGCGAGCACGGCGGGCGGATCGTCGCGGAGGGAACGGCCGTCGAGGTGCAGCGCGTGGCCGATTCGCTCACGGGCCAGTACCTCGCGGGCACGCGGCGGATCGAGGTGCCCGAGCGGCGGCGCGTGCCGAGCGGTTACGTGGAGATCGTGGGTGCGGCGCAGCACAACCTGCGGGGGATCGACGTGAACGTCCCGCTCGGGGTCCTCACGTGCGTCACGGGTGTGTCCGGGTCGGGCAAGTCGACGCTCGTCAACGACGTGCTGTTCAAGGCGGTCGCCAACCGCCTGCACCGCGAGCGCCGCCGCGCGGGCGCGCATCGCTCCGTGCACGGTCTCGAGCAGCTCGACAAGATCATCCAGGTCGACCAGTCGCCGATCGGCCGCACGCCGCGCTCGAACCCCGCCACCTACACGGGCCTGTTCGACGTGATCCGCGACCTCTTCTCCAAGACCCAGGAGGCGCGGGCGCGCGGGTACAAGCCGGGGCGCTTCAGCTTCAACGTCAAGGGCGGGCGCTGCGAGGTGTGCCGTGGCGACGGGCAGATCAAGATCGAGATGCACTTCCTGCCCGACGTGTACGTGCCGTGCGAACAGTGCCACGGCAAGCGCTACAACCGCGAGACGCTCGAGGTGAAGTTCAAGGGCAGGAGCATCGCCGACGTGCTCGACATGCCGGTCGAGGAGGCCCTGAGGTTCTTCGAGCACATCCCGAAGATCCGGCGGCGCCTGGAGACGCTGCACGCGGTGGGTCTGGGCTACATCCGCCTCGGCCAGCCCGCCACCACGCTCTCCGGCGGCGAGGCGCAGCGCGTGAAGCTCGCCACCGAGCTGTCGAAGATCGCGACCGGGAGGACGCTCTACATCCTCGACGAGCCCACCACCGGGCTGCACTTCGCCGACGTGCAGCGGCTGCTCGAGGTGCTGCAGCGACTCGTCGACGCCGGCAACAGCGTGGTCGTGATCGAGCACAACCTCGACATCATCAAGAGCGCCGACCGGATCATCGACATGGGGCCCGAGGGTGGGGAGGAGGGCGGCCTCGCGATCGCCACCGGCACGCCCGAGGAGGTCGCGGCGGTGCCCGAGTCGCATACGGGGCAGTTCCTCGCCGAGCTGGTGGAGCCTGCTGCGAAGGTGCGCGCCGCGCCGCGCAAGCGCCGCGCGAAGCTCGCCGCCGCCGCGTAGCGTCGCGGCGCGCAGCGCTCTCGGCTGCCGGGGGTCGCCTCGGCGCACGCCCGGGCTGCGTGCGAAGCTGCCCGGATGACCGGCACGCCCCGGCCCGAGACGACCGCGGACCCCCGTGCCCTCGCGGCGGCCGCTCGCCTGTGGGCGCAGAAGTGGCGCTGGTACGAGCGCAACTCGCTGCCGTGGAACCGCGTGCGCATCCACTGGGAGCTGATGCGCCGGGGCGCGTTCGCGCGCTGGCCGCTGGAGGGCAACGTGCTCGAGGCGCTGCGCGAGGGACGCCTCGCGGTGGGCGAGGGCGCGCTGTTCGAGCCGGGCGTGTGGATCACCGCGCCCGGGGAGGCACGGGTGCGGATCGGTGAGGGCACGTTCCTGAACCGCAACGTGATGATCGCCGCGCACGAGCTCGTGGAGATCGGCTCGCACTGCATGCTCGCCAACGGCTGCTTCGTCTCCGATGCCGCGCACCGGTTCGACGATCCCGATCTCCCGATCACCTGGCAGGGCTTCACGAGCAAGGGGCCCACGCGGATCGGCGAGAACTGCTGGCTCGGCGCGAACGTCGTGGTCACGAGCGGCGTCACGATCGGTGAGCGCTGCGTGATCGGCGCGGGCAGTGTCGTGACATCGGACATCGAGCCGTTCTCGATCGCGGTGGGTGCGCCCGCGAAGGTCGTGCGCCGCGTCGAGCGCTAGCGGCCCCCGATCGGAGCGCGCGGTGCTCGGCTCCGCGAACGTCAAATAGTCTGCGCGCCATGGACCTGTTCGAGGCGATGCGCTGCACGCCCACGAGCCGCCGTTTCAGCGACGAGCCCGTCGCGACCGAGGCGATCGAGGCCGCGCTCGAGAACGCGCGCTTCGCGCCGAGCGGCGGCAACCGCCAGGGCTGGCGCGTGGTGGTCGTGCGCGACGGCGGGCTCCGCGCGAAGCTCGCCGAGCTCTACCTGCCACGCTGGCGTGCGTACACCGAGCTCACGGGCGCTGCGCAGATGCTCGCCGACCCCGGGTCGTTCGACCCGGTGCGGGTGCGGATGGTGCGGCGCGCCGACGAGTACGCCGAGCGCCTCGCCGAGGTACCCGTGCATCTCGTGATCGGCGTGCAGCTCTCGGACCTCGCTGTCACCGACGCCGACCTCCCGCGCACGAGCATCGTCGGTGGTGCATCGATCTACCCGTTCGTGCAGAACCTGCTGCTCGCGCTCCGCGGCGAGGGCCTGGCGGCTGCGATGACCACGCTGCTCGTGCCCGCCGAGGCGGAGGTGCGCGAGCTGCTCGCGATCCCCGACGACGTCGCGGTCGCGGCACACGTGGGCGTGGGCCACCCTGCCGAGCCGTGGCCGACGAAGCTCGCGCGCAAACCGGTGGCGGAGTTCGCGTTCGCCGAGCGCTACGGCGAGCCGCTCGCGTAGCGCCCAGCGGCTCCGCGAGGCAGGCGCAGGCGGGCGCGAAGCGCCCCGGCCGGTGGGCGACCGGGGCGCTGTGGGGTGGGGTCGGCGCGCGGCCGTGCGGGCCCGCCGGAGCGCTATTCGGCCGGTGGGACCGGAAGGCCGCTGAACGCGGTGGTGCCGCTCGCGACCTGCAGCCCGAGGCCGGTGCTCGCGTTCGCGTATGCGAGCTCCTTCGGCAGCGTGCCCACGCCGTTGGCTGCGGGCAGCGGCGCGAACTCGACCGTGGAGAGCACCCCGAGTGCCTGGCCGGAGGCGTTCAGGTACGCGCTCCCGGAGTCGCCGGGGATGCCGGGAGACACCGTGTAGAGCTGCTGGCTCCAGCCGCCCGATTCTTCCTGGTCGCCGAGGCTCACGCCGGTCTTGGGGCTCAGCACCGAGACGCCGAGGCGCAGGATCGAGTTGCCGTACGTGTAGACCTGTTCGCCGGTGCTCGACGCGCCCGGGGCGATCCCGTCGGGCCCGCCCCAGAACGGGATCGTGGGGTTCACGTTGGCCACCTGAGACGGCAGGATCTTGATCAGCGCGAGGTCGTTGAACGCGCACGTGTTCGGGTCGGTCTCGTGCGCGCCCTGCATCGCGATCCACGAGTTGTAGGCGAGCGTGCCGATCTCGGTGCCTCTCTGGACGCCCCCGTTGACGATGTCGCCGGAGTAGATCGGCGTGCCGAGTGCCAGGGATTTCGTGCTGCACCCGTTGGTTTCGGTGTCGCTGCCGGTGGAGGAGCAGTGGGCGGCCTGGCCGAGGTACACGTTGCCCGCGGAGTCGGTGAACACGAAGTTGGCCGTGCACTGGCCCGCGCCTTCGAGGAACGACGGCCCGCCTGTGAACGTCATCACGCCGGGGTGGATCGTGGCGCTGCCGGCCGGCGCCCACGCCGACGCGGTGGCGGGCGCCGCCGCGAGCACGAGCGCGAGGGGGGCTGCGAGCAGCAGGGATCTGCACGAACGTCTCATCGTGTTTGAGCACTCCTCGAGATTGACGACGGGGGAAGCGCTCGCATGCGGCGGAAGCGCCTCGCCCCGGATACCCCGCGCGGACGCTCCCGAAACGCTCAGCTCGCGCTGCGGCCCGCGAGCTGCCCCTGCAGCTCTGCGAGCTCTCCCGGGTCGACCGAGTAGCAGTGCTCGGGACCGGGGTAGCGGCGCGTGCGTACGTCCTCGGCGAACGCGCGCACGCCGTCGTTCATCTCCTGCTGGATGTTGGCGTAGCGCTTGACGAACCGCGGCCCGAGGCCGTCGCGGATGCCGAGCAGGTCATGGAACACGAGCACCTGCCCGTCGGTCGCGGCGCCCGCGCCGATCCCGATCACGGGCACGTCGATCAGCGGCATCAGCTCCTCGGTGACCGCTGCGGGGATCGCCTCGAACACGATCGCGAACACGCCCGCGTCCTGCAGGGCCAGCGCCTCGCTGCCGATGCGCGACGCCGCCGCCGCGGTGCGGCCCTGGGCCTTCCAGCCGCCGAGCGCGGTGCTCGTCTGCGGCGTGAGGCCCACGTGACCCATCACCGGGATGCCCGCGCCGGCGATCGCACGCGCGCGGCGCACGGACGCGTCGTTGCCGCCCTCGAGCTTGACCGCCTCTGCGCCGGCCTCCTTGACCATCCTCAGCGCGGTGGTGATCGCCTGCTCGTCGGAGACCTCGTAGGAGCCGAACGGCAGGTCGCCGATCATCAGCGGACACGACAGGCCGCGGCGCACCGCGCGCGCGAGCACGAGCATGTCGTCGAGGTCCACGGGCGTGGTCGCGTTGTAGCCGAGCATCGTGGTCGCAGCGGAGTCGCCCACGAGCACGAGGTCCACGCCGGCAGCCTCCGCAGCGCGTGCGCTCGGGTAGTCGTAGGCGGTCACCATCACGATCGGGTCGCCGAGCCGCTTCTTCTCGATCAGCCCCGGGAGCGTCGTGGGAAGGCGGCCCGGGTCCGCCGGCGCGTGCACAGTGGGATGGCTGGACATGTGACTGTCTCCTCTCTGAGCGCGGTTGACGCCCTACGTGAGCAGGGTCGCCACCTCGTCGTCGATCGTGATGATGCGGTTGGTGTGGGCCTCGACGTGGACCACGCGCGGCTCGTAGCGCTCGAGGTCGGCCTCGTCGTAGGTGCCGTAGGAGATGACGATGATCGTGTCGCCGCGATGGACGAGCCGCGCGGCTGCGCCGTTGACGCACATCGCGCCCGAGCCGCGCTCGCCCGCGATCGTGTACGTCTCGAAGCGGGCACCGTTGTCCACGTCCACCACGTGCACCTGCTCGTGCTCGAGGATGTCAGCCGCCTCGAGCAGGTCGGGGTCGATCGTGATCGATCCCACGTAGTGCAGGTCCGAGTCGGTCACCGTCGCCCGGTGGATCTTCGACTTGAGCATCACCCGCTGCATGTGGTCGCCACCCCCTCGGGAAGCTGTTCGGAGCGTCCCCGCTCGCCGTGTCCGGCAGGAACGAGCGCGGGCCGCAGGATTGCGTTGTCGATCAGCCGCACCGCGCCCACCCGCGCGGCCAGCGCGAGCAGCGCGTCGTGGTCGAGCGCCTCCACGGGCTCGAGCGTGTCGGGGTCCACCAGCTCGCAGTACTCGGGCTCCAAGCCCGCCTCTGCCAGCGTCGCGCGCGCGGCGGCGAGGATCGCGCCCGCCGAGCGCTCGCCCGATCCGGCGCGCTCGCGCGCTACGGCCAGCGCAGCCGAGAGGCCCAGCGCGCGCTTGCGCTCATCGGCCGACAGCAGCGCGTTGCGGCTCGACAGGGCGAGGCCGTCGCGCTCGCGCACGGTCGGGAGCGCCTCGATCCGCACGGGGAGGTTCAGGTCGGAGACCATCCGCCGCACCACCAGCACCTGCTGTGCGTCCTTCTGTCCGAAGTACGCCACGTCGGGTGCGACCATCCCGAGCAGCTTCGCGACCACGGTGGTGACGCCGCGGAAGTGTGCAGCACCGCGCGAGGCGCCCTCCAGGCGCGAGGTGAGCGGCCCGTCGACCTCCACGCTCGTGGCGTAGCCGTGCGGGTAGACCTCCGCGACGCTCGGCGCGAACAGGATGTCCGCCCCGGCCGCCTCGGCCAGCTCCGCGTCGCGGCGCTCGTCGCGCGGGTAGCGCTCGAGGTCGGCGCTCTCGTTGAACTGCGACGGGTTCACGAACAGGCTCACCACCACCAGGCCCGAGCGCTCGCGGGCACGGCGGATCAGCGACAGGTGGCCCTCGTGGAGCGCGCCCATCGTCGGGACGAGGCCCACGTCCAGATCGGCCGCCCGGGCATCCGCGACGCGCTTGCGCAGCTCGGCGACCGAGCGCACGACCGCAAGGCCCTGCGGGCGTCGGGGAGTTGGTTGCTCCATCGGATTCGGTCCAGTTCCCTTCGGATACCGGCGCGACCTCAGATGCACGTCAACGCGGCTCTGCGGTCCATCCCGAGCCGGGCTCGGTGACGGCCTGGAACCGATGATACATACGGCCCAGCGTGTAGGGAAGGGCCTGGCCGTCGCCCCGCTGCAGTTGGGACGATCGGGGGGTCAGGAAGGGCGGCTCACCACGCGTCCACCATCGGCCGCCGCTTGCCCGGGCTCGCGCGCCAGTCGCCCTCGCTCCCGTCGAACAGCGTTGCGATCCACCGCCGCGAGTCGGCGGGGTCGATCACGTCGTCGATCTCGCCGTAGGCGGCCATGTTCATTCCGCGCCCGCGCTCGTAGGCGAGCGCGACCATCCGCTCGAACAGCTCCTCGCGCTCCGCCTCGTCCGAAACGGCGTCGAGCTCGCGGCGCATTCCCAGCCGCACGGCGCCCTCCAGGCCCATCCCGCCGAACTCGCCGGTGGGCCACGCGATCGTGAACTGCGGCGCGCGGAAGCCGCCGCCCGCCATCGCCTGGGCGCCGAGCCCGTAGCCCTTGCGCAGGACGATCGTGCCCGTGGGCACGGACAGGCTCGCGCCCGTGACGAACATCCGCGCGAAGTGGCGCACGGTGGCGGTGCGCTCGGAGGTGGGGCCCACCATGAAGCCGGGCGTGTCGCACAGGAACAGCACCGGGAGCGCGAACGCATCGCACAGCTGCATGAAGCGCGCAGCCTTGTCGGCGCCGTCCGCGTCGATCGCGCCGCCGAGGTGGGTGGGGTCGTTGGCGATCACGCCCAGCGGCCTGCCGTCGAGACGGGCGAGCGCGGTGAGCATCCCCGCGGCGAAGCCTGCGCGGAGCTCCATCACCGAGCCCTCGTCGAACAGGGCGTGCACGATCGGGCGGATCTCGTACACGCGCTTGCGCGCTTCGGGGATCAGGGTGCGCAGGCGCTCCTTCTCGCCCGCCGGGCGCGCCTCGTGCGGCCCGATGAAGTAGGAGAGGTAGCGCTTGGCGGCGGCGACCGCCTCGTGGTCGTCGGCCACGCGGACGTCCACCACGCCGTTGGCGTCCTGTATCTCGATCGGCCCGACGTCCTCGGGCGCGAACACCCCCAGCCCGCCGCCCTCGATCATCGCGGGGCCGCCCATCCCGATCGAGGCGTCCTCGCTGGCGATCACCACGTCGCAGCAGCCGAGCAGCGCGGCGTTGCCCGCGAAGCAGTAGCCCGAGGCGATCCCCACCAGCGGCACCAGTCCCGACAGGCCCGCGAAGAACTCGAAAGCGCGGCAGTCGAGCCCGGCGACGATCGGCATGTCGACGTCGCCGGGCCGGCCCCCGCCGCCCTCCGCGAACAGCACCACGGGCAGGCGGCGGTGCTCGGCGAGCTCGAACAGACGGTCCTTCTTGTTGTGGTTGCGCATCCCCTGCGTGCCCGCGAGCACCGTGTAGTCGTAGGACATCGCCACGCACCTGCGCCCCTCGATCTCGCCGACGCCGCCCACGAGCCCGTCGGCGGGCGTGCGCGCGATCAGCTCCTCGCGCGAGCGCCGCTGCTCCTGGGCGGCGATCAGCAGCGGCCCGTACTCGACGAAGCTGCCCTCGTCGAGCAGCTCCGCGAGGTTCTCGCGCGCGGTCCGCCTGCCGCGCTCGCGCCGCCGCGCCACCGCGTCGGGGCGCGCCGCGTCGAGCCCGACCGCGTGGCGCTCGATCACCGCGGCGAGGTCGGCACGCTCGCCCTGATCGTGCTCGTCGCCACGCTGCACGGAGGTGCGGGCCCGCTCGCCGCCGGGGAGAAGCGTGAGCAGCAGCTGCCCCTCCTCCACTTCATCTCCTATCGAGACCGCGAGACGACCCACCACGCCCGCTTCCTGCGCAACCACCTCGTGCTCCATCTTCATCGCCTCGAGCACCACCACGGGCGCGCCCTCGCCGACGTGCTCCTCGCTGGTGTGGGGAATCGCCACGACCACACCCGCGAACGGCGCGGTCACGTCGAGCTCGGGCGGAGCGGCCATCGCGAGATCATCGCCGATGCGCGCATTTTGCGAGCGTCGCCTGCGGTCGCTCGCGTTTGGGTCTCGCCCGCAGGCCGTAGCATCAGCCGCATGGCGTCCGGAGCCACCGACACCTCAGCGAGCGAGCGGCGCGAGGCCCTGAAGGGGCTGTTCCGCGAGGCGCAGGCATGCGTGCGCTGCGCCGAGCTCGCCGCCACGC
The DNA here is from genome assembly GCA_025934395.1 of Solirubrobacteraceae bacterium. GTDB lineage: Bacteria > Actinomycetota > Thermoleophilia > Solirubrobacterales > Solirubrobacteraceae > Palsa-744. The sequence goes on along the minus strand of JAICYC010000002.1, from coordinate 12,306 downwards.
GCAGGACCGTGGTGTTCGGGGCGGGCAACGCCGACGCGGACCTGATGTTCATCGGCGAGGCGCCCGGCGCGAGCGAGGACGAGCAGGGCGTGCCGTTCGTGGGCAGGGCCGGGAAGCTGCTCGAGACGCTGCTCGGCGAGATCGGACTCCAGAGGACGGACGTGTTCATCGCGAACACGCTCAAGTGCCGCCCCCCCGGCAACCGCGATCCCCAGCCGATCGAGATCGAGAACTGCAAGGGCTACCTGCTGCGTCAGGTGGAGCTGATCCAGCCCACGGTGATCTGCACGCTCGGCAACTTCTCCACGAAGCTACTGCGCGAGGACCCCACGGGGATCACGCGCCTGCACGGCCGTCCGGAGGTGATCCTGCTCGGGCACCGCGCGGTGCGGCTGTATCCGATCTTCCATCCGGCCGCTGCGCTCTACACGCCGCGGATGCTCGAGACGCTGCGCGAGGACTTCAGCCGGATCCCGGAGCTGCTCACGCTCGGCGCGCCGCCCCAGCCGGAGCCGCTGGAGATGCTTGCCGAGCCGGAGCCGGAGATCGCCGCGCGCGCGCCCGAGCCGGGGGAGGCAGCCGCCGCGGCGGTCGCCGAGGCCGATCAGCTCGGCCTGTTCTAGACGAACGTCCACCCGCGTCTGCACAGGATTTCCCTGCAAAGAAGGGGTTTCTGGGAGCGCGTCGAAAAATTGTGACCAGGTTCTAAAGTCTGCGGCCCGAATGGCCGATGCAGAACCTGTCTCCATCCCTCCAGGAGTAACCGACCGGCCCGCGCCCCCATTCTCCCGCGGGCCGGTCATTTTTTTGCCCTGCTCCGGGACGCGTTGACGGGGATGCGGGGGACGCCGCTCACACCCACGGGCCGAGACCCGCGCGACGCTCTAGATTCACGGCGTGCCAGCACGCAGCATCGACACCGCCGGCCCCGAGGAGACCGAAGCGCTCGGCGCGAGCCTCGCGGAGGGACTGCGCGACGGCGACGTGGTGCTCGTGCGCGGCGAGCTCGGCGCGGGCAAGACCACGCTCGTGCGCGGCGCAGCGAGGGCGCTCGGCGTGAGCGACCCCGTCACCAGCCCCACGTTCGCGATCGGCAACCGCTACCGCGGCACGGGGCCGCTCGTCTCGCACCTCGACCTCTACCGCCTCGGGGCCCTCGACGGCGAGGAGCCCGACCTGCTCGCCGACTACCTCGGGCCGGGCCGCATCGCGTTCGTGGAGTGGCCGCCCGACGGCGAGGCCGAGCTGGCCGGCGCGCGGATCGCCGTGACGCTCGAGCACGCCGGCGGCGACCGCCGGACCGTCCGCGTCGAGCACCTCACTCCCGACGACGACCTCGATGAGGAGAAGAAAGGGTGACGGTGCTCGGCATCGACACCTCGACGAGTGGCACCTCGGTCGCGCTGCTGCTCCCCGGCGGCGCCGTGAGCGAAGCGCGCGATGACCCGCCCGCGGGTGCGCATCCCGGGCACGCCACCCGCCTGCTCGCGCTGGCGGAGTCGCTGCTCGCGGACGCCGGACTCGGGTGGCCGGAGCTGCGCCGGATCGCGGTGGGGGTCGGCCCCGGCACGTTCACGGGCCTTCGCGTGGGGGTCGCCACCGCCCGCGCGCTCGCGCAGTCGCGCGACCTGGGGCTCGTCGGGGTGGGCAGCCTCGTCGCGCTCGCGGAGCCTGCGCTCGCGAGCGGGCGCGTGCTCGCCGTGATCGACGCGCGCCGCGGAGAGGTGTTCGCGGCCGCGTTCGGCGCAGGGGGTGGCGGGCCGGTCGAGCTCGCGCCTCCCGCCGCCGTCGCACCGGAGCGGCTGCGCGAGGTGCTGAGCCGCTGCGCCCTGCCCGGCTCTCCTGGCTCCCCGCGCGGCGAGGGCGGCGCGGCGGGGGAGGGGTGGGTCGCCGTGGGCGACGGCGCCGTGCGCTACCGCTCCCACGTGGAGGCCACTGGCGTGCGGGTGCCCGGCGACGATGACCAGCTGCACCGGGTCACCGCCGCAGCCGTCTGCCGCCTCGGCGTCGGCGCTGACGCCGCCGCGACGGTCGTCCCCGACTATCGCCGTCGGCCCGACGCCGAGCTAGCCTTGGAGCGCACCGCCCCGCGCGGCACCTGAGGACGATCCGGCGTTGGCCCAGAGACCGATCATCGAGACCGAGCAGCCCGACCCCGACGCGGTCGAGATCCGCAGCCTGCGCTACCCGGACCTGCCGCAGGTGATCGGGATCGAGCGCCGCGTGTTCCCCACGCCGTGGTCGCTGGCGATGTTCGTGCTGGAGATGTCCAAGCAGACCGGCATCTGCCTTGCTGCCGTGTCCGAGGACCGGCTCGTCGGCTACCTGATCTGCTCGCGCTACGACACGGTGTGGCACGTGATGAACGTCGCCGTGGACCTCGTCCACCAGCGCCGCGGCCTCGCGAGCGCGCTGCTCGCCGAGCTGTACGCGCGCGTGGACGATCCAGCGGCGCGCTACACGCTGGAGGTGCGCCGCTCCAACGCCGTTGCGATCCACCTCTACGAGCGTGAAGGGTTCCGTGCGGCGGGCACGCGGCGGCGCTACTACCAGGACAACGGCGAGGACGCGCTCGTGATGTGGCGCACGCCCGCCACGCTCGAAGGGTCGCTCGCGGACGTCCCCGATCCCGGCCCCGTCTAGGAGGGCCGCTCGGCGATGGCGATCCTCGCGCTGGAGACCAGCTGCGACGACACGTGCGCAGCGGTGATCGACGCCGACGGCACGATCCGCTCCAACGTGATCTCCTCGCAGGAGGCGCACGATCGCTTCGGCGGCGTGGTCCCCGAGATCGCCTCGCGCCACCACCTGGAGCTGGTGAACGTGGTCGTGGACAGCGCGCTCGAGCGCGCGGGCTGCGAGCTGTCGGCGATCGACCTCCTCGCCGCAACGCAGGGCCCGGGGCTCGTGGGGGCGCTGCTGGTGGGGCTCTCCACCGGGAAGTCGCTCGCCGCCGCGCGCGCGCTCCCGTTCGCCGCTGTGGATCACCTGCAGGGGCACGTCGCTGCGAACGTCCTGCGCGCAGCCGACGGCAGCGCCGCGCCCTTCGAGCCGCCGTTCGTGTGCCTGATCGCAAGCGGTGGGCACACGCTGCTGGCGCTGGTGCGCGAGCACCACGGATACGAGGTGCTGGGGAGCACGCTCGACGACGCTGCCGGTGAGGCGTTCGACAAGGGCGCGCGGATGCTCGGGCTCGGCTATCCGGGCGGGCTCGCGCTCGAACGGCTCGCCGCCGACGGTGACCGCGACGCGTTCGTGTTCCCCGGCTCGCGCGGGGACCGGGCGCGCGGCCGCGGCCCCGGGCGCCAGCGCTTCCTCGAGAGCCTCGACTTCAGCTTCGCGGGGCTGAAGACCGCGCTGCTGTACAAGATGCGCGAGCTCGGCGAGCAGGCTGCGGCCGATCGGGCGAGCGACCTCGCCGCCTCCTACCAGGCGGCGATCGTGGACGCGCTCGTGGACCGGTGCGGCCGCGCGCTGGAGCACACCGGCCTGCGCCGCCTGGCGGTGGGCGGCGGCGTGGCGGCGAACGGCGTCCTGCGCGCGCGCCTGCAGGAGCTCGACGCGGAGGTGCACGTGCCGGAGCGCGCGCTCTGCACCGACAACGCCGCGATGATCGCGAGCGCGGCGCGGTTCGCTCCCGCGCTCGCGCACCCCGCGTACCTCGGGCTCGACGCATACGCCTCCGGTGAGCGGTGGCAGCCCGGCGAGCAGGGGCGGCCTGGCGAGCAGGGGCAGCCCGGCGAGCGGCCCCGGTGAGCGTCGTGACGGTGTACACCGCGCCGGGCTGCCATCTGTGCGCCGATGCGCTCGCCGCGCTGGGCGAGCTGCGCGAGGAGCTGCGCTTCGAGCTCGAGGAGGTCGACATCACCGGCGACGAGCAGCTGCACCGCACCCATTTCGAGCGGATTCCGGTGGTGCTCGTGGACGGCGAGGAGGTGTGCGAATACGTCGTCGCGGAGGCGGCTGTGCGCGAGCGTCTAGAGTCCCCGCCATGAGCTTCGCCGACACGAGCCAGCCCGCGCGCGAGGAGGATCGCGCAGGGTCGGGCGTGCCCAGCGACCGCCTTTCGCTGGGGGTGGCGGCGCGGCTGTCGCGCTACCTGCAGGTGCTCACGCAGGCCAAGAAGATGGGCAAGGAGACGATCTCCTCGCAGGAGCTCTCCGACTACACGCACGTGAACTCCACCCAGATCCGCCGCGACCTGTCGGGGTTCGGGAAGTTCGGCAAGCGCGGGGTGGGCTACAACGTCGAGGCGCTCGTCTCGCAGATCCGCAAGATCCTGCGCACGGCCGGCCAGCACAACATCGCGCTGATCGGCGCGGGCCACCTCGGCAGGGCGATCGCGGGCTCGGAAATCTTCGCCGACCACGGCTTCCGCGTGGTGGCGATCTTCGACGTGGACCCCGCCAAGGTGGGCGTGGCGGTGGGCAGCCAGGCGGTGCGCCACATCGAGGAGCTCGGCCAGGTGGTGGAGGACGAGGACATCGTGGTGGGCGTGCTCGCGGTGCCCAACCACGCTGCGCAGGGGCTCGCGGACGAGCTCGTGCAGGCGGGCGTCAAGATCATCTTCAACTACTCCGACTCGCTGCTGGACGTGCCGCCCGAGGTGACGGTCCACACCTCGAGCCCCGCCGTCGACCTGCTCTACGCGCTGTACTTCTACCTGACCTGAGCGCCCGCCACGCGGGCGCGCGGACACATCCGAAGCGATGAACAGCCTGGATCTAGACCGCGCCGAGGAGACGTTTGCAACGTCCGCCGACCTCACGGTGGGGCTCGAGGAGGAGTTCTCGATCCTCGACCCCGCAACGCTCGAACTGAGCCCCCGCTACGAGGAGCTGGTGGCCGCCGCCGCGAGCGACGAGCTGCTCAGCGAGGCGGTGGCGGGCGAGCTGATCTCCTCGGAGATCGAGATCATCTCCGGCCGCGGCGCGAGCCTGCACGACGCGCTGGCGCGCCAGCGCGAGCGCCGCAGGCTGCTGTTCGCGCTCGCGTCCTCGCACGGCGCGGCGCTCGGCGCGACGGGCACGCATCCCTGGGCCGACTACCGCGAGCAGCCGATCATCGACACCGAGCACTACCACCGGGTGGAGGACGGGCTGAAGTACGTTGCGTGGCGCAACAACACGTTCAGCCTCCACGTCCACGTGGGCGTGACGGGCATAGATCGAGCTGTGCGCGTGTGCGACCGGCTGAGGCCCGTGCTGCCGCTGCTGCTCGCGATCTCCGCCAACTCGCCGTACCTCGACGGGCGCGACAGCGGCCTGCACTCCGCGCGCACGCAGAGCTTCACCAAGAGCTTCCCGCGCTGCGGCGTGCCCGACCCGTTCGGAGGCTGGCGCGCGTATCGCGAGTACATCGAGTTCCTGCTCGCCACGCGCTCGATCGTGGAGTTCACGCAGGTGTGGTGGTCGGTCCGCCCCCATTTCAGCTTCGGCACCGTGGAGGTGCGCATCTGCGACGCGCAGGCCACCGCCCAGGAGTCCGAGGCGCTCGGCTCGCTGATGGTCGCGTGCGTGGCGCAGGCCGCCCGCGACGTCGACGACGGCGTGCCGTTCGCAGACCCCGCGCCGCGGCTGGTGGAGGAGAACATGTGGCGCGCGATCCGCCACGGCCTCGACGGGCGCCTGATCGATTTCGATCACGCCAGGGAGTTCCCCGCGCGCGAAGCGATCGATCGCCTGCTCGCGTGGACCGCGCCGGCGCGCGGCGAGCTGGGGATCGACCCGGCGTTCCCCGAGCAGAACGGCGCCCAGCGCCAGCGCGCGATGATCGACGCCGGCGCAACGCGCGAGGAGGTGTTCGCGGCGTCGGTTGCCGAGAGCGCAGCAACGTACCCTGAGGAGGTGCCCGTATGAGCACGGACCCCACACAGCCACCGCCCACCGAAGAGGAGCTGCGCGCGGCCTACGAGGCCGAACTCGCGCGGCTCACCGTCACCGACATGGTCGCCCAGTCGGCCGTGTCGCTGCTCAACCTCGCCGCGCGCCGGCTCGCTCCCGCGCCGCCGCAGCCGGGCGCCCCCCCGCCGCGCCCGACCGCAGCCGAGCTCGAGCAGGCCCGCGACGGCATCGACGCGGTGCGCGCGCTGCTGGAGATCCTCGAGCGCCGCATCCCGCAGGAGGTCGCTGCGCTCCGCGACGCGCTCTCCCAGCTGCAGCTCGCCTACGCCTCCCACGCCCAGGCCGCCGGCCCGCCTGCGGGAGCCGCGGAGGGCGCTGCGCCGGACGCGCCGGCAGGGCAGCCGGGGGCGCCCGGCGAGGCGGGCGCCCAGCCCGAGGGGCCGGGTGCACAGACCGAGGGGCAGGGGCCGGGGCCCGCGGAGTCCAGCGGCAGGTTGTGGGTTCCGGGCCGCTGAAGCTAGGATGCCCGCACCGCTGCCGCCGGGCAGCCCGCCGGGCGGCACGATAGACTGCGCCGGCGTTTGCCCCGGGTAGACGCCCGTCGGTGCCCCTTCCTTGGGGGTGAACGGGCCGACCGGGAGACAAATGTGCGCGCGAACATCCTCGCGCGGCACGCAAATCAGACCGCGGAGGATTTCTGTTGAGCAGCTTCCTGACGAACCATGGGGTCGTCGTTGCCCTCGTTTGCGCCGCATGTGCGGTGGCATACGGCCTCTTGACCACGCGTTCGCTGCTGGCGCTCTCGCCCGGCAACGAGAAGATGCAGGGCATCTCCAAAGCGGTCCAGGAAGGCGCGCAGGCGTACCTGAACCGCCAGTACGCGACGATCGCTGTCGTCGGTGCGGTCCTGTTCGTGGCGCTGATCTTCGTCCAGAACATCGCGGTCGCGGGCGGCTTCGCGATCGGCGGGCTGCTGTCGGGCGCGACGGGGTACATCGGCATGAACGTGTCGGTTCGCTCGAACGCACGCGTCGCGGAGGCTGCGCGTGAGGGCGTCACCCCTGCTCTGCGCGTGGCGTTCCGCGGCGGCGCGACCACCGGCCTGCTCGTCGTGGGCCTGGCGCTGCTCGGCGTCGCGGGCTACTACGGCGCGCTCACGGCGATCTTCAACGACAGCCCCAAGACGGCGGTCGACGCGCTCGTCGGCCTCGGCTTCGGGGGCTCGCTGATCTCGGTGTTCGCACGACTCGGCGGCGGCATCTTCACGAAGGCCGCCGACGTGGGCGCGGACCTCGTGGGCAAGGTGGAGGCGGGGATCCCCGAGGACGACCCCCGCAACCCGGCCACGATCGCCGACAACGTGGGCGACAACGTGGGCGACTGCGCCGGCATGGCCGCCGACCTGTTCGAGACCTACGCCGTCACCGCGGTGGCCGTGATCCTGCTCGGCGTGCTCTCCTTCAACCAGTCCACGAAAGTTGCGCTGTACCCGCTCGTGATCGGCGGCGCGGCGATCCTCGCGTCGATCATCGGCACCTACGCCGTTCGCTCGCGTGAAGGCAACGTCGAGCGCGCGCTGCTGCAGGGGCTCGTCGTCTCGGGCGTGCTCGCCGCGGGCGCGTTCGCGCCGATCACCTACTGGCTGATGCGCGGCCTGAGCTTCAAGGAAGGGATCTCGACCGCGAGCGTACCGCCGTGGGGCAAGCTCTACCTCTGCTCGCTGATCGGGATCCTCGTCACAGCGCTGCTGTTCGGACTGACGGAATACTACACCTCGACCCGTTTCTCACCGGTCAAGAAGACCGCGAAGGCCTCCGAGACCGGGCACGCGACGAACATCATCCAGGGCTTCGCATCGGGCCTCCAGGCGACCGCGCTGCCGGCGCTCGTGATCGTGCTCGGCGTGTTCGGCGCCTGGAAGCTCGCGGGCGGCGGCGTCACCGGGATCTACGGCGTGGGCGTGGCCGTGATGGGCCTGCTCTCGCTCACCGGTCTGATCGTCGCGCTCGACGCGTTCGGCCCGATCACCGACAACGCGGGCGGGATCGCGGAGATGGCGGACCTGCCCGAGGACGTGCGCAAGGTGACCGACCGTCTCGACGCGGTGGGCAACACGACCAAGGCGGTCACCAAGGGTTACGCGATCGGCTCCGCGGTGCTCGCCGCGGTGGTGCTGTTCGCGGGCTTCCAGAAAGAACTCGAGGAGCACTCGCACAAAGCGCTCCTGTTCGGGATCAACGAACCTCCGGTGCTGATCGGGCTGCTGCTGGGCGGGCTGATGGTGTGCCTGTTCGCATCGCTGTCGATCGAGGCGGTGGGGCGCGCGGGCGGCGCGGTCGTGGAGGAGGTGCGCCGCCAGTTCCGCGAGCACCCCGGGATCATGGACTACACCGAACAGCCCGACTACGCGCGCTGCGTGGACATCGTCACCCGCACCGCCCAGCGCGAGATGATCCTGCCGTCGCTGCTGCCGATCGGCCTCACGCTGATCGTGGGCATCATCGACGAACAGGCGCTCGGCGGCCTGCTGATCGGCGTGATCGTCGTGGGCTTCTTCTACGCGGTGATGATGACCGCCGGCGGTGGCGCGTGGGACAACGCGAAGAAGCTCATCGAGGACGGCTCGTTCGGCGGCAAGGGCTCCGACGCCCACGCCGCGTCCGTCACGGGCGACACGGTGGGCGATCCCTTCAAGGACACCGCCGGTCCCGCGATCAACCCGATGATCAAGGTCGCGAACATCGTGGCGATCCTGATCATCCCGATCATCACCTGAGCCGCCCCCGCAATCCACGCGGCTGTGGCGTTTCGCCGCGGCGCGCGGACCGGCGCTGCCTGCGGGCGCCGGCGGCCGTGGCAGGACGTAAGCTCAGTGTGGATGAACGGACGCCAGGTGCATCGCACGGGCACGTTGGTGCTCTCGGCGGCGATGGTCGTGATCGGCTTCGCGCTGCTCGTGCAGGCGATCGCGAGCTCGGCGGGCTCGCCGCTGCTGCGGATCATCCTCGCTGTTCTGTTCATCGCTGCCGGCTTCGGGCGCACCTTGGTGGAGTCGCGCAGGAGCCGGGGAGGCTGAGAGACGGCCGGCGATGAGGGGTCCGGGGGGATGACCGCGGGACCGGACTCGGGCGAGGGGCCCGAGCTCGACGGGGTCGCGAACGGCGACGCACGCGTCCACCGCGGCACGAGCGACCGCGCCGCGTCCGAGCTCGCCGCGCGCTCGCGCGTGATCGCGCGGCGCAGCATCGGCTCGCCGATCCTGTTCACGATCGTCTACTCCTCGATCGCGAGCGCGCTGTACTTCTCGCTGGGGGTGATCGCGGGCCACGCGCTGGGCCTCACCCCCGTGGTGTTCCTCTTCTCCGCGGTGCTGTTCTCGATGACCGCGATGACCTACGTGGAGGGGGCCTCGCTGCACCAGGACCGCGGCGGCTCGACGGTGTTCGCGCGCTACGCGTTCAACGAGCTCGTGAGCTTCGTGGCGGGCTGGGCGATCCTGCTCGACTACGTGATCCTGATCGCGGTCACGGCGTACTCCGCCACGCAGTACCTGCGCGTGTTCTCCGATCACCTGGGCGACAGCGGCGAGGCGCTCGGGATCTCGCTGGCGTTCATCGCGCTGGTGGTGGTGAGCAACATCCGCGGCTTCAGCCAGCGCCGCGCGCGGCGCGTCGGCTTCCTCGTAGCGGGCGACATCGCGCTGCAGGCGTTCATCGTGGTGCTCGGCCTGGTGCTGTTCTTCGACCCCGACACGCTCACCGACCCGATCCATCTCGGCAGCTCGCCCACGTGGGAAGACCTGATCTTCGCCCTCACCGTGGCGGTGATCGCGTTCACGAGCCTCGAGTCCGCGTCGGGGCTCTCGGGCGAGGTCCGGATCAGCCGCCGGGGGCTGAAGCGCCTCGTGTGGGGCACCACCAGCACCGTCGGGTTCCTCTACGTGGGGATCGCGCTGGTCGCGGTGACAGCGCTCCCCGTGGTCCACGGCCACACGCTGCTCTCCAAGCGCTACGAGAACGCGCCGATGGTGGGGATCGTCGAGCGCGTGCACCCGCACTGGCTGGAGCAGGGGATGCTCTACCTGGTGGGCGCGCTCGCGACGGTCACGCTGCTGGCCGCGGCCAACTCGGCGATGCTCGGGCTCTCGCGCCTTGCGTACTCGCTCTCGACCAACCGCCAGATCCCCAGTGGCCTCGGACGCCTGCACGCCCAGCGCTCCACGCCGTACGTGCTGATCATCGCCGCGGGCGTGCTCGCGGCGGGGCTGGTCGCGCCGGAGAGCCTCGACTTCCTGATCGGCATCTACGCGTTCGGCGCGACGCTCGCGTTCACGATCGCGCACGTCTCGATCGTGCGCCTGCGCTACACGGAGCCGGACCGCGACCGCCCCTATCGCGTCCCGCTGTCGGTCCGCTTCCGCGGCGCGCAGCTGCCGCTGCCCGCGGTGCTCGGCGCGGTCATCACCGCCGCGGGCTGGCTGGCGGTGGTGGTGATCCACGAACCCGCCCGCTACGTGGGCTTCGGCTGGATGATCGGCGGGCTGCTGCTGTACGTGATCTACCGCCGCGCCGATGAAACGTCGCTGTTCAAGCGCGTGACGGTGTCGCCCGCGATGCTGCGCCCCGAGCCCGCACACGAGCGCGAGTACGGCTCGATCCTCGTGCCGCTGTTCGGCACCGACCTCGACGACGACATCATGCAGACCGCAGCGCTGCTGGTGGCCAGCGAGCAGACCGACGACGCCGCGATCGACGAGGCCACGATCGAGGCGCTGTGGATCTTCGTGATCCCGATGGCGCTGCCGCTCGACGCGAGCCTCCCCGAAGCGCAGATCAAACATGCCCGCCAGGTGCTCGCGCGGGCGAAGGCGGTGGGGGAGGAGTACACCGGCGTGCAGGTCGCCACCGCCACGGTTCGCACGCGCCGGGCCGGCTTCGCGATCGTCGACGAGGCGCGCAGGCGCGGCGTGGAGGCGATCGTGCTCGGCGCGGAGGAACCGTCCGCGATCCGCGGCGGCGGCGTGCTCGGGGGGCGCGGCGGCCCGCTCGAGGGGTTCGTCGGCGACGTCACCAAGTACGTCGTCAGCAAGGCCGAGTGCCGCGTGATCGTGACCGCGCCCGCGGCGAAGGACTCGCCCGTGGAGCAGTCCAGGCGCTCGCGCCGGGACAGCGCCTCCATCGTCTAACCTGCCCGCTAATGGAGACGGCTCTCCGCATATGTTCGTATTGATCGTGGGCGCCGGCAGGCTCGGCTCGGCGGTCGCCAAGACGGCGCTCGCGGCCGGCCACGAGGTGTCGGTGCTCGACCAGGACCCGCTCTCCCACGAGCGGCTCGACGCGGGGCAGACCCAGAGCTGGGAGGACTCCGGCGGGCAGTTCACCGTCGGCACCGCGCTCGAGATGGAGGCGCTGATCCAAGCCGGCATCGAGCGCGCAGAGATGTTCATCGCGTCCACCTCCGGAGACAACACGAACCTCGTGATCGCGCAGATCGCCCAGAAGCGCTTCGGTGTAGCGCGGGCGGTGGTGCGCGTGATGGACCCCGCGCGGGCGGACTGGTACCGCGAGCAGGGGCTGCACACGATCTCACCCACCAAGCACGCGATCGAGATGTTCGAGAGCGCGATCCGGCCAGAGGCGGCCTGAGCCGTGTACGTGATCATCGCCGGCGCCGGCAAGGTGGGACGCAACCTCGCGCGCGAGCTGATCGCCAAGGAACACGAGGTCACGGTGATCGAGTCCTCGCGGCCCACCTACCTCGCCAACGAGGAGGAGTTCGAGCACGCGATCCAGTACGGCGACGCAACCGAGCTGTGGGTGCTCGAGCGCGCCGGCATCCAGCGCGCGGACCTGGTGATCGCGGTGACGGGCGACGACGAGGACAACATCCTCGTGGGCCAGGTAGCCAAGGAGAAGTACCTCTGCGACCGCATCATCGCGCGCGTCAACAACCCCCGCAACCACGACCACTTCCGGCTGCTGGGGATCCAGCCCGCCGTGTCCGCCACCGACCTGATCCTGCGGCTGATCGAGCACGAGGTGCCCCGCTACGGGCTCGTGCACCTGCTCGCGCTCGAAGAGGAGCGCCTGGAGATCATCGAGCTGGAGGTGACCGCCGACGCCCCCGTGGTGGGCGAGCGCGTGAGCAACATCAACCTTCCCGAGGGCAGCCTGATCATCTCCGTGCTGCGCGGCGGCGCGGGCTTCGTCCCCAAGCCCGACACCACCATCGAGGCGGGCGACGAGGTCCTGCTCGTGCTCGACCCCGGCCTGGAGGCGGCGATCACCGCGTTCTTCGCGCCCAACGGGCATCCCGCGGCGCTGTAGCCGCACCCCATCCCGTCGTCTTCAGCATCGGCGGGCGCCGCCGATATCCTTGGGGCCTTCCTTTCCGGGATGGTGTAATTGGCAACACGCGACACTCTGGATGTCGAATTTGGGGTTCGAGTCCCTGTCCCGGAGTA
>JAICYC010000067.1 GCA_025934395.1 Solirubrobacteraceae bacterium | reverse complement strand
TGCTACGGCACGGTCGGCGTCATCCACTCGCTGTGGAAGCCGCTGCCGGGCCGCTTCAAGGACTTCATCGCGATGCCCAAGTTCAACATGTACCAGTCGTTGCACACGACGGTGATCGGGCCGGAGGGGCGTCCGCTGGAGATCCAGATCCGCACGCACGAGATGCACGAAATGGCCGAGTTCGGCGTGGCGGCGCACTGGGTCTACAAGCAGCCCGACAGCCCCCAGGACAGCCGCGGCGAGGGTGAGCCCGAGGACATCAAGCTGAAGTGGCTGCGCTCGATGCTCGACTGGCAGAAAGAACTCTCGGATCCGCGCGAGTTCATGGAGACGCTGCGCACGGACCTCTTCGAGGACGAGGTCTACGTGTTCACCCCCAAGGGCGAAGTCAAGTCGCTCGCGGCGGGCGCGACGCCGCTGGACTTCGCCTACGAGGTCCACACCGAGATCGGCCACCGCTGCGTGGGCGCTCGCGTGAACGGCAAAATCGTGCCGCTGCACTACGAGCTGCGCTCGGGCGACATCGTGGAGATCCTCACCGCCAAGCGCGATCGCGGCCCGTCGCGCGACTGGCTCGCGATGGTCAAGACCACGCGCGCGCGCAACAAGATCAAGGCGTGGTTCAAGGCGGAGACGCGCCAGGACACCGAGCACACCGGTCGCGAGCTGCTGCAGGAGCACCTGCGCAAACAGGGGCTGCCCGCGCAGAAGATCACGGGCTCGGCGCTGCTGGCGGACGTGATCCGCGAGGTGGGCTACAAGAAGGCGGACGACTTCTACATCGCGCTCGGCGCGGCGAAGATCTCGCCGAAGCTGGTCGTCAACAAGGTGCTCCAGCGCCTCAAGCAGGGCGAGCCGGCAGACGGCGAGGCGGCGGGCGCCGACCTTTTGCGCTCAGGGCGCACGCGGCGGCGGCCGACGAAGTCATCCGGCCAGTACGGGATCCGGGTCGAGGGCGTCGATGACGTGATGCTGCGGCTGGCGAAGTGCTGCCGGCCGGTGCCGGGCGACCCGATCGTGGGCTACATCTCGCTCGGCCGCGGGATCACGATCCATCGTGAGGACTGTCCCAACACGGCGCTGCTGCGCAAGAGCCCCGAACGCTTCGCTGACGTCTACTGGGAGGGCGAGCAGTCCACCGGCTTCATGGTGGAGATCCAGATCGACGCGTGGGACCGCCACCGCCTGCTCGAGGACCTCTCGCGCGCCTTCTCGGAGTCGGGCGCGAACATCCTGGAAGCGCGCTGCCTGTCGATGGGTCCGATGGTCAAGAACCGCTTCGTGGTGGAGCTGGCCGACACGCACGCGCTCAAGAGCGCGATCACGCGCGTGCGCAACATCGACTCGGTGTTCGACGCCTACCGCGTTACACCGGGCGCCAGCGAAGAGCGCTGAGCCCCCGCGGGTCGCGCCGCGCCTAGGAGACGACCGTCAGCGCGGCCGGACGGATCGAGTAGCGCGCCTCCTCGACCTCGCCGAGGAAGTCGCCATCGACCTGCAGGGGAAGCGGCTGCCCGTCCGCGCTCACGACGGTGAGCTCGTGCAGGTCGCCGATGCCGCTGACCTGCCGGTGGCGGGTCACCCGCGCGCGCCGTGAGAACGCGCGCCAGGCGATCGACGGCATCGAGGCGGCGGTGGCGCGGTGCAGCACGCCGGCGCTGAGCGTCCCCGAGTCCAGCGAGGGGCCGTCGGCGATCTCGATCGGGCGGTTCTGGAAGAACGTGAACGGCGAGCCGTTCTGGATCACCGCGGTGACACCGTCGAGCTCCTGCCCGCCCGCGCGCACCCGCAGCCGCGGAGGGCGCAGCAGGTAGCGGCGCGTGTAGGTGCTCACCGCGACCCACGTGAAGTAGTAGGCGCCGAGCCTCGCCTTCAGGCGCGGGTTGGAGTCGACCCGCTCGACGACGCTCGCGTCGAGTCCGAGGCCGGAGGCGAACGTGAAGCAGCGGCCGTTGACGACGCCCACGTCGACCTTCCGCGGCTGCCAGTCGTCGGCCATCGCGAGCAGGTGCTCGGTGGCGTCGACCACGTCTCCGGGGATCCCGAGCATCTTTCCGAACACGTTCGCCGAGCCGCCGGGCAGGCAGCACAGCGGGGTGGGGGAGCCGAGCAGGCCGTTGGCGGCTTCGTTGACGGTCCCGTCGCCGCCGAACGCGACCACGACGTCGTAGCCCTCGTGGGCGGCCTCGCGACACAGCTCGGTGGCGTGGCCACGCGCCTCGGTGTCGACGGCATCGACCTCGAAGCGCCCCTGGAGCGCGTACACGACGAGGTGGCGCAGGCGGTCCGAGACGGTGCTCGCGTAGGGGTTGACGATGATCAGCATCCGCCGGCGCGTCGCGCCGGGAATCAGATCGGCGTCGCCGGGGATCTCGACGGTCCGCGGGACTTCGGTAGAGATGCTCACCGCAAGGGCTACACCGCATCGCGGCGCCCGTTACCCGTCTGTGAACGCAGCCCGATCGTATGTCCAAGGGGGTCGCTCGGGTCCCGCAAGATCGATTGCCTGCGCCGGATTTATCGATATAGTTGCCGACGCATAGCAAGACACATCCAGAGGGGTGGAGGGACCTGGCCCTACGAAACCCCGGCAACCACCGTCATGTCACAGCGGGAAGGTGCCAATTCCAGAGAGATGTGTGGCGGGCTCAATGCTCTTGACCACACCGTGACACGTCAAAGAGCGAAAGGGTCCCGATGGCTGCCTCACATCTGCAGTGCAAGGAGTGCAAGACGAGCTACGAGCTCGAGGCTCTCTACGTGTGCGACCGGTGCTTCGGTCCGCTGGAGGTCGTCTACGACCACGATGGGCTCGCGCACGACGTCGCGGAGCTGCGCCGGCGCATCCAGGGCGGCCCGCAGAACATCTGGCGCTACGCCGACTTCCTGCCGCTGGCGGGCGGGCCTCCCGGCCCCTCCGGCCGCCTCGCATCGCGCGTGGGGCTGCCCGCGGGCTGCACGCCGCTGATCCGCGCCGACCGCCTCGCCAAGCGGCTGGGCCTGCGCGAGGTGTGGGTCAAGAACGACGCCGCCAACCCCACGCACTCGTTCAAGGACCGCGTCGTCTCGGTCGCGACCACACGCGCGCGGGAGCTCGGCTACGAGACGATCGCGTGCGCGTCCACGGGCAACCTCGCCAACTCGGTCGCCGCGCATGGCGCGGCGCTGGGGCTCGAGTCCTATGTGTTCATCCCCGCGGACCTCGAGGAGCAGAAGGTGCTCGCGACGGGCATCTACGGCACACGCCTGGTGGGCGTGCGCGGCAGCTACGACGACGTCAACCGCCTGTGCACCGAGCTGTGCGCCGAGCGCGAGTGGGCGTTCGTGAACATCAACCTGCGCCCGTACTACGCGGAGGGCTCCAAGACGCTCGCGTTCGAGATCGCCGAGCAGCTCGGCTGGGAGCTCCCGGACCGCTGCGTCGTCCCCGTGGCCTCGGGCTCGCTGTTCACGAAAATCGCGCGGGGCTTCGAGGAATGGACCGAGCTCGGACTCCTCAGCGGCGGTCAGCCGCGCATGAACGGCGCCCAGGCAGAGGGGTGCTCGCCTGTTGCGAGCGCGTTCGCGGAAGGCCACGACGTCTGCCGTCCTGTGCGTCCGGACACGATCGCGAAGTCGCTGGCGATCGGCAACCCCGCCGACGGTCCGTACGCGCTGGAGCTCGCGCGCACGAGCGGCGGTGCTGTGGACGCGGTCAGCGACGAGGAGATCCGCGCGGGCATCGCGCTGCTCGCCCAGACGACGGGGATCTTCACCGAGACCGCCGGCGGTGTCACGACGGCGGTGCTCGCGAAGCTCGCCGAGCGCGGCGACATCGACCCCGACGAGCGCGTGGTGCTCGTGATCACCGGCGAGGGCCTGAAGACCCTCGACGCGGTGCGCGGGACCTTCGAGACCCACACGATCGAGCCGACGCTCGAGTCCTTCGAGCACGGCGTGCGCCAGCAGATCCTGCTCTGATGTCGGTGCTGGTGAAGATCCCTGCCCAGCTGCGCGCAGCGGCGGGCGGCGAGTCGCAGGCCGAGGTGGAGGGCGGAACGGTCCAGGAGGTGCTCGACGGCCTGTTCGACCGCTTCGACGAGCTGCGCACCCGCCTCGCCGACGACGACGGCTCGCTTCGACGCTTCGTCAACGTGTACGTCGCAGGAGAAGACATCAGGTTCCTCGACGGGCTCCAGACCCCCGTCGACGACGGCTCCGAGGTGACGATCCTCCCGGCCGTCGCCGGCGGCTAGCGGTCGCCGGCGCGGCGCCCCACGCCCACGGCCGAGCCGGCCCTGCGCTCAGGCCGGCTCGCGCGTAGCGGCGGTCTCGGTGGCGGCGGAAACGCTGCCGCCCTCGATCCGCCTGCGCAGCTCTGCGCCGTGCCCACCGGCGACGGCGCGCGCGGCGCGCTTCTCGCTGAGCTCCACGCCGCGGGCGGCGGCGAGGTCGAGCAGCTCCTGGCGCTCCTCGTTCTCGCGCGCGGCGCGCAGGAACAGCCAGCAGAACAGCCCGAGCGTGAGGAACGACTCCTCGACCATCATGATCGCGCCGGCGATCCGCTGGTCGGCGACCGGCGTGATGCCGGCGAGCGCGTCGCCGTGCTCGTAGAAGGGGTAGAACGCGCCCCCGGCCCAGAGGAACACGTTGCCGAGCACCGTCCCGGTGAGGCGCACGGCGAAGATGTACACCAGCTTGCCGAGGTTCCCGAACCACTGGGGCATGGGCAGCGGCCCGAACAGGCACATCCACATGTTCACGCCGAAGCCGAGGAACATGGCGTGCTCCAGCGCGTGGACCCAGGTGTGGCGCAGGGCGGCTTCGTAGAAGACGGGCAGGTGCCAGACGTAGAGGTCCACGGCCCACAGCGGGAACGCCACGAGCGGATGGGCGAGCACGCGCAGGCGATCGAAGAAGCGGATCTGCAGCACCGGGACGAGCAGCGGCCCGGTGAGCCCCAGCACGATCAGCAGCGCGGCGATGTCGCCGAGCAGCAGGTGCTCGATCATGTGGGCGTAGAGCAGTTCCTGGCTCTCGCCGCCGAGGCCGGACAGCGCGGCGGCGATCACCACGAAGCCGCCGTAGAAGCAGGCCTGCCGCCAGCCGGGCACCGGGTGGCGGCTGTGGGCGAGCGTGCGGACCCGTTTGGCGTACAGCAGGCCGATGGCCAGCAGCGGCCCGAGCTGGACGGCCGCCTCGATCGCCTCGGAGACGCCGAGCAGCGGCTGCAGGAGCATCGTCATCTGCCCATCCAGGGTACGTCAGGGGCACGGCCCGCACGAGGGCAACGTCCGCGTGAGGACCGGATACGCGCTCGCGGCCGCCCTTCTCGCGTCTGGCTCTTCGGCGCTTCTTAGAAGTCTTTGAGGTTAGGCACATGCCTCTGCGGTTATCTATGGCCCATGACCCTCCAAGCGCTGCTCCAACCCACCACAGACGGGATCACCGAGCGGTTCGACCCGAGCGAGTGCGTCGACGAGCGCTCGCGCCGGCGCGCCGAGGAGGCCGACCCGCTCCAGCCCGGGCGCTACATCGAAGTGCAGGGCGCCGAGCGGACGCTGACGATCCCGCTCGGCACGGAGACGCTGCACATCGGGCGCGGCATCTCCGCGGACGTGCGGCTCGACGAGTCATCGGTGTCTCGCCGCCACGCGATCCTCGTCCCCTCTGAGGAGGGCGTGCGCATCCTGGACGACCGCAGCTCGAACGGCACGCTCGTGAACGGCCGCCGTGTGCAGCAGGCGGAGCTGAGCAACGGCGACGTGGTGACGATCGGCCGCGTGCTCGTGCGCTACATCGAGGTCTAGGCTCACAAACGGTCCAGAGGGGATCCGCTGCAGCCCGGCATCCCCCGGGCTGCAGCCTTGCGCGGAGTCCGCCCCGAGCACACCCAGCCTGCACGTGTAAACGCGCCGATTGCGCCCGCGGCGCGATGGTAGTGTCGCGCCGGTACGGGGATCCGAGGGGGCAGTCCGGACACGGGCCGGGTTGCAACAGAGGAGGGCGCGAGATGGACGCGAGGACGCAGATCTCTGGCGAGGCCTGGTGCGAGGCGTACGGCAGATCGGGGCGCGGTGCGCTCCGGAGGGCGGCACGAAGAGGGCTGGGCGGGCTCGTGGCCTGCGTGCTGCTCCTGCTGGGGACGCTGTTCGCCACCTCCGCTTCGGCGGCGGAAATCGGGACCGACTACTCGGGCGGCGCGTTCCAGATCCTCGCGCCCGGCGCGGAAGGCGGGTTCTTCATCGGTCCGTTCTCGACCGATCAGGGAACGCTGTACGACGCGCTCACGCCGCTGCAGGGCAAAGTCAACGCGAAAAAGCTCGAACTCGACTACCTGAACGAGAAGTTCGGGGTGCAGGGCTCGGTGCTCCGCACGGAGGCAACCGGCAAGGCGGGACTCGAAATCCTGCGGGACAGCCACGACATCCCGCACGTCTACGGCGCCAACCGCGAAGACGTGATGTTCGGCTCGGGCTGGGTCGCGGCGGAGGACCGCGGTCTGCTGCTCGCGCTCGGGCTCGGCCCGGCGTTCGCCGCGGCGGACGACGTGCCAGGGATCAACCCGTTCGGCCTGCTGCTGCAGGCGCGCTCGTTCACGCCCAGCGCGGAAACGTTCAAATTCGTGGCCGAACAGGAGAAAGTGCTCTTCGAACAGGGGCCCAAGGGCGAACAGGTCCTCAAAGACCTCGAAAACTGGGCCGAAGGGATCAACGCCTACGAGGCGTCCCTGGGCGAACACCGCCTGCTCCCGCCGGTGAACGTCGTCGATGCGATCGCAGGCTTCGCGTTCATCGGCTCGATCTTCGGCAACGGCGGCGGCGGCGAAGTGGGCAACTCGCAGCTGCTCGCGAACCTCCAGAGCAAGTTCGGCGAAGAAGACGGGCTGAAGGTGTTCCGTGACCTGAAGGAGGTCAACGACCCGGAAGCTCCCACGACGGCAACGACGCCGTTCCCGTACGACACGGTCCCGACCGGCCCCACGCCGGGCGCGGCGGTGATCGACCCCGGATCCGCGAGCAGCGCGGCGCTCAAAGCCGAAACGGCGCTGAAGGCGTCGCGGCGCAAGGCGTCGAACTTCCTGCTCGCCGGTTCCGGCCACACCGCCAACGGGCATCCCGTCGCCGTGATGGGCCCGCAGCTCGGCTACTTCTACCCCGAGATCGTGATGCAGGCCGATCTCCACGGCGGCGGCATCGACGCCCAGGGGGTGATCGCGCCGATCTCGCCGTACGTGTTCATCGGGCGCGGCCGCGACTTCGCGTGGAGCCTCACGAGCGCGGGCAGCGAGAACACCCAGGACTTCCTGGAGCAGCTCTGCAACCCCGACGAAGAAACCGAAGGCCCGCCCACCCGCAAATCCACCCACTACCTCTACAAAGGCGAATGCATCGCGCTCGTGGAACGCGACGCGGGCGAACTTGGCGCGCACGGCAGCGAACCCGCGAGGGAGATCCACTTCATGGAAAGCG
This sequence comes from Solirubrobacteraceae bacterium, assembly GCA_025934395.1. Lineage (GTDB taxonomy): Bacteria > Actinomycetota > Thermoleophilia > Solirubrobacterales > Solirubrobacteraceae > Palsa-744. The sequence goes on along the minus strand of JAICYC010000067.1, from coordinate 7,132 downwards.
TGCACGGCCCGATCCAGGGCACGGTGACGGTCAAAGGCGCGCCGTACGCGATCGCCAAGGACCGCGCCACCCGCGGGCGCGAGCCGGCGGGCGAGCTCGCCTTCAGCGAAATGGACTCGAACGAAGTGCACGGCCCGCAGTCGTTCTTCGAAGCGGCAAACCACCTCGAGACGACGTTCAACATGGCCTACCTCGACGGCAAAAACATCGCCTACTTCTCGACCGGACGGCTGCCGGTCCTGGCGCCGGGCACCGACCCGAGCCTGCCCACGTTCGGGACGGGCGAATACGACTGGAAAGGCTTCCTGACGCTCGAACAGCACCCGCACGAAGTCGATCCGGCCAAAGACGTGTTCACCAACTGGAACAACAAGCCCGCGCCCGAATGGGGAGCGGCGTCGGACAACTACTCCTACGGCCCCGTCCATCGCGTGCAGCTCTACACGGGCTTCACGACGGGCATGACCGAGGCCTCCGACGCGTCGATCATGAATCGGGCGGCGCTCCAGGACCTGCCGGCGTTGAAGGACTGGCCGATCATCAGGGAAGTGCTCGCACACGGCAGCGCGCCGAGCGCGCTGGCCCAGGAAGTGGTCAACTCGATCAACTCGTGGGTCGAAGCGGGCGCGAGCAGGCTCGGCACGGTCGAGCCGAAAGCGGCCGGTGCGGCGGCGATGGACGCCGTCTGGACGCCGATCGGCGAAGCGGTGCTGAGCCCGGTGCTCGGCAACCTGCTGCCCGAATTCCGCTCGATGGTCTCGCCCGACGACGCCCCGTCGGCCCAGGGCTCGGCCTACGACAGCGGCTGGTACGGGTACGTGAGCAAGGACCTGCGCTCCGTGCTGGGGCAGCCCGTGGAAGGCGCCTTCAGCCGCGGCTACTGCGGCGGCGGCGAACTCTCCTCGTGCGCCCAGTCGCTGTGGACGGCGATCCAGTCGGCCTCCGAAGCGGAGGAGGCGATCCAGAAAGGCAGGGAAGTGAGCAAATGGCGCGCCAACAAGGTGCGGATCACGTTCCCGCCGGGTCTGATCCCGCGCTTCACGATGAGGTGGACGAACCGCTCGACCTTCCAGCAGGTGATCGAATTCACCGGCCACGAAGGACCGTACGAAAGCCTCTGCGCGAAAGCCGCGTCGTGCTGATCGCGCGCGCGATCGAGCACGCGGGAAAGCTCGGGAGATAGGCCAGAGCAAGGCCGGCGAAAACGGCCGGCGGCCCCCTCCGGAGAGGACGGAGCGGTGCTGCCGGTCGTATCGCTGCGTGCGTTGCGTCAGGATCTCCCTGAGTGAGCGTCGCGACGAGCACATCCACGAGCGCAGCGACGAGCGCTCCGCTCGTGAGTATGACCCCGAGGGGACGCGCGCTTCGCGCGATCGTGCGCGGGCTGCTCGCGCTGCCGCCGTCGGTGCAGCTGCGCCTCTCCGGGCGCCCGCCGGTATCCATCGACGGCGAGACGCTCGCGCCGAGCACGCAGCTGATGCTCCGCCTGCTGGAGCTGGACGGCGAGGAGGACATCGCGACGGTGACGCCCGAGCAGACGCGCGCGGCGCGTCGGCGCAGCGCCGACCTCTACGGCGCGCGCGAGACGCGGATCGGCCGGGTGCGCGACGTGGTGATCGATGGCGAGACGCCGATGGCGGGACGCCACTACGCGCCCGCTGCCGGCGGCAGCGAGGACCTGATCGTCTTCTTCCACGGCGGCGGGTTCGTGTTCGGCGACCTCGACACGCACGACGGCGTGTGCCGCATGCTCGCGGCGCACGTGGGCGCGCACGTGCTGGCGGTGGACTACCGCCTCGCGCCCGAGCACCCGTTCCCGGCAGCGGCGGAGGACGCCCACGCAGCGCTGCGCTGGGCCCGGGCGAACGCGGCGCAGCTCGGCGCCGACCCGGGGCGCGTGGCGGTGGCCGGCGACAGCGCGGGCGGGAACCTCGCGGCGGTGGCATGCCAGGCGGCGCGCGCAGCCGGCGACCCGCAGCCGGTGCTTCAGCTGCTGATATACCCGGTGACCCGCTTCGGGTCGAGATATCCCTCGCGCGAGCTGTTCGGCGAGGGGTTCTTCCTGACCAACTCGCGCATGGACTGGTTCGACTCCCACTACCTCGGCGGCGAGCAGGAACACGCGCTCGACCCGCGCGCCTCGCCGCTGCTGGCGGACTCCCTCCAGGGCCTCGCGCCGGCGATCGTCGCCACCGCGGCGTTCGACCCGTTGCGCGACGAGGGCGAGGCGTACGCGCAGGCGCTGCGCGATGCGGGCGTGCCCACCGTCACGCGCCGGTTCAGCGGCCTCGTGCACGGGTTCGTGAGCGCAGCGGGGGTGAGCAGGGACGCGCGCGAGGCGCTGCTCGAGCTCGCAGGAGCCACGCGCGCGCTGCTCGCAACCGCGGGAAACCGCTGACCGTGGGCGGAAACCGCGGCGCCGCCCGGCCGGTCCGGCGACTGGCCTGGACGGCTGTGCTGCTGTGCTGCACGCTGCTGGTGGCGTGCGGCAAGACGAGCCCGCACACCGTCACGACGGTGGTGGCACGCGGCAGCACGGCCGCGCCGCCGGCGAAGACGGCACCGCCGTCGGGCGGCCCCAAGGGCCAGGCGCCGGGCGAACCGAAGGGCGGCGGAGGGAAAGCGCCGCCGTCGGATGCGCAGGCGCGCAGCTTCGCGGCGGCGGTGAACCTGCGCGCGGGTGACCTGCCGGGGTTCACCGCTACGAGCAGATCGCAGCACAAGACGACGCCGGCCGAAGAAAGCATCGAGCGCGAACTGGCCTCGTGCGCCGGCGGGCTCGGCAACGCGCTCGGCAGCGGCGAAGAGGCATCGCCGCAGTTCAAGCGCAAAGTGAACGTGCTGCAGGTGAGCGTCAGCTCGAACGTGAGCTTCCTGCCCAAGGCCGCGAGCGCCGATGCGCAGTTGAAGGTGCTGCGCAGCCCGCACACGCGCGACTGCCTGGGCAGTTACCTGCGCAAGCTGCTCTCGCAGTCGCGCGCGGGGGCGCAGGTGACCCACGTGGGGGTGACGCAGGGGACGCCGCCGGCCCCGGGCAGCGCGGGCGGGTTCGGATGGCGCCTGACGGCGGTGTTCACGGTCAAACGCCTGAACGTCCCGTTCTACCTCGACATCCTGGGCTTCCTCTACAAGCGCGCGGAGGTGACGCTCGTGAGCACGGGCGAGGCGCTGCCGTTCCCCGCCGCGATCGAGGAGCGGCTGTTCGAGATGCTGCTCAGCCGGGCGCTGTCGCACGCTCCCTGAGCGACGCTGCGCCCCAGCACGGCGGGTACGCTGCCCGCATGCGCAGCAAGGCGCGCGCCGGGGGCGGCGCGATTCCCGGCAGGCTCGACATGTGGCGCAGGCCGGCAGCGCGCTCGTGTGCCGTGCTGGCGAGCCTTTGCTGCGCGGCCGCGGTCTCGGGCTGCAGCTCCACGAGCCCGAGCACCTACTCACGTGCGGGCATCGAAGCCGCAGCCAAGGACCTCGTGAGCAACATCGAAGGCGGGCGCTACCGGCGGGCGTGCGAAGACCTCACGGCGGCAGCACGCGCGCGGGTGACGGTGTTCCCGAAGGGCGGCTGCGTCGGGTCGCTGGCGTTCGCGCGCGGCTACCTGGCGGCAGCGGGCAGCCCTCGCCTCGGCGCGCTGGTGATGGACGAGCTGGCCCGCGTGCTGCCCCACCTCGTGATCGAGAACGACGGGGCGCGGTACCGCTCGACGATCGAAGCACGCTACGAGTTCGGCCGCTGGCGCTTCGAAGCCGAACACGACGCGGGCGTGGCGGTGCTCGCGCGCCTGCGCCCCGGCCTCGCGCACGCGGCGCGGATCCTCGAGACGGGAGGGATGCAGGAGCTCGTGGCGCGCGCGCAGGCCGGCGAATAGCCGCGTCGAGCGGGCGGCGAATCGCGCGTGAGACCGGCGACTATCCTTGACCGATGGCAACGCGCGTGGACGGGAGGGCCCTGCGCTACCAGCACCGCCGCGGTGAACTGCTCGAGGCGGTCGCCGAGTACGTGCTGGAGCACGGCGTGGCGAACCTGACGCTGCGGCGTGTGGCCGAGGCGGTGGGCGTGAGCCACGTGACGCTGCAGCACCACTTCGGCACGAAGGAAACGCTGGTGGGGGAGATCGTGGAACACCTGCTCGACCGCACGTTCACCCCGCGCGACCTCTATCCCGACGGGGTATCCGAGCCGGGGCTCGACATGGAGGCGCGGCTGCGCGGGCTGTGGCAGCACCTCGCCTCGCCCAACGGGCAGCGCGACATCAGGCTGTTCCTGGAGGTGCTCGCCCAGAGCCACTACAGCGACGCGGGGTACGCGGCGGCGGTGCGGCGCTCGATCGAGCGCCGCGTGGAGCTGACGAGGTCGAACATCCTCGCCCTCGGTGCGAGCGAGTCGGAGGCGCAGGCGTGGGCGACGCTCCTGATCGCGCTGCTGCGCGGCCTCAGCATCGACCTGCTGGCGACCGGGGATCGCGAGCGGGTGCAGGCGGCGATCGACGTTGCGGTGATGGACGCCGAGCGTCGCAGGCGGGAGCGCTGGGACGGCACCGCGCAGAGGACGGTCTGAGCGCCCCGCTCGAGGGGACGAGGACCGGTTCTGCCTCCGTCACGGCTTGATCAGCAGCCGCCCGGGCGCGTCGATCCGGTTCAGGAAGATCTCCGGCTTGTCGGCGAGGAACTCGTCGACGGCCTGGCGCGCGCCCTGCCAGAACCCGTAGTCGTCGAGGATCACGATCCCGCCGGAGGGGACGAGCGGGTACAGGTGCTCGAGCTCCTGGCGCGTGGAGGAGTAGAAGTCGGTGTCGAGACGCAGCAGCGCGATCGGGCCCGGGAGCGTGGCGGGGATCGTGTCCTCGACCTTGCCCACCACGTAGTGGACGCGCTCGGAGGGGTAGCCGGTGCTCTCCATGTTGGCGCGCACCTCCTCCACGCCCGCGTTGCACCAGTCCGCCATCGAGGTGGCCGAGGGAAGCTGCTCGCTGAGCACCTGGGCGGCGCTGCTGCCCTCATGGTTGCGGTCGACGTCCTCCGGCTCGGACATCCCGGCGAACGTGTCGTAGAGGTACAGCTCGCGATCGTCCACGCCGAGCCGGCGCAGGGTGAGCGCGGCGGCCATCATGCTGCCGCCCTGCCAGACGCCGCACTCGACGATCGCGCCGGGGAGCTTGCGTTTCTCGATGTGCTCCACCGCCTGGACGACCGCGGCGAGGCGGTGGGCGCTGGTCATCGTGTGCGCCTCCACCGCGCGGATGGTCTCCCGCAGAGCCTCGTTTTCCTGCATGTCGCGCGGGAGGCGCAGCGCCGGCGCCTTGCTCGTGGAGTCGCCGCGCAGGCGCCCGATCAGTCTCGTTGCGGAGGGCATTGGAGCGGGGAAGTCTAGTCGCCGCGGCGCAACGGATACGCGGCCGGAGGCGATGCGCCGCGGGCGCTCGCGGTTGCCGCTGCGGTTGCGCACGGCATCTCGCGCGTACACTCGCCGTGTGCAGCCGCCACCCACCCAGTACGTGGAGCGGGACGGCATCTCGATCGCCTACCAGGTAGTGGGCGACGGCCCGACCGACCTGCTGATCTCACCGGGATTCGTCTCGCACCTGGACCTCGCGTGGACGGACGCGGGCACCACGCGAATGCTCACCCGGCTGTCCTCGTTCGCGCGGCTGATCCTCTACGACAAGCCGGGCACGGGGCTGTCGGACCCGATCTCCCACCTGCCCACGCTCGAGGAGCGCTGCGCCGACGTCGAGGCGGTGCTCGACGCGGTCGGCTCGAAGCAGACGGTCCTCTTCGGCATCTCCGAGGGCGGGCCGACCTCGCTGCTGTTCGCTGCCACGCGGCCCGAGCGCATCACGTCGCTGGTCCTCTACGGCACGTTCGCGGCGGTCGCGAACAACCCCGACGTGTACACGCCCGACGTCGTTGCACGCACGCGGGACGAGCTGGCGGAGATGCGCGGGGTGATCGAGAACTGGGGTGACGGCGCGCGCCTGGCGAAGCTGTTCGCGCCGAGTCTCGGCGCGCGCGGAATCGCGCTCTGGGGGATCTTCGCGCGTGCATCTGCGAGCCCGCGGATGGCCGGCGCGCTGCTGGACACGGTGCTCTCGATCGACGTGCGCGACGTCCTGCCGTCGGTGCACGTGCCCACGCTCGTGATCCACCTCGATGGGGACCGCGTGATCCCGCCGGCCTGCGGGGAGCTGCTCGCCGAGGGCATCGACGGCGCACGCCTCGTGAAGCTTCCCGGGATCGACCACGTGTTCTGGATCGGGCAGAACCGCGAGCTCGCCGACAGCGTGATCGACGAGGTCGAGCGGTTCGTGACCGGCGGCGTCGACCGGGCGTCAACGGATCGCGTGCTCACGACGGTCCTGTTCACCGACATCGTCTCCTCCACGACTCGCGCGGCGGAGCTGGGGGACCGCGCGTGGCGCGACGTCCTCGAGGCCCACGATGCGCTCGTGCAGCGCGTGGTTGCGGAGCACGGCGGCAGGGTGGTCAAGCACATCGGCGACGGCGCGCTCTCGGCATTCGACGGACCGGCGAAGGCGATTCGCTGCGCGGTGGCCCTGCGCGACGCGGTCGCCGCGATCGACATCGAACTGCGCGCGGGGGTTCACACCGGCGAGTGCGAGGTGATCGGCGAGGATCTCGCGGGCATGGCCGTTCACATCGGTGCGCGGATCGGAGCGTTTGCGGGCCCGGGGGAGGTCGCGGTGTCCTCGACCGTCAAGGAGCTCGTGATCGGCTCGGACATCGCCTTCGAGGACCGCGGGACCCACGAGCTCAAGGGCGTGCCCGAAGAGTGGCGCGTCTATGTCGTCGGCGAGCAGCGCGGGGAACGCGCCGCGCTCGACGCGGCGGACGCGCACATGCGCCGCTCCGACCGCGTCGCCGTCACGCTCGCCCGGCGGCTCCCGCGCGCGTCGCGGCTCGGCGCGAGGCTCGCCTCCGGCGGGCTGCGATCGGCGTAGCCGGCGGCCCCCGCACGCGCCCGGGAGGATTCGAACCTCCGACCTCTCGCTCCGGAGGCGAGCGCTCTATCCACTGAGCTACGGGCGCTTGGCCTGCAAAACGGCACTGCTTGCTGCTGCGGCCGCCTTCCGGTTGGCGGCCGAAACGTCCGGTTCGTCCATGCTCGCCCGATCAGCGC
>JAICYC010000118.1 GCA_025934395.1 Solirubrobacteraceae bacterium | reverse complement strand
CTCGATCACCGGCCGCGGCACCGTCGCAACCGGCCGCGTGGAGCAGGGCATCGTCAAAACCGGCGACACCGTCGAGATCGTCGGTGTCCATGACACCTCCTCGACCGTCGTCACCGGCGTCGAGATGTTCCGCAAGATCCTCGACGAGGGTCGCGCGGGCGACAACGTCGGCTGCCTGCTGCGCGGCACCAAGCGCGAGGAGATCGAGCGCGGCCAGGTGCTGTGCAAGCCCGGCTCGATCACGCCACACACCAAGTTCAAGTCCGAGGTCTACGTCCTCAAGAAGGAGGAGGGTGGTCGCCACACCCCGTTCTTCACGGGATACCGGCCTCAGTTCTACTTCCGCACGACAGACGTCACCGGTGTGGCCAAGCTGCCCGACGGCGTCGAGATGGTCATGCCCGGCGACAACGTCCAGATGGAGATCGAACTGATTCAGCCGATCGCCATGGACCAGGGGCTGCGCTTCGCCATCCGCGAGGGCGGCCGCACGGTCGGCTCGGGCGTGGTCAGCGAGATCATCGAGTAGTACCCGCGTCAGCGGCCCCGGACCACCGGGGCCGCGCGCATCAAGCAAACCGATACGACTAGAAGGCCCGCCGGAAGGCGTGCAGCGAGGGGGCGGAGCCCGCGATGGGCTCGCGCCAAGGGGCCCTCGCGCCCGGCGGACCGGCCGCCAGCCACGCGGCCCGTGCAAGCCTGCCCCCCGACAACACCGAGAGAGCGACACCGAAACCGAAGCAGATGGCAGCGACCAGCCAGAACAAGATCCGGATCCGCCTGAAGGCCTATGACACCTCGATCATCGAGGCGGCCGCCAAGGAGATCGTCGAGACCGCCACGCGGACCGGCGCGAGCGTGTCCGGGCCGGTGCCCCTGCCCACCGAGAAGAACGTGTACTGCGTGATCCGCTCGCCGTTCAAGGACAAGGACTCGCGCGAGCACTTCGAGATCCGCACGCACAAGCGGCTGATCGACATCCACCAGCCCACGCCGAAGACGGTCGACTCGCTCCAGCGCCTGGATCACCTACCCGCGGGCGTGGACATCGAGATCCGCCTCGCAACCTGAGCCCCTCCCGAGTTCCCGACCAGCAACGATGCCAGCGATCCTCGCCAAGAAGCTCGGGATGACCCAGGTCTTCCAGGACGACGGCAGCGTCGCGCGCGTGACGGTGCTGCAGGCGGGCCCGTGCCCCGTGACGGCGATCCGCACGGAGGAACGCGACGGCTACGACGCGGTGCAGCTCGCCTTCGACGCCACCAAGGAGAAGCACCTCAGCAAAGCGGAGCTCGGCCACCTGAAGAAGGTCGACGCGCCACCGCTGCGCACGCTCGTGGAGTTCCGCAACGAGGTCGGCGAGCTGACGCTCGGCGAGTCGGTGACCGTGGACGCCTTCGAGGCGGGCGCGCGCGTGAAGATCGCGGGCGTCTCGAAGGGCAAGGGCTTCCAGGGCACGATCAAGCGCCACAACTTCAGCAGCGGCCCCAAGTCGCACGGCTCCCACAACGTGCGCGCGCCGGGCTCGATCGGCGCCTCGGCAACCCCGTCGCGCGTGATCAAGGGCATCCGCGGCCCCGGGCAGATGGGCAACAAGCGCGTCACGCAGAAGGGCCTGGAGGTGGTGAGCGTCGACGCGCGCGAGAACCTGATGCTCGTGCGCGGCTCGGTCCCCGGGCCGCGGGGCGCGATCGTCGAGGTGCGCAGCGATGGCTGAAGCGATGATGCTCGGCGGCAGCGCCTCGAAGAAGGTCAAGCTCGACGACACCGCGTTCGGCGAGCGCTTCAGGCGCGCGCTGCTGCACGAGAGCGTGCGTGCCGAGCAGGCCGCGCGACGGCGCGGCACCGCTGCGACCAAAACCCGGGGAATGGTCACCGGCGGTGGCGCGAAGCCATGGCGGCAGAAGGGCACCGGCCGCGCCCGCGCGGGTTCCTCGCGCTCGCCCGTGTGGACCGGCGGGGGCACGGTGTTCGGTCCCCAGCCCCGCTCCTACACCTTCAAGGTCAACCGCAAGGAGCGCCGGGCTGCGCTGCGCAGCGCGCTCTCGCTGCACGCCGGGCGCGACTCGATCGCGGTGCTCGACGCGGCGAGCTTCACCGAGCCCAGGACGCGCCAGGCGCACGAGCTGCTCGAGGACTGGGGGCAGCCACGCCCCACGCTCGTGGTGCTGGGCGCCGAGGAGTCCGCTGCGGCGCTGTCGTTCCGCAACCTCACCCGGGTGGCGGTGCGCACGCCCGCCGACGTGGGCGTGACCGAGCTCGTGGGCGCTGCGTCGCTGGTCGTCTCAGAGGCCGCGCTCGCAGATCTCTCCGCCCGCGCCTCGAAGGCCCCGCGCGGCAAGGAGGGCGAGTGATGGACAACACCCAGATCCTGATCCGGCCGGTCGTCTCCGAGAAGAGCTACGTGCTCTCAGCCGCCGACCGCTACACGTTCCGCGTGCACCCCGACGCGCACAAGACCCAGATCCGCCAGGCGGTGGAAGAGATCTTCGACGTGCACGTGCTCGACGTACGCACGATGAGCGTGAAGTCCAAGCCCAAGCGCCGCGGGCTCACGCGCGGGCGCACGCGCGCCTGGAAGAAGGCGATCGTGCAGATCGAGGCGGGTCAGACGATCCCGATCTTCCAGGGCCTCCAAGGGGTGGAGGGCTAGATGCCGATCCGCAAGCCCAAGCCGACGAGCCCCGGACGCCGCTTCGTGTCCTATCCGGACTTCGCGGAGATCACCAAGGACAAGCCCGAGAAGTCGCTCGTGGAAGGCCTCACCAAGAGCGGCGGCCGCAACGCGCACGGGCGCAAGACCGCTCGCCACCGCGGCGGCGGTGCAAAGCGCGCGTACCGGCGGATCGACTTCAAGCGGCGCAAGGACGGCGTGCCCGCGCGGGTGGCTGCGATCGAGTACGACCCCAACCGCTCCGCCTACATCGCGCTGCTGCACTACGCCGACGGCGAGAAGCGCTACATCCTCGCGCCTGCGCGCCTGACCGTGGGCATGACCGTCGCCTCCGGCGAGGGCGCCGACATCGCGGTGGGCAACTGCATGGAGCTCGCGCGCCTGCCCGTGGGCACCGTGGTCCACAACATCGAGCTCGAGCCCGGTCGCGGCGGCCAGATGGCGCGCTCCGCGGGCGCCTCCGCCCAGCTGATGGCGAAGGACGGGGACATGGCCACGCTGCGCCTGCCCTCCGGCGAGATGCGGATGGTGCGCGCCGAGTGCCGCGCCACGGTGGGCGTGATCGGCAACGCCGACCATCAGAACGTGAAGGTGGGCAAGGCGGGCCGCAAGCGTCACATGGGCGTGCGCCCGCAGACGCGCGGCACGGCGATGAACCCCGTCGATCACCCGCACGGGGGCGGCGAGGGATCGACCACCGCGGGTCGCCACCCGGTCACGCCGTGGGGCGTGCCCACGCTCGGCTACCGCACGCGCAAACGCAACAAGGGCTCCAACCGCTACATCGTGCGCGGCCGGCGGCGAGGGAAGGGCAAGGGTAGATGAGCCGTTCGAGCAAGAAGGGCCCGTGGGTCGAAGAGCGCCTGCTAGCCCGCATCGAGGCGCTGAACGCCGCCAACAACAAAAAAATGCTGCGCACCTGGTCGCGCGCGTCGACGATCTTCCCGGAGATGGTCGGCCACACGATCGCCGTGCACGACGGCAAGAAACACGTGCCCGTGTTCATCAGCGAGGCGATGGTCGGGCACAAGCTCGGCGAGTTCGCGCCCACGCGCATGTTCCGCGGCCACGCCGGCTCGGGCAAGGTGAGGTAGATGGCGGACGAGCCCGAGCAGCGCGACGACGAGGCGACCGCAGCAGAGGACGAGGGCGCCGCGCCCGAGGCCAAAGCACCCGCCAAAGCCAAACGCGCCGCTAAACCTGCGGCGAAACGCGCCAAAGCCGCTGACGGCGAGGCGGACGACAAACCCGCGCCCAAAGCCAAAGCGGCCAAACCGCGCGCCCGCAAAGCGAGCGCCGAGGACGCACCCGCCACCGAGGCCAAAGCCGAGAAAGCCGCCGATGAGCCGGCAGGGAAAGCGCCTGCGCAGAAACCTGCGGCGCGCCGCGGTGCGGGCAGGGACGCCGGCAGGCCACAGCGCCGCCGTGTGGTGCGCGCGAAGGCCCGCTACGTGCGCACCTCTGCGCGCAAGGCGCGCATGGTCTGCGGGCACCTGCGCGGCAAGACCGTTGCAGAGGCCCGCGCTATCCTCGAGTTCACCCCTCGAGAGGTGGCTGGCGACTGGCGCAAGCTGCTCGAGTCGGCCGTCGCCAACGCAGAGGCGAACCACGAGCTGCTCGAGGAAGACCTGATCGTCCGCGAAGCGTTCGCCGACGAGGGGCCCACGATCAAGCGGTTCCGGCCGCGCGCGATGGGGCGGGCCACTCCGATCCGCAAGCGCACGAGCCACCTCACGATCGCACTGGTTGCGAGGACACAGGGCGAGTCCCGAAAGCAGAGAGGCTGAGAAGAGATGGGACAGAAGGTTCATCCAGAGGCAATGCGCGTGGGCTACATCCACGACTGGAAGTCCAACTGGTACAACGAGAAAAGCTTCTCGGAGTACCTCGCCGAGGACATCCGCGTGCGCGAGCACATCGAGAACAAGCTCGCCCACGCCGGCCTCGCAGACATCACCATCCGCAAGGACTCCAACGAACTCGAGGTGAACATCCACACCGCCCGGCCGGGCATCGTGATCGGCAAGTCCGGCACCGAAGTGGATGCCCTGCGTCGCGACCTGCACAAGCTCACCAAGAAGCAGATCAAGGTCAACATCCTCGAGATCAAGCGCCCCGAGCTCGACGCGAAGCTCGTCGCGCAGTCGATCGCCGAGCAGCTTCAGAACCGCGTGTCGTTCCGGCGCGCCATGAAGCGCTCGCTCGCCTCCGCGATCCGCTCCGGCGCCGCCGGCGTGAAGGTGCAGTGCTCCGGCCGCCTCGGCGGCGCCGAGATGAGCCGCTCCGAGCAGTACTCGGAGGGCCGCGTGCCGCTGCACACGATCCGCGCCGACATCGACTACGGCTTCGTCGAGGCGAAGACCGGGGCGGGCCGGATCGGCGTCAAGGTCTGGATCAACAAGGGCGAGATCATGCCGGAGGGCTACGAGGGCCTCTCGACGGGCGACACCCGGCTCGGCGACCAGGACGCGCGCCGCCGTCGCGGCGGTGCGACCGAGGGTCTCGGCGCCTCCCGCGAGAGCGGCCGCGGTCGCGGCCCGGATCGCGAGGGCCTCGGCCCGGTGCGCCAGCGCCGGCGCGGTCCGGGCGGCGGTCCGGGCGGTCGCGGGCCCGGCGGCCAGGGTGGCCGCGGTCCCGGCGGCGGCGGCGGGCGTCCCGGCCAGCGCCGCGGCGGGCCTCCCGCAGGCGCACGCCCCG
>JAICYC010000045.1 GCA_025934395.1 Solirubrobacteraceae bacterium | reverse complement strand
TACGCTCCGCGTTGGGTGGGGGCGCACGCGGGGGGGGCCCCGCCCCCCATGCCCCCGCGCGGTGCGCGCTTCCAGCGCGCCTATCCTCCCGAGCGCGATGACCGACTACGGGCAGCCCCTGCGCGAGGCCAACGCGGATCCCGACCCGCTGCGCCAGTTCGACCGGTGGTTCGTGGCGGCGGGGGACGCGGGGGTGCGCGAACCGAACGCGATGGCGCTCGCCACGGCGACCGCCGCGGGCGTCCCGTCGGCGCGGATGGTGCTGCTCAAGGGCCGCGACGAGCGCGGGTTCGTGTTCTTCACCAACCACCTCAGCCGCAAGGGGCGGGAGCTCGCGGCGAGCCCGCACGCGGCGCTCCTGTTCCACTGGGACCCGCTCGGCCGCCAGGTGCGGATCGAGGGTCCGGTGGAGCGCGTGGGCGAGGAGGAGACGGCGGCCTACGTGCGCTCACGCCCGCGCGCGAGCCAGCTGAGCGCGCTCGCCTCGCCGCAGAGCGCGGTCGTGGAGGACCGCGAGTCGCTGGAGCGGTCGGTGCGCGAGCTGGACGAGCGGCTTGCGGGTGCCGACCCGCCGATCCCGGCCGAGTGGGGCGGCTACCGCGTCCGGCCGGAGGCGTACGAGTTCTGGCAGCAGCGCAACGACCGGCTCCACGATCGGCTGCGCTACCGGCGCGAGGGCGGGCGCTGGGTCGTGGAGCGGCTCGCGCCGTGAGCGGTGCGGGGCGCTCGCGCTAGTAGGACTTGGGCAGCCCGAGCGAGTGCTCGGCCACGTAGTTGAGCACCATCTCGCGCGAGACGGGGGCGGTGCGCGCGACGCGTGCAGCCCACCACAGGTCGCTGAGCCCGTACTCGAGCGCGAAGCCGTTGCCTCCGTGCGCCTGGATCGCGCTGTCGACGCAGTGGATCGCGGCCTCGGCGGCTGCGTACTTGGCCATGTTCGCCGACTCCCCCGCGCCGGGCGCGGCGGCGTCGTATAGGGCGGCGGCCTTCTGGGTCATCAGGCGCGCCAGCTCGAGCTGGACCTTGGCCTCGGCGAGCGGGTGCGCGACGCCCTGGTGGGCGCCGATCGGACGGCCCCACACCTCGCGCTCGCGCGCGTAGGCGGCGCCGAGCGAGAGCGCCAGGCGCCCCACGCCGGTGGAGATCGACGCGCCCATGATCCGCTCTGGGTTCAGCCCGTCGAACACCACGCCGAGGCCGCCGTTCTCGCCCCCGATCAAACGCTCCTCCTCGAGCTCGACGTCGTCGAAGAACAGCGTCCACTGGCGGTCCGCGCCGCGCACCGCCATCGGGATCGACTGGCGGGTGAAGCCGGGCGCGTCGACGTCGACGATCGCGAGCGAGGGCAGGCCCAGCTCGCCGTCGGCGAGGCGCGTGCGGGCGACGACGAGCACCGCGTCGGCGTCCTCCACGCCGGAGATGAACGTCTTCTGGCCGTTGAGGATGAAGCGGCTGCCATCGCGACGCAGCGAGGTGGAGAGCTTGTGCGAGTTCGAGCCGGCGTCCGACTCGGTGATTGCGAAGGCGATCTTGGTGGTGCCGGCGCCGATGCCGCGCAGCCAGCGCTCCTTCTGCTCGAGCGTGCCGTGCTTGTCGAGGATGTTGCCCACGATCGCGGGCGAGACCACGATCAGCAGCAGCGAGCAGCCCGCGGCGGCGATCTCCTCGCCCACCCACGACAGCGCGGTCATCCCGAGGCCGCCGCCGTCGTACTCCTCGGGGATGTTCACGCCCATGTAGCCGCGCGCGGCGAGCGCGTCCCACAGCTCGCGCGGGGGCTCGTTGGCGTCGCGCTTCTGCTGCATGTACTCGCGCCCGAAGCTCGCGCAGATCCCGGCGACCGCCTCGCGGAGCAGCGTCTCCTCCTGCGTGGGGACGATCCCGAGCGCGGGCTCGGTGTGCGTGCCGGCCATGCGGGGATCGTATGCCAGCGCCGCACTGCGCGGCGGGCCGGGCCGCAACCGGCGCTCAGCCGAAGGAGCGGTAGGCGCTCGGCCAGTCGAGCGCGATCGTGCGCTGCGCCTGGGCGAGCGTCATCGAGCCCGCGCACACCCGCCGTTTGAGCACGTACTCCAGGTGGTCCTTCGGGTTCAGGTAGAAGCCCGACGGCGCGGAGTAGTCGGGCTCGGGCCACAGGTTGCGCGGGTCGTTGACCGCCCCGCCCAGCTCGAGCGGCACGAAGTGGTCGTACTCGAAGCGCGACGCGCCCTTGACCCCGTAGGAGCGCAGCGAGGCGAGCTTCTCGGGCTCGGTGATCGACTCGGCAGGACGCACCGTGGCGGTCCACCCGGGGCGGCAGATCGTGGTGGCGATCGTGGACTGGGTGACTTCGGGGTTGACCGCGCCGGGGGTGCACCGGGGGTCGGGACGCGCATAGAGCCCGGACCCGATCATGTGGCAGCTGCCCGCGGGCGGCTGGCGCTGGACCGTGCGCGCGCTCGCGCTCGAGTAGGCGAGCCCCGACGGCGCGATCCGTGCTGCGGGGGCGAGGGCTCCGCCGAGCGCAAGCTGGGCGATCAGCACGGCCGCCGTGGCGGCGAGCAGCGAGGCGGCGAGGCCGGTACGGCGCATGCTGCGATTCTGGCGGACGCCTGGGACGGCCGAGCCGCTAGCCGACGATCGCGAACGAGAGCGTGCTCGTGGCGGACCGTTCGCCGGCTGCGTTCTTCGCGCTGATCGCGACGGCGTACCGCCCCGGCCGCAGGCGCTTGGAGGTCGACACGCGGCCCTCGAACAGGACGGTGTTGAGCCCGCGCAGGCCCGGCAGGGCGATCATCCCGGCGGGACGCGACACGCTGCAGCGGCGCGCATGCCGGTTCTTCGCCGTGACCGGCACGCACCTGCCGCCGACGCTGCGCCCCGACACCGTCTGCGTGAACGCGAACGTGAGCTTGGCGGCCTGGTCGGCGGTGACGCTGAACGCGGTTCCCACCGGCGCGCGGCGCCGGCGCGCGGCGATCGTCGCGAGCGCGCTGCCGGAGCGCCATTCGCGATGGGACTCGCCCACGGCGGTGAGCGTTGGTGCGTGGCTCTGCGGCGCCGGCGCGGCCGGTGCCCGGGTCGGCGCTGCGGGCTGCGGCGAGGCCGGCGGCGGTGCGGCGGGGGGCGGCGGAGCGACCGGGACGACCGCGGGCGCGACGGTCACCGAGCCTTTGGCGGTGGACGTGTTGCCGAGGGCGTCGGCGGCGTGCACGGTGACGGCGTAGGTGCCAGGAGATGCGTAGGCGTGGGTGACGCTGGTGCCGCTGCCTGCCGCGCCGTCTCCGAATTCCCATGTGGTGGTGCCCGGACCGGACCACACGTCTAGCGGCGAGACGGAGAACGGCAGCGACTGCCCGACCGTGCCCGACGACGGGATCGCCAGACCACCCAGCGTGGGACCGGCCGCGTCGTAGGCGGCGATTTCGAAGGTGTGCGCCGCTTCGATCGTCCACAGCGCGACCGCGTCGCCGAGCGCGTCGGAGACGAGCTGCGACAGGCTGAGCGTGCCCGCGCTCTGGGTGACCTGGACGGGCGCTGAGAACGGCCCGGCGCCCGCGCGGGTCGATGCCTCGATCGAGGCGGGTTCGCCTTCGCCCGGCTGCACCCAGCCCACGATCGCGCTTCCGCCCGCGAGCGGGGCGGCCGCGGGGTCGTCCGCGGCTACCCCCGGTTCGGACAGCCGTTCGGGAATGCCCCACCCGCCTTCGAGCAGTCGTGAGGCGGCGAACACGGCGTTTGTTTCCCCGACCGGGGCGGAGTACGCCACCGTGGCGGTGCGCCCGTCGTCGAACGCGGCGGCCGCGCCGGATGCTTTCGACCCGGGAGCCGACACGGCTTCGGGTTCGCTGCTGAACGTCCCGCCCGCCGGCTGCACGCTCGCTTCGACGCGCGCGCCTTCCACCGTCGTGTCCCACGCGACGACGGCGTCGCCCGCGGCGTCCGCTGCCACCGCCGGCCCGGAGAGGAGTTCGGTCACGGCGCGTTCTTTCTCGCTGGCGAGGGTGGTGACGGTGAACGCGCCTTTGGCGGGGTGCTTCGCGACGTCGATGGCCGAGGACACGTGTTCTTTGCTGGGCTGTTCATGGCTCTCCGCCCACGCCAGGTACACGTTGCCGGCCCCGTCCGCTGCGATCTCGAGCGGCGCGAAGCTCACGTTCTCCGAGGCGACCTGTTCGATCGAATCGAGCTCGTGCGGCACGCCGAAGCCGCCGCCCGCGGGTCGAACGTTGGCCTCGACGGTGTGAAAGACGGGGAGGCCCCTGGTGCTCACCGCCTCCCACGCGACCACCGCATCGCCGGCGGAGTCGAACGCCGCGACCGGCCTAGAGCCGTCTTCGGTTCCGACGGACAGTTCTTCGGAGGCCGCGAAGGCGCCGCCCGCGGGGCGCACCGCGGCCTCGATCGTGCCCGCCTTCGCCCACGCCACGAGGGCGTTTCCGTGGGCATCGAGCGCCACGGCCGGATCGCCCACCCCGGCGCCCGGCCCAGCGACGACGACCGGGGCGGTGAAGGCTCCGCCCGCCGGGCGCTCGGCGGCGAGCACCTCCGTTTCACCCCCGCCTTCCTGCTGGACCCACACGGCGATCACGTCGCCGGCGGGATCCGCGGCGATCGCGGGTTCGCTCACGACAGCGCCGGTTGCGGGGAGCTGGTGCGGGGCGAGCCACGCCGGCGCGGCGGCGGCGGGCGTGGCGGCGGCGCCGAGCACGAGGGCGCACAGCGTCAGCGCGACTCCCCCGCCAGCGCGTCCGAGCGCGATCCGTGCCCTCGTGTGACTCCCCACCTGCACCCGAACCCAGCGTAGCGCGGGCGCGCTCGCGCGGGCGCGGTCGGGGCCGCGGGCCGGCTCACGTGACGGCGAGCAGCTCCCAGCGGCCGGGGATCCCCTTGAGCGTGTGCTGCCCGCGGCTGGTGAACGCGTAGCCCGCGCCGGCGACGAGGTCCCTGACGGTGCGCGAGGCGAGCAGCTCGCCGGACACGGCGAGGGCTGCGACCCGCGCGGCGATGTTCACGCCGATCCCCGCCACGTCGTCCTCGCGCAGCTCGACTTCGCCGGTGTGGACGCCGGCGCGGATCGCGATCCCCGCGTGGGCGAGCGCGCCCCGCAGCGCTTTGGCGCAGTCGAGGCCGTGGGCGGGGCTGTCGAACGTCGCGAGGATCCCGTCACCGGTGCGCTTGACGAGCTGGCCGCCGCACGCGCTCACAGCGCTGCGCGCGATCCCGTCGTGATGGTCGAGCACGCGCCGCCAGCCGTGGTCGCCGAGCGCGATCGCGTGCGCCGTCGAGCCGACGATGTCGGTGAACAGCACCGTGGCGAGCGCGCGGTCCTGCGGCGCTGCGGGCGAGGCGTGGGCGACCACCTCGAACTCCTCCAGGAGCGAGAGCATCGTGTCGATGTCGGCGCACTCGGCCGCGTAGTGGATGCCGCGCGGCGGCGTCTCGCACGAACCGCTGCGACCGATGCGGCCCAGGTGGAACGACCTGCGCGCGGTCCGGACGGCGGTGCTCCCCCCAGAGACCGAATCGAGAACAGGGCCCGCATCCCTCCCCCTCATGGCCGACACGGTCCGCCTCTGCCCAACGCTTGTCAACCCTCGCAATCTCGCTCGCAGGAAAAGGCGGACCGCGCGCGGGCGAGACGCGCCCGCCTACCGGCGCGCGAGCGCGCCGGAGCTCATCACGGAGTCGAGCTCCTGCGGCCCGAGCGCGGCGACCGGGAGCGGGTCGTGCACCGTGGCCTCGGCGCTCAGGCCGCGCAGCAGCACGTGCAGGTAGCGGCGCCACAGCTCGGGGCGGACCTCGCGCGAGTAGTCGAGGATCGCGCCGACCATCCACTGGGCCGCGGCGAGGTCGCCGGGTTCGACATCGGCACGCACCCGGCCTTCTTCGCGCGCCCGCACGAGCAGCGCGCTGACGATCGGGAAGATGCGCTCGCGCACGCCGCCGACTTTGGCGCACCCCTGCGGCGTGCCGAGCAGCAGCTGCTTGAGACCGCGGTCGCGCGCCTGGAGCTCGAGGCTGCCTTCGAGGAACTCGACGAGGCCCTGCCAGGCGTCCTGGCACTCGAGCGACTGCTCGGCGAGGTCCAGGAGCTCGTGCACCCGCTCCTCGAACAGGGCATCGATCAGCAGGTCCTTGTCGGGGAAGCGCCGGTAGACGGTGCCCACGCCCACGTCTGCGTGGTGCGCGATGTCGTTGAGCGTCACGGCGAGCCCGCGCTCGGCGAACAGCTCGGCGGCGGCGTCGAGGATCCGCCGGCGGTTGCGCTCGGCGTCCTTGCGCAGCGGCTTCTCGCTGGTCGTTGCCATGTATCAACTGTAGCTAAATGGACGGACGGTGTCCAGTCGGAAAAAAGATTCCAAATGGATTGACAGTATCCGGTTGATGGTCTACGCTGGCTGAAGTCGATAGTCGTTATCCACTTTCGGAGGCACCTGATGACATCCACGAATCCACACCACGAGCGCCGCTGGCTGATCCTCGCGGTCCTCGGCATCGCCCAGCTGATGGTGGTGCTCGACGCGACCGTGGTCAACATCGCGCTCCCCTCCGCGCAGCAGGCGCTGCACTTCACGAACGACAACCGCCAGTGGATCGTGACGGCGTACGCGCTCGCGTTCGGCAGCCTCCTGCTGCTGGGCGGCCGCGTGAGCGATCTGTTCGGCCGCAAGTGGACGTTCGTCGGCGGCCTGGCGGGGTTCGCGCTCGCGTCCGCCGCGGGCGGCGCGGCGCAGAGCTTCGGCATGCTGGTGGGCGCCCGCGCGGTGCAGGGCGCGTTCGGGGCGCTGCTCGCGCCGGCGGCGCTGTCGCTGCTGACCACGACGTTCACCGACGCGCGGGAGCGGGCCAAGGCATTCGGCGTCTACGGCGCGATCGGCGGCTCGGGCGCGTCGCTCGGCCTGCTGCTTGGCGGCGTGCTCACGCAGACGCTCGACTGGCGCTGGACGATGTTCGTGAACCTGATCTTCGCGGTGCTCGCGACGGTGGGCGCGCTGGCGCTCCTCTCAAACCAGCGCCCGGCCGCCCGTGCGCGCCTGGACATGCCGGGCGTGCTGACGGTCTCGGGCGGGCTGTTCGCCCTGGTCTACGGCCTCAACAACGCGCAGACGGCGAGCTGGGGCAGCGCCACGACGGTTGCTTTCCTGGCGGCTGCGGGCGTGCTGCTGGCGCTCTTCGTGACGATCGAGCGGCGCGTGGCGAACCCGCTGCTGCCGCTCCGCGTGGTGCTCGACCGCGACCGCGGCGGCGCGTTCGCGGCGATCGGGATCGCGGCGGCGGCGGTGTTCGCCGTGTTCATGTTCCTCACCTACTACCTCCAGCAGAACCTCGGGTTCTCGCCGATCGCGAACGGCCTCGCGTTCCTGCCGATGACGGCCACGATCATGCTCTCTGCGACGCTCGCGAGCACGCGGCTGCTCCCCCGCGTGGGGCCGCGGCCGCTGGCCGTCTCCGGGATGGCGCTGGGAGCGGCGGGGATGCTGTACCTCACGCGCCTCGGCGTGCACTCGACCTACGCGACGAGCATCCTCCCGTCGCTGCTGGTGATGGGCATGGGGTTCGGGCTGATCTTCGCGCCCGCGATGGCCACCGCCACGCTGGGGGTGGGCGAGAGCGACTCAGGAGTGGCCTCGGCGATGGTCAACGCGAACCAGCAGGTGGGCGGCTCGGTCGGCGTCGCCCTGCTGAGCACGGTGGCGAGCAGCGCTGCGAGCGGCTTCGTGGGGGCGGCGCACCCGACCGCGCAGCTGCTGGCCGCGGCGACCGTCCATGGCTACACGACCGCGTTCGCGTGGTCCGCGGGGATGTTCGCGTTCGGCGCGCTCGCGGCGGCGGTGATGTTCCGCGCACGGCGAGGCGCGACGGAGGACCTCCCCGAGACGGCCACCGTTCAGGAGCGCCCGCTGCGCACGCTCGTGGAGGGCGCGATCTGAGGCGGCTCGTCCGCCGGCTCTAAGCGCTCACCGCGGCGCGGCGGTAACGCGCCACCGCGAGCGGCGCGAACACGGCGATGATCGCGAGCGACCACGCAACCGAGCCCCACACGCTGTTGTGCGCGGGCGCGCCGAGCCACAGGTGGCGCAGCCCGTCGACGATCACGGTGAAGGGGTTCACTTCGGCGAAGTCGCGCAGCCCGGCGGGCATCGAGTTGACCGGGACGAACGCCGAGGAGACGAACGTGAGCGGGAACACCACGATGAACCCGATCGAGTTGACCGATTCGGAGGATTTCGACAGCAGCCCGATGAACGCGAGGAACCAGGAGAACGAGTAGCCGAACAGCAGCAGCAGCCCGAACCCCGCCACCGCCTCGCCGAAGCTGCTCTGGAACGTGAAGCCGATGATCACGCCGGTTACCAGCAGCACGGTGAGCGACAGCGTGTTGGTGGCCACGTCGGCGAGCGTGCGCCCGCCGAGCACTGCCGCGCGCGACATCGGCAACGAGCGGAAGCGGTCGATCAGCCCCTTGCGCACGTCCTCGTTGAGGCCGAGCGCCGTCGCGAACCCGCCGAAGGCGATGTTCTGGACGATGATCCCGGGGATCAGGAAGTCGATGTAGGAGTAGCCGGGCGTGCGGATCGCGCCGCCGAACACGTAGTTGAACAGCAGCACGAACATGATCGGCTGGAGGGTGAAGCCGATGAACAGTTCCGGCGCGCGCGGCAGCCTGATGAGGTTGCGCTCGGCGATGATGAGGGTGTCGGTGACCAGGCGCCTCACGCCGCGCGCTCCTGCTGGGCGGGGCCGTCGTCCGCGAGGTCGCGCTCCTCGGACGCGGGCTCCGCGGGACGGCCCGTGAGCTCGAGGAACACATCGTCGAGAGAGGGGCGGCGCAGCGCGAGGTCTTCCACGGCGATCCCCGCGTCCGAGAGGCGCGTGACCGCGTCGACGATGCTGCCGCGGCGCTCGCGCACCCCCACGTGGATCACGTTGCCGTCCACGGTGGGGCGGCCCGCGCACAGCGGCGCGAGCACGGTGACGGCACGATCGGTGTCCCCGGGCTGCTCGAGGGTCACGTCGAGGTGCTCGCCGCCCACGCGGTCCTTGAGCTGCTCGGGGGTCCCCTCGGCGATCAGCCGGCCGTGGTCGATCACCGCGATGTTGTGCGCCAGCCGGTCTGCCTCGTCGAGGTACTGGGTGGTGAGCAGCACGCTCGTGCCCTCACCGACGAGATCCTCGATCACCTCCCACAGCGAGAGGCGGCTCCGCGGATCCAGGCCGGTCGTGGGCTCGTCGAGGAACAGGACCGGGGGCTTCGCCACGAGCGCTGCAGCGAGGTCGAGCCGGCGGCGCATGCCACCGGAGTAGGTCTTGGTGGGTCGGTTCGCCGCGTCCACGAGGTCGAAGCGCTCGAGCAGCTCACGGCTGCGCTCCCTGGCGGCGCGCCGGCGCGAGCCGTAGAGCCGCCCCACCATCGTGAGGTTCTCCATCCCCGTGAGGTTCTCGTCGACGGCTGCGTACTGGCCCGCGAGCCCGATCTCCTCCCGCACCAGCGGCCCCTCGTGGACCACGTCGCGCCCCAGCACCCGCGCGCTGCCCGCGTCGGGCTTGATCAGCGTGGTGAGCACGCGCACGAGCGTGGTCTTGCCGGCGCCGTTGGGGCCCAGCAGGCCGAGCACACGGCCGCGCTCGGCCACGAGGTCCACGCCGTCCAGCGCGCGCACCTCGCCGAAGTGCTTGACCACGTTCTCGACCTCGATTGCGGGACCGTCGCTCATCTGCGTTCTCCGTTTGCGCTCCATCGGTGGTGGGGTGCGCACGCACCCCGCAGGCGCGCGGGCGCCAACGCGGGCTCACAGCCCATCCCGAGCTCGCTCCGTGGCGCGGCGCGCGGCGACCGGCTCGCTGCGCTGCGAACTGCCTGCCTGCAACCGCTCGGGCCAGCTTAGCGATGCCCCCGACGCGGCCCGAGCCGCGCGCGGATGGCCTCCGCGTTGCCCCTTTCGGGCACGCCTGACGACGCGCGGGACGACACCCGTGTCGGCCCTGCGCGGCAAAACATCGATCGGATGTCTAGAGATCGCGTGCGCGCGCGGCTGGGTGTGCATTGTGTGTGGCGTCGCCCGACGCGATCGGCGAGCCGCCCACTCACAGCAGCGGACCGCGAGCTTCGAGAGACGGGCTCTCAGCCACACCACCAACGCGACATCATCCACGGGAGGACTCACATGCGACTGTTCCAGAGCGCACCCAGCGAGCGCGACACGGACGTGTTCAGCCGCCCCCTCACGCAGCACCCCGACCTGCAGGACGCCGCCACCCGCCAGGAAGCCGAGTTCCTCGGTGCGCGCATCACGCGTTCTGACCCTTACACCGAGTGGCTCACCCAGCGCGAAGCGCAGCGCGAGCCCGAGCAGGTCCGGTGGGTGTACAACCACGACCGCGCAAAGGCACGCGCGGCGTCTGCGCGCGAGCTCAGCGGGGTCTGAGGGGCAGCGCGCGAGAAGCGAGGGGTCGGGTGCCTACGCGCGCATGCGAAGCGCGTAGAGGAGCGTCGGGGCTCGGGGACAGGGCGTCCACGCGGCGTCGGTGCAGCCCGGCGCGACCCGTCCCCTCGCGCATCGACCGGCGCGCGACGTCCGTCAACCGGCGAGCGACCACTCGATGCGCGCGAGGCCCGGGAAGTGGAGCGCTTCGGCGGTGGCACCCGTGAGATCCCACTCGCGGCCCGCGATGTAGGGGCCGCGATCGATCACCGGCACGGTGATGCTGCGCCCGTTGTAGGTGAACGTGATCAGCGTGCCGCACGGCGCGGTCTTGTGCGCGACGCCGAGCTCGTGGCGGCCGAGCAGGCCGCCGCACGCGAGCCCCAGCCCGTAGTCGGTGAACTCCGACGCAACGCTGAGCTGGATCCCTGACTTGGGCTCGAGCGTCCACGGCAGCAGACCCGCGAGGTTCGCCGCCGCAGCGCTGAGCTGCCTGCGCTGTTCGGCGCGCTGCAGCGCAGACATCTTCGCCAGCTCTTCGCGCACCTCCTGATCGGAGCGGGCGCCGGGCGCGGGTCGGAAGGCAACCGGCACGGGATGCGCGGGCGCAACGCCGGCCGGCGCCCGCGAGCCTTCGGGCCGCGCGCCGGGTTCGGCGGGGCCAGGCGGTGCGGTCGGGGTCGTGACGGTGGGCGTGCCCGGGACGGCGCGCGTGGCCGTGGTCGCCGTGGCCGCGGTGGCTGTCGCCGTCGCCGTCGCGGATTCGGGGCCGGGTTCGGACTTCCCGCATCCGAGCGCGAGCACCACGGCCGCGGCCAGCGACGCCGAGCACGCCCGCACGATGCGCGCTGACTCAGGGCGCCCTGGCATCGGGGCAGGGTAGCGGCGCGCCCGGCCCGCGCGCGGCTGGTGGTCGGCGGCGAGCCCTAACGCAGCGTGAACGTCCGCGTGGCCGTGACCGCGCCCGCAGCCGCGGGCCTGAACGTGCCCTTCGCGCTCACCTTCAACGTGCGCGCGTGGGCGAGCCTGCGCTTTCCTTCGCGGGTCAGGTGCACCGTGAGGGTCCTGCTGCCTGCCGCGTTGAAGCTGACCTGGCCTGAGGCGAGCAGGACAGGGCGGGGCTTTCGAGCGAGGTGTGCGCCCTCCGGCAGGAAGTACCAGCCGATCGTGAGGCTGCCTGCCTCGAGCGCGCGGAACGAGTACGTGTAACCCCGCCGGGCGGCGACCTTCGCCCGCTTCGCCTTGGGGCCCTTGGGCACCAGCTGGGACGCGAGGCTCGCACGAAGCTGCGCGGCGGTGAACGTTCCCGGGTTGGTCGCGGGCGGCGGGCCGCTGCTGGGGCTGCCGCCCGCGCCGGGGCCGCTCGGCGGCGCCGAGTTGGTCGAGGTGGCGCGCGCCAGCTCGATCAAGGAGCCCGTCACACCACCCGCCACGTACACCGCGTTGCCGCTCGGGCTGACCACGATCCCCTCCGCATCTTTCTGCAGAGGTTCTCCCGGTAGGTCACTGCAGCCGGTGATCGCAGTGTCCGCGAGACACTGCTCGAAGCTGAGACGGCCGTTCGCTTCTCGGCTGAACACGACGATCGCGTGATTCGACACGACGTAGACGGAGCGGCCATCGCCGCTGACCGCGATCTTTCCGGCGCCTTCGAACATCGCCGGCCCGGGCACCGCCTGGGCACACCCCACTTCCATTGCGCCCTCGATGCATTCGTCGAATCCGAGCGCGCCGCTGATCGGATCGGCGCTCAGGTGCGAGATGACCTGATCGGTCTCCCCGTAGACGTACACGTCTTCGCCACCGGGGCTCACGGCGACGTCGCTGGCGAACCGGAAGGCGTCTTCGGTCTTGGCCGGACGGCTGCAGAAACCGCCGTCGCCGGTGCTCGAGACGCAGTCGCTCCAGCTGAGCGGACCGAGCGGCGGGTTCGTGTTCAGGTGTGCCACGTCGCCCTCCGATCCCCCTGTGGGGGTGGTGACGTAGAGCGATCTGCCGCTCGGACTGATGGCGATCGCTTCCGCGTTGCCCAGCGACCGGCCGGTGCCGGGCACGGCCGCGCACCCCTGTTCGCCTTCATCCGTGAGGCATTCGGCGAATGTGAGCTGCCCCTGTTCGGGTGCCGCCGAAAAGCGCGCGACCGAGAACCTGCCGGCGACGTACACGGAGGAGCCGTCCGGAGCGACGACCAGGCGCTCGGTGTTGGCGAGCGGTTGCCCGCTCCCGGGCACGTCGGCGCAGGCGCCTCCGGAGCCGTCGTTGCTCACGCACCCGTCCCATTTCAGCTGGCCCTGTTCGGGGTTCGCGAACAGATGCACGACGTCTTCGGCGGTGACCGGCGCCAGGTAGACGGAGGCGTTGTTGGGGCTCACCGCGACCCCACGCGCACCTTCGAGAGGTGAGCTGGTACCCGGCACGTCGAGACACAGCCCGTGGCTGCCGTCGTCGCTGACGCAGCCGTCATACGCGAGTTCGCCGGCGGAGCCGACGAAGAAGTGGGTGAGGACGCCCGGGGCGGCGGTCACGTAGAGCGAGGAACCGTTCGGGCTGATCGCGAGCCCCTGCGCGCTCGCGACCGCTTCGAGGTTGGGGAGGTTCACGCAGCCGGACACGCGTCCGAAGCACTGCACGAAGGAGAGTTCACCGAGCTGCTGCGCGCCCGCGCGGGCCGGTGCGGCTCCTGCGCAGGCGAGAACCACGGCTGCGAGCACCGCCACTGCTGCAGCCGCATGGGCGCACCCATGGAACCTTCCCCTCATCAAGTGCCGCCCACCCTCGCCCCCTGATTGCGCCGCGTCCTCAATCTGCGTCGTTGAAACGGTACCGGCCGGCAAGGCGCCGCGCTCCAGTTTGGAGCCCTCGGGCGGGTGGTACTGCCATGCCATGGGAATAATCGAGTTGCTACTCATCGTTCTGGTGTTGGCTGCCATCTTCGGCGGCATCGCGGTCAACCCGCTGCTGTTCATCCTGCTGCTGGCTGTCGTGCTGATCCTGTTCATGAGGGGCGGCATCGGAACAAGGCGCGCTGGACGCATCTGAGTAGCGGCGACGCCCGGCGCAAGTCCGGGCGGGACCCGTTCACTACGGGAGGAGAGAAGACATGAGCACCGGAGCGATCATCGCTATCGCTGTCGGCGCCGTGATCGTGATCGCGGCCCTGGCATTTCTGGCAGCAGCAGGGCGTAAGCGGCGCGAACGAGCGCGCCGCGAGGAAGCCCGAGGGCTGCACCGCGAGGCACAGGCCCAGTCGATCCAGGTGGAAGCCGCGCGTGCGTCCGCGGACGAGCACGCCGCGCGCTCAAGGCGCGCGCAGGCCGAAGCCGAGGAGAAGGCCGCCCAGGCCAAACGCGACGAGGCGCTCGCGCAGCAGCGCGCGATGGAGGCCGACCAGACGGCCGAGACGGCTCGCCAGCAGCACGATAGGGCACGTAGCGTCGACCCCGACGCGAGCGATCAGGGCGAGGACGAAGCGGTCGCGCTCGACGAGAAGGCAGGCGCAGGACAGGCTCAGCCGCGGTAGGGATCGAAGCGGACGGGCGCCTGCAGGCTCGCGGGCGTCGCGTGCGCGGCATGCGGTCCCGTGCTAGCGTCGGTGGCTCGGTTGGACGGTAAGTCCAACAAACGCCGTGCCAGCGCTCGTAGTCTTGCTCACAGCATCTCCGGGTTCGCAGCACATCGACACCGGAGGAAGCACAATGGCTACAGGAACCGTGAAGTGGTTCAGCGACGACAAGGGATTCGGCTTCATCACACCCGATGACGAGTCCAAGGACCTGTTCGTCCATCACAGCGCGATCGTCGGCGAGGGCTACCGCTCGCTCGCAGAAGGCGCGAAGGTCACCTACGACTCGGAAGCCGGGGACAAGGGCCCGAAGGCGGTCAACGTCCAAGCGGTCTGAGGCGCCTCGCGCGTTCGTCGGCAACGGTCGGCGAGCGCGCGAGCCCCGCTAGCGCCGGGGCACATCCCCGCGCCCACGCTCCACAAGGAACTGGAGACACATGGCCTCGAGCAGCAAGAAGAAGACCACGATGGCGAAGATCATGCGTGAACACCGCCTCCGCGAGCAGCGAGCCGAGAAGCAGCTCAGAAAGGAAGCCCGGAAGCTCGCGGCCGCACAGGCGTCAGAGCAGCCGGACGATCCGACCGCAGCGCCAGGCCAGCCGCCCGTAGAGGGCGCCGAGCCGCCTCATGGCGAGCCGGCTGCCGAGCCGCTCACAGGCGCCTAGACCCCAGCCGGCCGCGTCCACAGCGCGGCGGCCAGGGTACGGCCTGCGCACACCAAGGCAACGATGCCCCGCCCCCAGCGAATCGAGGATCTACGAGCCGAGGCCCGCTACGCGCGCGAGCGCTATGACCTCTACCGGGCGAAGACGTACGGACCGCGCCCGACGAGCACGGCGCGCCTCAGGGAACTCGAGCGGATCAGCGAAGGTGCCGAGGCGCGCCTGCGGCGCGCGGAGGAAGAGCCGTCGCCGCCGCAGGGCGAAGTCTGACCGTTCGGATTTTCTGGCGACTGCCGCCCGGTTGTTGCCTAGTCCGCCAGCCCAACGGCCTTGAGGGCGTCGTCCCGGTCGCGATAGAGCCGCCACCGAACGATATGCCCGTCGCTGAAGCTCACGACCTCGACGCTGTGCGCTTCGACCTCGATCCCGTCCCGGCCCCACAAGCGTGTTCGGTTGACGACCAGCACATGCCCACCGCACTCGATCAGCTCCGTGGGCTCGACGAGGAAGCGATCGAACACCTCGAGGAAGGTGCTGTTGGAAGCTCTGGATCGCGCGACGGCCGGAGTAGATGCGTGCCTCGACTCCGCGGGACTCCGACCAATCCACCACAGCCTCGGCGTCGAAATCTCGACCGGCCGCGTCGAGGTCGCGCCGGTTGAAGGCGTCGATCGCTTCGCGCACGATCTCCGCGTTCCCCCGCGCCATCGCCTACGCCTCGCGCCCGAGGTCGGTGACGGCGCGGTCGCGGTCCTGGGAGAGGAGGAGCGGTGTGATCTCGCGAGCGGCCACGGCGCCCTGGCCTACTCCTCCAGCCCAACGGCTTTGAAGGCAAGCTCTTTCGTGGCGTACATGGCGAGCCGTGTGATCTTTCCATTCGCGAGCTTGTGGACGAACCAGAAGTCCGCCTCCACGACAGCGCCGCTGCTTCGGCCTCGCGCGCTTTGGTGGAAGAGCACGATCACGCTGTCGCCTGCGTCGAGGAGCTCGTCGGCGGTGATGCTGAACTCGTCGAAGCCCTACGTCCAGTCCGCTGTCGCCTGCAGGAAGCCCTCGAAACCGTGCCACATCGTCAGATCGGGCTCGTAGCGGACCGTTACCAGGCGGGGATCGCTGCGCTCGCTGAGCGCGGCCAGGTCGCCCGCCGCAAATGCGTCATAGATCCCCCTGACGATCTCCACGTTCTCCTGGGCCACGGCTACTCCTCCAGCCCAACGGCTCTGAAGGCCTCGGCGCGGTCGGAGAAGACGCGGGTTCGCCTGATCTTGCCGTCGACGAGGTCATAGACGTTGGTCGTCTTGCCCTCCATCGGAATACCGCTCGCGCGACCGGTTGAGCCGAGATGGACGAAAGCCAGGACCTGGCGGTCGCCGAGCGCTCGTACCTCCCGAAGATCGATCTGGAAGTCGGGGACGGCATCCTCGATGTCGACCAGCCACCTTGCCATGCCCTCTCGCCGCTCATACGCCCCGACGACGGGCTCGAGCGGCGTATGGAGCTCCACATCCTCCGTGCAGCACGCGAGATAGGCGTCAACATCGCGTGCGTTGAGCGCTGCGACGGCACGCCGTACGACCTCCACGTTCTCCCTGCGACACGTCCGCCAGTATCCCGCAGGCGAGCCGGGAGCCCTCGTCGTGCCTGTCGCCCTGGTTGGGGCCTCGAGCGCCCTCCATCCAGCGTCGCTACCGCCAGGGCCGCGCCGAGGGCGGGCGGGGTCGTCCACGCATCCCCCTTGCGGAATACTGGCTGGCGATGCCGGTGGAGTCCGCGACGCCCGACCGGGTTGAGCTCGTGCGCGAGCAGATCGAGGCTCTGAATCGCCGTGATCTCGACGCGGTGATGACCGGCGTCGCCGAAGGCACGATCTTCGACGGGCGGTTCCGCGACGTCTCCGAGGGTCGAGCGGCGATCCGGGTCTCCGTCGAGGACTGGTTCAGGGCCTGGGAGGAGTTGGACTTCGAGCTCGAGGAGGTCAGCGACCTCGGCCATGGGGTCGTGTTTGCCGTCGTGACCCAGGACGGGCGTCCGGTCCGCGGCGACGGGCGCCTTCGACAACGCGAGGGATGGGTCTACCTCTGGGTCGGAAGCTCGATCGCTCGCCTCACCATCTTTGAGGTCGACGAGGCCCGAGCTGCCGCCGAGCAACTCGCCGAGCAGCGGGGGTAGGCCCGAAAAAGGCCTTGGCGCACTCGCCTGTCAGTGGGCGATACTGGGCTCGAACTGGCTGCCGGGGCGCCGCTTGGCGCTGGGAGCCAACATTTCGTACTAGTAGCACCGCCTGGCTCCTCTTGGGGTCGCTCAGGTTGCTACCACGGTGTCACCACGGCTGACGCCCTCCCGTCGGGCTACGTGTACGGCGACGACGCACAACCGCCCACCCCAGGGAGATGTCGCTGGCTCTTGTAGATCTTCACCTGCCCGAGGAAGATTTGATGCAACTGCGACCGCGATCGCTCATGCGGGACAGGCGATCGGGGCGGCCGCCATCTGTTCCACGCACTCGTCCGCCCGCCTCGGCGGCTTTCGATGGCGGATCAGGAGCCGGGTGTACTTGCCGATCTCCCCACTCTTTGAGACCCGGATCTCCAGCACCACTCCCGCTGCAAGGCGGCGGCGCTCGAATCGCCTGAATCTGACGGTGACGGCTCCGGGGCCCGTCGATGCGGCGACGCGGTCTTCAAGTCTCACTGGACAGCCGCGACCACGGCAGACGAGCGTCACGCGCGTCCCTTTCGGCGCCTCGACCGAGAGCAAGTGCAGCGTGACGCCAGAGCCACTTTCGCTGGCGACGAAGCGCACGACCGGAAACGGCTCCATGAGCGTGAGCACAGGCAGACCCACTTTGATCGTCTCCGAGGCGATGGCCGACCGGCCTTCCGCGTCGGTCACCCGCAGTTGGACAAGGTGGTCACCGGGTATGGAGAACGTTGTGCCGACAATCGGGCCACCTTCCGCGAAGGCGCCATTACCAGCCAGGTCCCAGGCCAGACCCGTGATCGGGCTCGCCGAGTCTGTCGCCGTCGACGCCAGCGTCACGGCTTCGCCCACCTTCGGAGCGGTGGGAAACCAGAGGAATGACGCTGCGGGCGGTTCGCCGAGAGCGCTCGCAGCAGGCGCGATCCCGATAACGACCAGCGCGAGCGCTGTCCCTCGCATCAGCGAGCGGCGAACCCGCACTGCCGTCCTGCTCATGACCGGCATCACTCAATCATCGCGCGAACGCCCGCGATCGGGGCCACCTGCGCCGTGCTGCAACCGTGACCGTCGGTGCGATGCGCCATCGATAGAGCGGCTCACGAAGCAGTTGCGGGGCGCGAGGTTCCCGATTCACTCGAGCAGCGGCGGGGCATGAGGGGCAAGGTGGGCGCGAGCAGAGCCGGGTCGTGCCTGACCGCTCTGGTCGCGGTCACGATCTGGTGGGCGCACAGTGCGAGCGCCCAGGACAAGGGCTTCATGACCCGGAGCCTCTACAACATCGAAGGCGCCCCGACCGCGGGATTCGCATGGTTTCCCACTTCGCCGCACGTCGGAGAACGAGTGACGCTCGTCTCGACCTCGACGGATCTCGTCAGCCCGATCGCTGGATTCGGGTGGGACCTCACAGAAGTAGGCGGCTTCACGGATGATCCCCCGGCGATAACCACCGTCTTCCCCACCCCTGCGGACCACCTCGTGCGCCTGCGGGTAACAGCACGCGACGGCCTGTCCAGCATTGCGTCCGAGACGATCCATATGAGCCGCGCCGCCCCGACGGTCATGTACCCGTTCCCGATCATCCGCATCGTTACCGTTGACTTCGTCAACGGAGCACGAGTGAGACTGCTCGCCGTCAAGGCGCCGACACTGGCCCGGATCACGCTTGCATGCCACGGTCGGGGTTGCCGTGTGAGATCCGCCCATCGCGCGGTCGCATCGCGCAGACCGCGCTGGATCACCTTCCCGAGAGTCGCGCGTTTCCTGCGCCCGGGGGCGAGCATCACGGTACGCGTCTCCAAGGGAGCGCTGATCGGCGCGTACACCCGCTTCTCGATCCGTCGTCGCAGACTTCCGGTACGCGTCGACGCGTGCTTGGATCCTCCCGGTCTCAAACCGATCGCCTGCCCCCCATGAGTCGCAGGCTGAGAACTGACAGCCCGACTATCCGGCTCGCGGCGATCGTGCTCGCGGTGTTTGTGTGTGCTTACGCAATCGGTCGAGCAACCAGCGCCACCACCCCCGCGAGCGGCGCGGGCAGCCAGAGCTCACCGCAGGCGCGCGCGGGCGGCGACGGAATTCCGCAGAGCTTGAGCGCCGCCCCAGCGATTCCAGAACTTGCGCCGGCCGCAGCGGGCGGCACTCCGACATCTGCCACGCCGGCCGTCGCCACCAGCGCAGCTTCCGTCACGCCAGCGCCGCGGGCTGCCCTGCCGAGCGTGCCGTCGATCTCATCAGAACAGCCCGCCGCACGACCTTCACCCGCGCCCGCGCCCACCCACAGCTCCTCAACCCCCAGCGCCAGCGGCGGCCCGAGCTCTGGCCGCGGCTCTTTTGACAGCTCGGAATGAGCCGGCGAGGCGCTGCGCGCGCCATTCCGATCTCGCTCGTCCTCGCGGTCGCACTGCTCGGCTTCCTCTCCGGCCATCGCTCCGGCGAGCGCGCAGAAGCCACCCGGGAAATATCGATTCCCGGGGGTAGCCTCCATTATCCGACATCGTCGCGCTGGCGCCCGACCGCCGGAGCCTTGGCGCTGCCCGCGCTCGGGCTCGACGAGCGCTCCGCTCTCGCCCCAAGCGGAGAGGGGTCGCGTGCAGCCCTGGTCGTTGGACAGCTACCCAGCCGCTCGCCCACGGTTCCCGCGCCGTTCCTCGCGCACGCGCGTGAGCGCCCGGAATCGCACGTCGTATATCTCCTCAGCGGCGAAGCCTACAAGTACACCGATCTCGAGCTGCCCGGATATGACGGCGCGTTCACCCTTTACACGATCCCGAGCCCGCCGACCCGGTACACCGCGATCGTCTGTTATGCGCCAGCGGCGAAGGCGCGCGAGATGGG
The DNA here is from genome assembly GCA_025934395.1 of Solirubrobacteraceae bacterium. GTDB lineage: Bacteria > Actinomycetota > Thermoleophilia > Solirubrobacterales > Solirubrobacteraceae > Palsa-744. Next base: position 2,808 of record JAICYC010000045.1, on the reverse strand, counting down.
CGAATGCGAACGGATAGCGGCAAGCCTGACGCCCGATCTCCCGGTGGTCGGTGCTCGTCTGACGCCCGACCCCATCTACGCACATGCGGTCAGAGTCGCGATCGAGGGCTTCGACCGGCTGCGGGCGACGCTGCGACCCGAAATGTCTCTCGCGGCTCCGATCCCGGACAGACGCGCCCTCGCGCTGCGCCTGGCCGCCGGCGCCGCTCACGCGGCCGACTCGATCGCCGGCCAAACGCCTCCGCTGGCAGTCGAGGGACCACACAGGACGCTCGAGGAATCGCTCGAGCTCACGCGCAAGGCCTACGCTCATCTGGCCGCGGTACTGGCTCGCGGGAGCGCGGTCGAATACGCCCTGGCCCGAACCGAAATCGACGCGGCCGAGAAGCGAGTCGACGAAGCGCTCGCCAACTTCGGCCTCCTCGGTTACAACAGCACCTGACGAATGCTCCGGGCTCGCCGGGTCGGCGTATATGCGCTGGACTGTCTCCACGTTGTCCTGCGACATCGCCTAGCCCTCCAGCCTCTTAACGGCGAAACCCCCGCGTGAGCAAGGGGTTTCCGGCACTCGCCTGTTAGTGGGCGATACTGGGCTCGAACCAGTGACCTCCGCCTTGTCGAGGCGGCGCTCTCCCAGCTGAGCTAATCGCCCTGGGACCGAGCAAGGGTATCAGCGCTCCTGCGGCCCACGGAGCGGCCCGCGAACGTCTTCAGCCGTCGACCAACAGCCCGTCGAGCGGGCCCCGCAGCGCCATCGCGCGGCGCGATACGCCGGGGAGCTCGACCAGCCGATGGGTTGCGGGGGCCGAGGCGCGCTGGCGCTCCAGCTGCTCGCCCGCGATCGGGCGCCAGAGCTCGTCCACGACCGTCGCCGGCTCGCCGGAGACCTCGTCGACCGAGTGCTCCAGGTGCTCGGCCCACAGGCGCAATCGCGTGTCGCGCGCGAGCTCGGGGTCACACGCGACCAGGTTGACCTCCGTGTCGTTCAGCAATGAGTGTTCGTTGAGGTTCGCCGAACCCACGGTCAGCCACTCGTCGTCCACGATGCCCACCTTCGCGTGCACGTAGAGCGGCGACAGACGCGCTCGCTCGCGCGCATAGATCGTTGCGGCGAGGAAGCGCCGCGGCTCGTTGCCCTCGTCGGCAGCTGCGAGCACCCCGAGTTGGCCGCGGGTCATGTCGCGTCCGTTGTTGGGTCGGGCGGGCAGCACCACCACGAGCCGGAACTCCTCGCTCGGAGGGCTCCGGAGCTTGGCGGCGAGGATCTCCACGATGTGCTGGGACCACAGGAACTGGCTCTCCAGGTACACGAGCCGTCGGGCCGACCTCAGCGCGCGGGTGTAGGCCTCGAGGATGCCGAACTCGCCGTCGCGCGCGAACGAATAGATCCGCTCGGGGATGGTGCGCACGAGCTGCACCCGGTGGGACCCGGCCGCGTCGGGCGTGAGGACGGGGCCGGGCTCTTCCTCGGCGCAGACCTCCTGCCAGCGCGAGCGGAAGTGCGCAGCCACGTCGGCGACGACCGGCCCGCGAACGCGGGCGGCGACGTCGTGCCAGCCGATGTCGGGTCGCGCCTCGTGACGGCTGCTGTCGAAGCGGTCGCCGCCGAGCGCGGTCAGGTCGATCCCGCCCACGAAGGCCACCTCGTCGTCGACGATCACGAGCTTCTCGTGATGGCAATGCATCGGCCGCTCGCGCGCGTCGAGCGCGCACCGCACGGAGGTGCCCCGCGTCAGCTCCTCGCTTTCGCGCCGCACACGCGAGCGACTCGGATTGAAGACCCGCAGAGGCGCGCCGGCCCACTGCAGCACGCGCACGTCCACCCTCTCGGCGGTCGACCCGAGCAGCTCGCGCAGCGACTGCCTGGTGCCGCCGCGGACGAGCGCGAAGTCGGGCTCCAGGTGCCAACCCGCGATGTGCACGTGGGAGCGAGCCGCGTCGATCGCATCGGCGATCGCAGGCAGGGCGCTCGCACCGTCGACCAGCAGCTCCAGCTCGCAGCCCTCGCGCGGCGCGGCGGCGCCCGCACACCACGGCGGTCCGTGTACGGGCGGATCGAGCTGCGCGAGGCGACCCAGCCGCGAGAGGCGCCGGCGGTGATGGGCGGCCACGAGCGTCTCGATCCCCCGGCCGAGCGCCTCATCCAGCCGGCCTATGACGTCGTCGGCCACGCTGCCTGCGCTCGCGGGCCAGCGCCCGCTCCGGTGGGTCGGCGCTCGTGCCCGGGCGTCAACGTCCGAGGCGTGCAGCGCGCCTGGCCGGACTGCCCTTCCGGCCGTAGAGGACGCGCGCCGGGATCGGCACGGGGCTGACCCGCCGCACCGCGCTTCCGAGAAGCAGCCGCGGTTCCAGCTTCGCCGTGATCAACGCGAGCTCGCGGCGTTCGCGGGGGCCGAGATGGCCGCGGTGCCTCGCAGCCGTTCCGAGCAGCACCACCAACCTGCGGCGCTCCTCGCCGCTCAGGCGACCGAGATGGCGGCCTGCGATCAGCGCCACCTCGCCGGCGAGCAGCGCGCGCGCCAGCGGCGTGCTCTTCGACACGCGGCGAAGGACGGTCATTCCAAAGGCCATGTGCTCACTCTTCCCCCATGCGGCGATCCCAAGCGCAGAGCGCGGGCCGGTACGCTTGGGACTCCCGGCGACGTGGCGGAGTGGCTACGCAGCGGCCTGCAAAGCCGTCTACACCGGTTCGATTCCGGTCGTCGCCTCTGGGTCTGCGATGGCAGCGCCGGCCCCCCGCGCCAGGGCCGGCGATCCTCAGCAGGCGCCCTGCGCTTCCCCGATCGTCGCGTTGAAGGTCTCGCCCAG
>JAICYC010000038.1 GCA_025934395.1 Solirubrobacteraceae bacterium | reverse complement strand
GGCCAAGGCTGCCTTCGCACTTGGCGTTGTCGAACAGCTTCCAGCTCACCGAGCCACCGGCCTTCGCGCCGAACAGACCGCTCACCGTCGCCTCGTCCTTGAACGCCGAGCCGACAACGCCCGTGCCGGGCTGCTGGGTCGTGACGATCCCGGGCGCCGCCTTCTCGACTTCCACAGGCTCGTCGGAGCAGCTGCTGGCGGCGGGTTGGTTGTTCGCGTCGCCGCTGTAGCTCGCAACCCAGTAGTAGGTACCCGCAGGCGTCGGCGACCCGCCGCTCGGCGTGGTGTATTCACCGTCGCCGCTCACCGCCACGGGGCCATCCGTCGCAACCGGGGTGCCTTCGCACCTGGCGTTGTCGAACAGCTTCCAGCTCACAGAGCCACCCGCGCTCGCGCCGAACGCGCCGCTCACCGTGGCCTCATCCTTGAACGTCGATCCCACCGCACCGGAGCCGGGCCGCTGCGTGGTCTTGATCGCAGGCGCCGCCTTTTCGACCTGCACCGGCTCCGCGCCGCAACCGCTCGAGACTTCTTCGTTGTTGGCGTCGCCGCTGTACGTGGCCACCCAGTAGTACGTGCCCGCGGGCGTCGGCGAGGCGCCCGACGGCGTTGCGTAGCTGCCGTCACCCGTCACCGTGACGGGGCCGTCGCTCGCGACAGGGCTGCCTTCGCACTTGGAGTTGTCGAACAGCTTCCAGCTCACGGAGCCGCCCGGCTTCGCGCCGAACAGGCTGCTCAGCGTCGCCTGATCCTTGAAGGTCGACCCCACCACGCCGGACGCGGGCTGCTGGGTGGTGGCGATTTCGGGCGTCGCCTGACCGATCTTCACCGGCTCGTCCGCGCAGCCACTGGCGACTTCTTCGTTGTTGGCGTCGCCGCTGTAGGTGGCCACCCAGTAGTAGGTGCCCGAGGCGACCGGGGCGGCGCCCGACGGAGCGGTGTAGTCGCCGCTGCCGCTCACCGCGACGGGACCGTCGGTTGCAACCGGGGCGCCTTCGCACTTGCTGTTGTCGTAGAGCTTCCAGCTCACCGAGCCGCCGGCCTTCGCGCCGAACAGACCGCTCAGCGTCGCCTCGTCCTTGAACGTCGACCCGACGGTCCCGGAGGAGGGCTGCTGGCTCGTCAGGATGCCCGGCGTCGCCTTCTCGACTTCGACGGGCTCCGCGGCGCAGGCGCTCGACACAGGTTCGTTGTTGGCGTCGCCGCTGTAGCTCGCAACCCAGTAGTAGGTGCCCGCGGGCGTCGGCGACGCGCCGCTCGGCGTCGTGTATTCACCGTCACCGCTCACCGCCACTGGACCATCCGTGGCAACCGGGCCGCCTTCGCACCTGGCGTTGTCGAACAGCTTCCAGCTCACAGAGCCACCCGCGCTCGCGCCGAACGCGCCGCTCAACGTGGCCTCGTCCTTGAACGTCGACCCCACCACACCCGCGCCGGGCTGCTGCGTCGTCACGATTTCAGGCGCGGCCTTCTCCACTTCGACGGGCTCGGCGGCGCAGCCGCTCGCGGCGCCTTCGTTGTTGGCGTCGCCGCTGTACGTGGCGACCCAGTAGTAGGTGCCCGCGGGCGTCGGCGACGCTCCAGACGGCGTCGTGTAGCTCCCGCTGCCGCTCACCGTCACCGGGCCGTCGGTCGCCACAGCGCTGCCTTCGCACCTGCTGTTGGCGTACAGCTTCCAGCTCACAGAGCCGCCCGCCTTCGCGCCGAACAGACCGCTGAGCGTGGCCTCGTCCTTGAAGGTCGTCCCGACCACGCCCGAAGCCGGTTCCTGCGTGGTGGCGATCCCGGGCGTCGCCTTTTCGACGCTCACCGGCTCGGCCGCGCAACCGCTGGCGACTTCCACGTCGTTGGCGTCACCGCTGTAGGTGGCCACCCAGTAGTAGGTGCCCGCGGCCTGCGGCGAGGCTCCGGAAGCGGTCGTGTATTCGCCGTTGCCGCTCACCGTCACGGGGCCGTCGGTCGCGACCGGGCTGCCTTCGCACTTGCTGTTGCCGTACAGCTTCCAGGTGACCGAGCCCCCGGCCTTGGCGCCGAACAGGCCGCTCAGCGTGGCCTCGTCCTTGAAGGTCGACCCCACCACCCCGGAGGCGGGCTGCTGCGCCGTCACGATCCCGGGCGTCGCCTTTTCGACGCTCACCGGCTCTGCCGCGCAACCGCTCGAGACTTCTTCGTTGTTGGCATCGCCGCTGTACGTGGCCACCCAGTAGTAGGTGCCCGCGGCCTGCGGCGAGGCTCCGGAAGCGGTCGTGTAGCTCCCGCTCCCGCTCACCGACACCGGGCCGTCGGTCGCCACCGCGCTGCCTTCGCACTTGCTGTTGGCGTACAGCTTCCAGCTCACAGAGCCGCCCGCCTTCACGCCGAACAGACCGCTGAGCGTGGCCTTGTCCTTGAACGTCGCACCGACTACGCCCGAAGCCGGTTCCTGCGTGGTGGCGATTTCGGGCGACGCCTTCGCAACGGTGATGGGCTCGTCGGCGCAGCCGCTGTGGCCGGCTGCGTTGCCGCCGTCTCCGGCGTAGGTCGCCACCCACCAGTAGCTGCCCGCGCCGGGCGTGACCTTCGCGGCGTCGGGCATCGTCGCGACGCCCGCCACGAGCGGCTCGACGATCGGTCCGGCGACGGCGGTGCCGCAGTGGTTGTCGCTGTAGAGCGTGAATTCCACGTTGCCCGTGGGAGTGGGCGCGGTGACGGGTCCCGAGACGTGCGCGGAGTCGCCGAACCCGGTGCCGACCGTGCCGCTGGTGGGAGCCTGTTCGGTCGTGACCGTCGTGGTGGGCCTGTTGCCGAAGTCGTTGCCCGCGGAGTTGACGTTTTCGGAGCTGAGCGTGACGGAGTGCTGGCACGCCGCGCCCGTGCCCGGGTAGTCACAGCTCCAACCGCTCTGCCCGACCTCGCGGATCACGTAGCTTCCCGGCGCGACGTTCGTGAAGGAGTAGCTGCCGCCGGAGCCGGTCGTCGTGGTCCGCACGACTTTCGTCCCGGAGGAGTCGAGCAGCTGGATGGTCCAGCCTTCCAGTCCCGGCTTGCCCGGTTCGTCAGCGCCGCTGCCGTTGGCGTCGTCGAACTTGCGACCCGAGATCGAGCAGCTGTCCGTCTGGATCGGGACGGGGCCGACATAGTCCTGCAGCTGCGATTCGATCGATTCGGACGAGCGCGAGGACATCCAGATCTGCCCGAACGCGAAGCACGAGCCGAGTTTCGCGTGTTCGAAGACGCCCGTGAGGTTGAGCGCGGCCTCGCCGAAGCTCCCCGAAGCGAATTCGGTCGGCGTGGGCGGGTTGGCCGTGTCTGTCAGGTGGTTGGTGATTTCGCTCGAGCTCATCGCTCCCTGGGAGAGGGGCGATTCGACCGGCGTGCCTTCGGTCGGTTCGAAGTGGCCCGTCTTCGCACAGGCGTGCACGGCGGGGTCCGGCGGGATCACGACCGACGTGGAGGTGTCGGTCACCCAGCGATAGAAGACGACGCTCACCTTGCTGCCGCCGCCGACGTTGTAGGAGATCAGGATGTCTCCGGTCGTGCGACAGGGGATCATCGCTTTCTTCGGGTTTTCCCAGAGGCCCTTGACCTGGTTAAGCTCGAATGTGAGGAACGTGTCCCCGGTCGTGGCCGCGCGCTCGAAGGCCATGTAGAGGAACGTGGTGGCGGGCTGGGGGTCCGCCTTGCTCCAGGCGCTGATGATGTTGGCCTTGCCGGGGGTGACGCCGCCGGCCTGCGATTCGATGACCCAGCTTTCGGGAGCGGTCTCCTTGTTGCCCCCCGCGAACATCGTGTCCTGCGACTGCGGATCGGCGCCGTTGACCACCCCCCCCACGTTCTGCCAATCGGTGCTCGTGGGCAGGAGGTGTTCGGTGCAGAAGGTCTGTTCGGCGAGACCGGGAGTGCTCTGGTCCCCGTCACCTCCCTGGAAGCTGCTTCCCGGGAGCGCGCAGTTCGCTGCCGTCGTGAGGGCATCCGCGGTGCTCACCCGAAAACTTGCGGCCGCCGCGAGAAGCGTGACGACGAGCAGGGCGAGCACGAGCCGTGTCCGCGGGGCAGTGCGTGCAGGTGATTCGTGTGAGGACGTCCAGAGAAGGGGCATGCCTGAAATCGTCCGCTCGGGCGGCCCGCGCGACCACCGCACTTTCGGTTGGGTCGAGCCGTCCTTTGGTCTAGGTCGGGGAAGCTGCGCAGACCTACGCACGCGCCGCCTTCGCGTGTCCCGGCCAGCCCGCCCGACGCCGTTGTCAGGTCTCCTCGATGCCGGACCTCACACGCCGACAGCTGCTCGCCGCGGGCACCGGAGGGGCCGTGGGCCTCGCGGTCGGCGGCACCGGCGGCTGCGCGCCGGGGCACCAGACGACGCCCGGCAGAGACGTGCGCGGTCGGGGGCCCGGCCCCTCGCGGGCCCCCGGCGCGCCGACTGCTGCGGATGGGGCGCCGGCCGGTGTGGGCGGCCGGCGCCCCGCCGACTGCTGCGGATGGGGCGCCGGCCGGTGTGGGCGGCCGGCGCCCTGCCGCTGCTAGTAGTCGGTGTACAGCTGGCCCGAGTCCACCGCCGGGCGCCCGCTCTGGTCGTGCGGGACGCTGACGGTGGCCGTGCCGCTGCATTCGCCGCCCATGCCGTCGGTGACGGTGACGTGCAGCGCGTACACGCGCCCGTCGCCGTTACCGCTGCGCTCGGCACGGAGGAGCGCCTGGTCGGACGAGGGCCCCGGGAACGCGTCGGGCGAGGTGTTGCCGTCGCCCTGTTCGTTCAGCGGCTCGTCCTGGGTCACGCCCGTGATCGTGGCCGTGAGCGGATTGCCATCGGGGTCGGTCGCACCGCCCGCGGTGACGAGGTGCAGCTTGTGGTTCGGCGGCCACAGCGCCGGCCCCGCGGAGAGAGCCGTGCACACCGGGTTGTGGTTGACCGCGAGCGTTGCCGAGGCGGAGTTGTTCGCGGGGTTGGAGTCGGGCCGTTCGCCCGTCACCGTGGCGGTGTTCGTGATCGACGACGGCGCGCCGTTGGCGACCTTCACGACGATCGACCTGCTCGCGCTTTCACCCGCCGCGAGCGTGCCGATCTCGCATGTGACAACGCCCGCCGTCGCCGTGCAGCCCGGGTCGCCGGAGACGAACGTCTCGCTCGCGGGCAGCGGGTCGCTGATCGACACTTCGGCGTCGGGGTCGTTGCCGTTGTTCGTCGCGGTGAGGGTGTACGTGGCTTCATGCCCCTCGGTCACGAGCGACGGCGCCACCGACTTTTCGAGCGAGAGGTCCGTTTCGCGCAGCGGCACCGTGATCGCCACCGCCTGCTGGAAGCCTTCCTGGCTTTCGCCGTTGAGCAGGAAGTCGACCGTGCAGTGCAGCACGCCGCCGTCGGGCGCGTTCGAGGCCACCGACAGCGTCTCTTCGAACGTGGCGTCATCGCCGCTCGTCACGGTCTTGCTCGCCGCGTCGTAGTTCGCGCTCAGGCCGCTGTCGCACGAGGGGCTCGGTGTCACCGTCACCGGCAGGTTGGAGAGGCCTTCCAGGATCTTCGTCGACACTTCGCTGGGGGCCGCTTCCGGCAGCACCTCGCCGCCGGTGGCTTCCGCCACCGCCGTTGCCTGCCCGCTCGAGTCGAGACCCGCTTCGCCCGTTTTCACCGGTACGGCGATCACCCGGATGTGCGCCGCCACGAGCGCCGCGATCGCTTCGTTGAGCGTGTGCCCGAGGTCGGGGTCGTGGCCGGAGACGTCGCCGAACCAGACCACGATCCGGTCCGAGTTGCTCCGGAAGGAGACAGCGCCGTCGGCGATCTGGAACAGCGCGTTGATCTGTGATTCTTCGGCGTCGCAGCCGCCGAACGCCGGCGACCAGTTGTCGATGGCGCTCTGGACTTCGGACAGGGACGTGGTGAGCGGCTGGCCGAGACGGAACGCGTACGGGTCGCTTTCGCAGCCTTCGGGGTCTTCACCGGGTCGGCCGTCCTTGTAGTCCGCCGCGGCGAACTCGGCCGTCGCGGTCGGCGGCTGTGCCGCGTTGACGGTGTTCATGATGTTCGCCGCGTTCGTCTGGACGTTCGACAGCGCCGCTTCCATCGATCCGGACGTGTCCGACAGGAACACGATGTCGGGGTTCGGCGGAATCGCGGGCGTGTGGACCGTCTTGGTGATCGTCACGCTCGAGCCCGAGGCGAGCGTGTTGCTGTAGGACGAGGGTTCGACCCCCGCTGCGAAGGCCGCGCCGGCGGCGGCCGCGAGGGCCGCCACAGCTGCGGCCGCGAGCGCGCACGCACGCGCTGGCCAACCGGTGTTCAGTCGCATCGATCCACCTCCCAGGGTGGGGTGATCGGACCCGCCGCTGCGGACGGCGGGCCCTAGCCGTTTTCCGGCCGCGCCCGCCGCGCGTGGTGTGCAGGTCGGTGCGGCCGCCCGGCGCACTGCCCGAGCGCGGGCAAGCTAGGTGATCGCGACCGGCCGGTGGTGCTGCTTCGACGAATGTTGGAAGCCGCGAACGGCGCGCGTCAGTAGCCGCGCGAGCTGACCGCGTACCAGTCGAAGCGGAGGTCGGGCGACTCCTCGCACGCCTTCTCCACCAGCTTCAACAGCTCCCGGCGGCCGATGTCCTTGCGTTCGTCGCTTTCCATCGAGACGGGGACGTCCTCGCCCCAGCGCGCGTCGATCTCCTTGCCGTGCAGCGAGAAGCGCGCCTCCTCGCGATCCGGGCCGAGCCGCCGCGCGAGGCGCTCGATCGCGTCGTCGGGGGCGCCGTGGCCGCTGTGGATCTCGATCGTGAACCTCACGGCGCGCGAGTCTAGCGGTGGGCACGCCCGGCCGCCGCTGCTCCGCATCGCTCCCCGGCGGTGCGCGACGCCACCGAGCTCGCCGGGCTGATCCCGGCGTGGCGTGCCGCGCCCGCGGGTCGCTAGCCGTACATCCGGTCGATCGCCGCCGCGTACTTCTCCGCGATCGGCTTGCGCTTGAGCTTCATCGTGGGCGTGAGCTCGTCGCCGCCGGGGAGCCAGTCGCCCTCGACCAGGTGGAAGCGCTTGATCTGTTCGACTTTGGCGAGCTTCTCGTTGGCGGCGTCGATGCCCTCCTGCACGGCCGCCCGCATCCGCTCGTCGCGCGCGAGCGTGGCGAGGTCGGTGCCCTCCAGACCCTCTTTCTGCGCCCACATAGGCGCGAAGTCGGCGTCGAGCACGATCAGCGCGGTGTTGTACGGGCGCCGGTCGCCGATGCAGCAGGCCTGCCCGATCAGCGGCGAGGCCGTCTTCAGGGCGGCCTCGATGTTCGCCGGCGACATGTTCTTGCCCGCCGCGCTGATGATCAGCTCCTTCTTGCGGTCGACGATCCTCAGGTAGCCGTCGTCGTCGAGCGTGCCGATGTCGCCCGTGCGCAGCCAGCCGTCGCCCGCGAACGCCTCGTCGGTCTTCTCCGGCAGGTTGCGGTAGCCGATCATCACCACCTCGGAGCGCACGAGCACCTCGCCGTCGGTGTCGAGCTTGATCTCCACGCCCGGCGCTGCCGGGCCGACGGTCCCGATCTTGATCTTGTCGGGTGGGTTGACCGTGCCCGCGCCGCACGTCTCGCTCATCCCCCACAGCTCCGCCAGCGGAAGGCCGATCGCGTGGAAGAACTCGAGGACCTCGACGGGAGTGGGCGCCGCGCCGACGTTGATCGCGGCGATCTGATCGAGGCCGAGCATCGCGCGCAGCCCCGAGAAGATCTCCTCGTCGGCGCGTGCCACGCGCTCGGCTAGCTCGGCGGGCACAGCCTCGCCGCGCTGCTCGGTGCGCACCTTCTCGATCGCCGCGTCCAGCGCAGCCTGCATCTCCCGCTGACGCTCGTCGGGCTGCGCGGCCATCATCGTCTCGAGCCCCGCCTTGAGCTTCTCCCAGATGCGCGGCACGGCGAAGAACCAGCTGGGCCTCACTTCGGGCAGGTAGGAGAGCACCTGGCGCGGGTCATCGCAGCAGGTCACCTGTACGCCGAACACGATCGGGATGTAGTGGTGGGCGTTGCGCTCGGCCACGTGCGCGGCGGGCAGCCAGGAGATCACGCGCCCGTTGCGCGGGAACTCGATCAGCTTGTCGAACCCCTCCACCGCGGCGAGCAGGTTGCGGTGGATCAGCTGCACGCCCTTGGGCGGGCCGGTCGTACCGGACGTGTAGATCAGCGTGAGCACGTCGGTCGGCTCGATCTGCGCGACCGCGGCCTCCACGTCGAAGCTCGGGTCGCCCATCTCTTCGACGGCCGCGAGCGAGACCGTGTCGTCGCTGCGGTCGGCAGGGTCGGCGCGATCGACGACGACCACGTGCTCGAGCATCGAGACCGCCGCGCGGGCGGCGAGCACCTGCGGCAGGAACTGCTCCTCGCAGATCAGGATGCGGGCTTCGGCGTCCTCGAGCAGGTACTGGATCTGCTCGGCCGTGTACGTGTTGTAGATCGAGAACGGCGCAGCGCCGAGCATCATCCCGGCGAGGTCGCAGATGTGGAACTCGGGCCGGTTGGTGAGCATGATCGCGAGCGTCTGACCCCGCTCGAGGCCGAGATCGGCGAGGCCGGCGGCCAGCACGTCCACGCGCTCGCGCAGACCCGCCCAGCTGATCTTGAAGGCGTCTTCCTTCGTGCGGATCGCGATCTCCTCGCCGCGTTCGGCGGCGGTGATGCGGAAAGCGTGCGCGAGCGTGGGCGCGCGTGCGGCCGCCGGTTGCTCGGTCCATACCGACTCGTTGACAGCCGCCATCTCTGCGTCCTCCCTCTGACGAATCTCCCTGCAAACCGGCCGCAACGCCTACGCCCCTGCGGCGAGGAGATCATAGCCTGCGTCGGTGGGCGGCGCGCCCCAACGCGCTCGGCGCGACGCGCGCGCTGAGGACCCGGCTACGCTCGGCCGATGCGCACCGGCGAGCTCGGTCACTGGTGGCGCTCGCTGGGGGGCGCGCAGCCCTCGCATCCCCCGCTGCGGGGCGCGCACGAGGCCGACGTGGCGATCGTGGGCGGCGGGCTGACGGGGCTCTGGAGCGCCTATCACCTGGCCCGCGCGGAGCCGTCTCTGCGGATCGTGCTGCTGGAGGGGGAGCTTCTCGGCTTCGGCGCCTCCGGGCGCAACGGCGGGTGGGTCTCGGGCTTCTTCTCGGGCCCGGCGCGCTCCTACGAACGCCACGGCGGGCGCGGCGCCTACCTCGCGCTGCAGCGCGAGATGTTCGCGACCGTCGGGCAGATCATCGAGGCCGTCGAGCAGCACGGGATCGAGGCGGACCTGGTCCACGGCGGCGTGCTCACCGCCGCGCTCGGGCAGGCCCAGGCGGCGAACCTGCGCGAGGAGGTGCTTCGTGCGCACGCCCTCGGGCTCGCCGAGGACGACCTCCGCCTCCTCTCTGCGTGCGAGCTGGCGGGGCGCGTACGCGTGCTCGGCGCGAGCGCGGGGAGCTTCTCGCCGCACGTGGCGCGGGTGCACCCCGCAAAGCTCGTGCGCGGGCTCGCCCGGGTGGTGGCGGACCTCGGCGTGCAGATCCACGAGGAGACCCGCGTGACCGCGATCGAGCCGCGGCTCGCGCTGAGCGCGGGCGGGCGGGTGGCGGCTCGCTGGGTGATCCGCGCCACCGAGGGCTACACCGGCGCGCTGCCGGGGCTGCGGCGTGCGCTCGCCCCGGTGAACAGCTCGATGATCGTCACCGAGCCGCTGTCCGCCGCGGCCTGGGAGGAGATCGGCTGGGACGGCTGCGAGGCGCTTGCCGACGGGGCGCACGTGTACGCCTACCTGCAGCGCACCGCCGACGGGCGGATCGCGATCGGCGGCCGCGGCGTCCCCTACCGCTACGGCTCGCGCACGAACGGCCGCGGGACCACCCCCGCGCGCACCGCGGCGGGCCTCACCGAGCGGCTGCACGCGATGTTCCCGGCGGCGCGGGGCACGGCGATCGCGCACGCGTGGTCGGGGGTGCTCGGCGTGCCGCGCGACTGGTGCGTTTCGGTGCAGGCGGACCCCCGCACGGGGCTCGCGTGGGCGGGCGGCTACGTCGGCGAGGGCGTGGCTGCGAGCCACCTCGCCGCCCGCATCCTGCGCGATCTCGTGCTCGGCCGCGAGAGCGAGCTCACCGCGCTGCCGTGGGTGGGGCGCGAGCCGCCCCGCTGGGAGCCGGAGCCGCTGCGCTGGCTGGGGATCCGCGGCCTGTACTCGCTGTACCGAGCCGCCGACCGGCTGGAGGCGCTCAGCGGGCGGCCGTCGCGGCTCGCGGGCCGGCTCGACGCCCTCTCGGGCCGCGCGTGATTCGCGGCACGGACGAGCGACTAGCATCGCGCACCCACACCTGAGCGGGAGGAGCCCGATGCCATTCCAGACGCTGCTCTACGACGTGGCGGACAAGATCGCCACGATCACCCTCAACCGGCCCGACCGGCTCAACACGATCGTGCCGCCGATGCCCGAGGAGCTCGCCGCGGCGGTTGAGGACGCCACCCGCGACGAGCAGGTGAAGGTGATCGTGGTGCGCGGCGCGGGCAGGGCGTTCTGCGCCGGCTTCGACTTCGGCGGCGGCTTTCACCACTTCGATCACGAGCTGACCACCGACGGGGAGTGGGACCCGGGGAAGGACTTCGCCGTCGCCTCCTCGCAGGCGCTCGGCGCGGTGCCGCGGTTCATGAGCATGTGGCGCTCGCCGAAGCCCGTGATCGCACAGGTGCACGGTTGGTGCGTGGGCGGCGGCAGCGACATGGCGCTGTGCGCAGACCTCGTGATCGCGAGCGAGGACGCGCGGATCGGCACGCCGTACGCGCGCATGTGGGGCTGCTACCTGAGCGGCATGTGGCTCTACCGGCTGGGGCTCACGCGCGCCAAGGAATACGCGCTCACGGGTCGCCCGCTGTCGGGCGTGCAGGCAGCGGAGGTGGGCCTGATCAACGCCGCTGTGCCGTTCGCGGAGCTGGAGCAGGAGGTCGCGCGCCGCGCTGCCGAGCTCGCCTCGATCCCCGCCTCGCAGCTCGCTGCGATGAAGCTGATCGTCAACCAGGCCTACGAGAACATGGGTCTCGCCTCCACGCAGACGCTCGGGCCGATCCTCGACGGGCTGATGCGCAACACGCCCGACGCGCACCGGTTCATCGAGCTCGCCGAGGGCGAGGGCGTGGGTGCGGCCATCGCCGCGCGCGACGGCGGCTTCGGCGACTACAGCCAGGCGCCGCCCTCCGAGCAGCCCAACCCGGGCAACGTGATCGAGGTCGCCCCGCGGCCCTCCTAGCCGTCCTCCCGCTCGCCCGCCCGCGGGCTCCCCGCGCCCCCCTGCGGGCTCCCCGGGCGCACGGCCCCGTAGCGCGCCCAGTGGCGCTCGGGGATCTGGTGGGGGTCCTTGTACCAGTACCACGTGCAGGGATCGCTGCTGTAGTCCTGCGGCGGGTCGCAGGGATAGAGCGGGTAGCCCGACCACTGGATCGGCAGCGACTCGTTCATGAAGCTGCAGTGCGTGCAGTACAGGGGCATCCCCTCGCGGTGGAAGGACCAGTCGTGCGCCTCGCGCGTGCGCCCGCCGTCGGGCAGCCCCTCGTAGGCACCGTTGAGCACGAGCCGCTGGCCCGACCCGCACGGGTGCATCGCGAAGGTGACCTTCTCCTCGTCCTCGGTGATCGTGAAGCTCGCGGGGCTCGGCCCGACGCCCGAGCAGGAGTGCGCCCGCCAGGTCGCCGCGAGCAGCGGCACCAGATCGCGGCGGTCGAGCGCGACGATCGCGTCGTGGTGACGCCGCCAGCCGCGGCTCATGCTGCTCTCCCACGCTTCCGCCACGCCGTCCTCGCCGAGGCGCTGCTGGATGAACGACACGAGGTCCAGGACGCCGGAGGCCATCAGGTCGTGGAGCATCTGCCACTCGTGGCGCATCTCCGCGCACAGCTCGCGCGCACGGTCGAGGTCGCCCGCGTCGATCGCCTCGATCGCGCGGTCCATCGTCGGCCGCGAGAGCTCGCTCAGCTCCTGCTCGGAGAACCAGCGGTCTGTCATCGTTCCCTCTCCTTGATCGTGTCTGCAGGCCAATCATGAACGCTGGCGGGCGCGCGCTCGTCACCGGCGCCGCGCGCGGGATCGGCGCCGCGATCGCAACGCGGCTCGCGGCGGACGGCATGGACGTGATCTCGCTCGATCTCGACGAGAGCGCAGATGTGGTGCTCGACGTCGCGCGCGACCCGTTCCCGGAGCTCGGGGACGTCCAGGTGTGCGTCGCCAACGCGGGGCTCACGACCACGATCGCGCCCGCCGCGCGGATGACGCCGGAGCAGTGGCAGCGCGACGTCGACGTGAACCTGACGGGATCGTTCCGGACCGTGCAGGCGTGCCTGGCAGGGATGCGCGACAGGGGCTACGGGCGGATCGTGGTCGTCTCCAGCGTCGCCGCGCTCGGCGGCCTGCCGGGCCAGGTCGCCTACGCAGCCTCGAAGGCGGGCCAGCTGGGGATGGTGCGCACGCTCGCGGGCGAGCACGCCGCGGACGGCATCACCGTCAACGCCGTGCTGCCCGGTCTGGTCGCCACCGAGCAGGTCCTCGCGATGCCCGCCGAGGTGCGCGAGCGCGCGCTGCGGGCTCTGCCGAGCGGCCGGCTCGTGGAGCCCGCCGAGGTTGCGGCGGTCGTTGCGTTCCTGTGCAGCCCGGAGGCGGCACAGGTCAACGGGCAGGCGCTCGCGGTCGACGGCGGCGCGTCGCTCAGCTCGTTCACGCTCGGCAGCTCCCGCCCCCGTTAACGACCGCGGCCGCCCCCATGGAGGACGGTCGCGGTGCGCCGTGGAGGCGGCTTGTCTCGGTCAGTGGGGCAGCGTCGGCTGGACCACCGGCGTCGGCGTGCTCGGCAGCGCCGGCGTCACTTCGATTTCCTGGGCGGCGCTCGCCGTGGCGACGTTGATCTTGTCGCCGGGCACCTTCACGCGGTACGCCTCCTTGCCGCTGCCGATCACGTACCACGGGATCGAGTAGGCCCCGCCGGCGCCCGTGAAGCCGAGGCTCACGATGTGCCAAGCGTTGCCGCTGGCGTTGTGGCGCTCGAGGTACACGGGGTGGCCGGTGCGCGTCGTCGGTGCTGCGGTGCCGGTGAACATCACCTGCGTGCCCGAGGGGACGCTCGCCGGGATCGCGTTCGGCGTCAGGACCCATTTGACGCCCACCCACACGTTGGCGGAGTGGAACGGCCCGCTGCGGGCGAAGTAGTGCGTGTTCTGCACGGCGGCGGGGATCGTGAGTTCGTAGGCCCCGCCGGCGCCCGCGGTCACTTCGCCGACCGGCACCGGGGTGCCGCCGAACGTGCGACCCGAGACGACCACCTTCGCGCCGGGGCCCGCCTTGGTCACCCCGCTCAGCTTCAGCGGCTGGCCGAAGGTGACAGGCCGCGGGCTCGGTTCGAGCGTGAGGTTCGGGTTCTGCGCCTGCGAGATCGTGTAGCTCATCACGTCGGAGATGCCGCGCACGCCGAAGTGGCCCTTCGGCCGCACGATGATGCGGAGGTTGGCGTCGCCGGGCGCGAGGAACCGGTGCACGAACAGGAACGTGCCGTCCGGCTGGACGAACACGCCGCGCTGGATCGGGCCCCATTCTTCGGTGGCGTTGCCCTCGCGCTGGAGCACCACTTCGGCGCCCCGGTCCTCAGGGCTGACCGTGCCGCTGAACGTGATCCGGTTCGCGCGGCCCGTGAGGAAGGTGGCGCCTTCCGGCGCCGGCGGGATCGCGGTGACCTGCGGGCCCACGCGCACCACCCGCGTGCCGCTGCGGGCGCCGTCGCCGAGCGCGTAGAAGCCGCTGTCGGCGACGACCGCGGTCGGAGTGAACGTGAAGCTGCCGTCGGCCGCGGTGGTCGCGCTGCCCACCGGGTTGAAGCCACCGATTCCGTCGATGTGCTGGTAGATGGTCACCGGCTGGCTCGCCACCGAGGCGGCCCGGCAGATCAGGGCGCCGGTCAGGAGCACCGGTTCACCGCTCGTGATCACGCGCGGGCTGAGCGTCAGGCGCACGTGGCATCCGCCTGCGGGATGGGCAGGTCTGACGCCGTGATGGACGCGCGCGAGCGCGCCGGCCGGCGCCAGCGCCAGCGAGGTCGCCGCGGCCACGAGGACCACGGTCAGCCTTGGGAATCGCATGTTGTGCCTTCTCCTTGGTGGGGAACGAATGGTGCGTGGTGCTTCTGCTCCCCTAAACCCGCACCCGATTTGATCGATGCGGTCGCCGCGGCGCCGGCAGAGATCGCCCGGGCCGCGGCCACGCGGCCGCGGCCGGCTCCGGGGGCGCTAGGCGGCGACGGCGCGGGAGTCCAGGTGCGCGCCCACCTTGCGCTTGACGCGCTGCAGCGCGTTGTCGACGGTCTTCGTGTCGCATGTGAGCCGTTCGCCCACCTGCTCATAGGAGTAGCCGTCGAGATACAGCGACAGGACACGGCTCTCGAGCTCGGAGAGCGCCGTTGACAGGCAGCCGACGAGCGAGCGCAGCTCCTCGGAGGAGATCACCTGGTTGACGGGGTCGTGCACCGTCGGACCGGGCAGCATCTGGTCGAGCGTTGGAACGTCCTCGCCGCTGCCCGCGGGCGTCGAGGAGAACGACACGTACTGGTTCAGCGGCGTGTGCTTGTTGCGCGTGGCGGTCTTCACCGCGGTGATGATCTGGCGGGTGATGCAGAGCTCGGCGAAGTTGCGGAAGCTCGACTCGCGGTCGGTGCGGAAGTCGCGGATCGCCTTGTAGAGGCCCACGAGGCCCTCCTGGATGAGGTCATCCGAGTCGCCCCCCGCGAGGAAGTACGACGACGCCTTCAGCCGCACGAAGCCGTAGTAGCGGCGCACGAGGCGATCGTAGGCGTTGCGGTCGCCCTGCTTTGCGAGGGCGATCAAGAACACATCCTCGACCTTGGGCTCAGATTGAGGGTTGTGGGAGATTCGTGCCACGAGCAGATCCTTTCTCGAACCAGCCGCTGTTCGCGGTCGGTCGAATTTGCTCAGTGGCGCACTCCTCCCCTGGCGCCAAAGCTCATATTTCCCAAGGTTCTAAACCTTAGGTACAGCGTTATGCGGCGCGAGCCTCGCAGGTTTATGAAGCGTTGTCAAGGCCCGCGGAGCGATTTTGCAAGATTCCGTACAAGAGCGCTGCGGCGGCAGCGCTGACGTTCAGCGACGCCACGCGCCCTCGCACCGGCAGCGCGACCAGCTCGTCGCACGCGCCCGCCACCCGCGGGCGAAGCCCTGCGCCCTCGGCGCCGAGCACGAGCACCACCCCCGCACCGTTGTAGTCGGGCCGGTCATAGGGGATGGGCGCGCGTGGCCCCCGCCCCGGATCGCTGCCCGCCTGCTGCGCAGGTGCGCTCGCGCCGTACACCCAGCAGCCCGCGTCGCGGGCGTCGCCGAGGAAGTCGGCGATGTTGCGCACGCGCGCAACGGGGATGTGCTCCACGGCCCCCGCGGAGGCCTTGCACACGGCGGGCGTCACCTCGGCGGCCCGCCGCTCGGCGATCACGACCCCCGCTGCACCTGCGCACTCCGCGGTGCGGGCGATCGCGCCGAGGTTCTGGGGGTCCTGAACCTGATCCAGGACGACGATCAGGGGCTCGGCCGCCGAGAGCAGCTCCTCCCCGGGCACGTACGGGTAGGCGCCTGCCTCGGCGCAGACCCCTTGGTGGGCCTCAGAGCCGCAGCGCGCGGCGATCTCCTCCGCGGAGGCCACGTGCACCGGGATCCCGGCCAGGAGATCCTCGCGCGCGGTCCGGGCGGTCGCCCACACCTCGCCCACCTGCGCGGCGCGCCGCCCGCGCAACGCCTCACGGACGGGGTTGCGACCGTAGAGGATCATCGCGGCAGCAGCTCGAAGCCGCCGGCTACGTCGCGCACCTCCCAGCCGCGCGCTGCGATCTCGTCCCGGAGTCGGTCGGCGTGCTGGAAGTCGCGCTCGCGGCGGGCCTGCTCCCGCCGCTGCGCGAGCTCGACCACCTCGCCGGGGGCCGGCTGATCGGCGGCGAGCAGCGATTCGAGGCCGAGCACTCCGAGCATCTCGCGCAGGTGCGCGTTCCCGGCGCCCTCCGCCACGCTGCCCGTCGCCTCCCTGATCCACTCGTTGAGCACCGCCAGGGCCTCCGGCGTGTTGAAGTCCCGGGCCAGCGCATCGAAGAACCGGTCGCGGAGCCGATCGAGGTCCGCGGGCGAATCACCGTCGGCGAGCCTCCGGCCAGCCTCGCGGATGCGCTTCACGTTCGCCTCGGCCTGTTCGAGCGCGTCCTGTGAGAAGGCCAGCGGCTGGCGGTAGTGGCCCGAGACCAGGTACATCACCACCGCCTCCGCGCCCCACCGCTCGATCACCTCGTGCAGCGGCGCGATGTTGCCGGCGGACTTGGCCATCTTCTCCCCGGTGAGCTGGATCATGCCGTTGTGCATCCAGATCCGCGCGAGCTCGGTGCCGCGGGCGGCGCGGGTCTGCGCGGCCTCGTTCTCGTGGTGGGGGAACACGAGGTCCGAGCCGCCGCCGTGGATCTCGAAGCCGACTCCGAGCGCGCCCTCGGCCATCGCGGAGCACTCGATGTGCCAGCCCGGGCGGCCGGGCCCCCAGGGCGAGTCCCACACGGTGTCCTCACCCGGCTTGTGCGCCTTCCAGAGCGCGAAGTCGAGGGGGTCGCGCTTGCGCTGCGCCGCAGGCGACCCCGCTGCGTCTTCGCCCTGGTCCATGTTCTCGAGCAGGCGGTGCGAGAGGCTCCCGTAGCGCTCGTCGGAGCGCACCGCGAAGTACACGTCGCCGTCGGCCGCATAGGCGTGCCCGCGCTCGACGAGCGCGGCGATGTAGTCGACGATCGGCCCGATCGTCTCGGAGGCGAGCGGCTCCTCGTCGGGCCGGCCGAGCCCGAGCGCGTCGGTGTCGGCGCGGTAGTGCTCGGTCATCTCCGCTGCGAGCTCCGCGCTGGGGCGGCCGAGCGGACCGGCCGCGTCGTAGATCTTGTCGTTGACGTCGGTGACGTTCATCACGAGACGCACCGCGTAGCCCTCGTGCTCGAGGAAGCGCGCGAGCAGACCGAACACGACGAACGGCCGAGCATTGCCGATGTGGATGCGGCTGTAGACCGTCGGTCCGCACGCGTAGATGCCCACGCGAGCAGGCCCGCGCGGCTGCAGCGGGACGACCGCGCCCGAGTACGTGTCGTGGATCGTCACCTCGCGCATCGCGCGCGCAACCCTAGCTGCCGCGGGTGGCGAGGCTCGCCACAGCGAGCGCGGCGACGCCCTCGCCGCGGCCGACGAAGCCCATGCCCTCCCCGGTGGTGGCCTTCACCCCCACGCGCTGCGGCGAGACGCCGAGCACCCCCGCGAGGCGCTCACGGATCGCAGCGCGGTGGGGGGCGAGCTTGGGCGCCTCGATGATGACGGTGCAGTCGACGTTGACGACGATAAGCCCGGCACCGTCGAGCTCCGCGCGGACGGTCGCGAGCAGCTCGATCGAGTCGGCGTCCCGCCAGCGCTCGTCGGTGTCGGGGAAGTGCTCGCCGATGTCGCCGAGGCCTGCGGCGCCGAGCAGCGCGTCGATCAGCGCGTGCGTGAGCACGTCCGCGTCGGAGTGGCCGTCCAGCCCGCGCTCGTGAGGGATCTCGACGCCGCCGATCACGAGCCTGCGGCCCGCGGCGAAGCGATGGCTGTCGTAGCCGATGCCGGCGAGCCCGCTCATCCGCCCGCCCCGATCGGCTCCATGCGGCGCTGGCGTCCCTCGAACACGCACAGCTCGCCGACGCCGAGCCGGTCGAGCAGCTCCAGCGCCTGCTCGTAGCCCGCGCCCACGTCCTCGGGTCGGTGGGCGTCGCTGGAGAGCGCGATCGGAACCCTCGCTTCCAGGCACATCTCCAGGAACGCGGGGGCGGGGTACATCTCGCCCACGGGCTTGCGCAGGCCCGCCGTGGAGAGCTCCACGGCAGCGCCCGAATCGGCGATCCCCTCCACCGCGATCTCGTAGTAGAAGCGCAGGTCTCCCTCGGGGAGCGGGCGCCCCCCCGAGGGACCGGGCGGGCCCCAGTACTTCACGAGATCGGGGTGGGCGATGATGTCGAACAGCCCGCTCGCCGCCGACTCCCCGATCGTCTCGAAGTAGCGGCGCCAGACCTCCTCGACGCCGCGCCCGCTGTCCCACACGCTGTAGTCGTCCATGTCGACGGCGCCGTCGCGCAGGAAGTGCACCGAGCCGACGACGTAGTCGAGCTCGTGGCGGTCGAGCAGGTTGGCGAGGCGGTCCTCCGCTCCCGGCACGAAGTCGGCCTCGATCCCGAGCTTCAGGTCGGTGCGGGTGTGGACGAACTCGACGTACTCGCCCATGTCGTCGTGCGCGTAGCGCTCCCAGAACGGGTGCTGCCACACCTCGAGGGCCTCGCGGAACCGGTAGATGTGTTCGGAGACCCCCAGCTCCTCGATCCCCCTCTCGGACGCCACGTCCCGGTAGCGCTCGGCGTTCGCCTCGGTGTGGTGGTCCTCGACGCTCGCGTCATGGTCGTCGGTGCGCAGGTGAACGTGGTAGTCGGTGAGCATCGCGGCCCGCGATTCAAGCAGGATCGTCGCGGCGACCGGCGAGCAGCAGCTCGGCGAGACGGAGATCGAGCGCCGTGGTGACCTTGATGTTCTCGGCGGTGGTGGGCACGACCAGCACGCGCCCACCGTTCTGCTCGATCAGAGAGGCGTCGTCGGTGGCGGCGGCGAGCACCTCCGCAGGAGCGTCGAGCGCGCGGTCGAGCGCCTCGCGGCGGAAGACCTGCGGCGTCTGGATCGACCACAGCGCGCCGCGCTGCAGCGTCTCCGCGACCACGTGCTCGGCGGATGCGCGCTTGATGGTGTCGGTTACGGGCGCGGCGGCGGTCGCCGCCTGGACGTCCGGATCGTCCGCCACCGCGTCGATCACCGCGCGGGCGATCGCGGGGGTGACCAGCGGCCTGGCGGCATCGTGGACGAGGACCAGCTCATCGTCGTGCGCCGCTGCGAGCGCGAGTCTGACGGACTCCGATCGCGACGCGCCGCCGGCGACGAACTCCACGCGCAGGGCGGCTCCCACGCCGACTTCCGGCTCGGGCCCACCCGGCGGGAACGCGATCACGACCTGGGAGATCGACTCGGTGCGAGCGATCGCATCGAGGCTCCAGCCGAACAGGGGCCGTCCGCCGACCGGCACCCACGCCTTCGGCCTGTCCGCCCCCAGGCGCTCGCCGCTGCCGGCGGCCAGAAGGAGGGCGACGGTCATGCGGGTGGGGCGCTCGCGCACGCGGCATCGGCGGCCCCGGCGGGCCGTGCCGCGTGCGCGAAGGCCTCGCTACTTGGCGCCGGCCACCGCGAGCTGGCTGTTGGCCGAGTCGGCGAGCAGCTCGTCGAGGTAGTTCTCGGCCTCTTCCTCGTCCTTGTCGAGCGCGTACATCAGCTCGGACGCGAGGATCTTCTTGGTGCGGGTGAACATCTGCTTCTCCCCCGTGGAGAGACCCTTCTCGCTCTCCCGCAGCGAGAGGTTGCGCACGACCTCTGCGAGCTCGTAGATGTCGCCCGTCTTGATCTTGTCGCGGTTGTGCTTGAAGCGGCGGTTCCAGTTCTTGGGCATCTCCGACACTTCGTCGCGCAGGACGTCGAGGACTTTCTTGACCGTCTCCTCGTCGATCACGCGCCGAAGGCCCGCGAGTGCGGCGTTCTCGGTGGGAACGCGCACGGTCATGTCGTTGTGGAGGATCTTGATGGTGAGGTACTCGCGGCGTTCGCCGAGGATCTCCATCTCCTCCTTCTTCATCACCTTGCCGGCGCCGTGATGCGGGTACACCACGTGGTCGCCGAGCTCGAACTCGATGTATTCGACCTCCCGGGTGACCTCCACGTCCTCGGTGAGCTCGTCGTCTTCGGTTGCTTGTGGCGGAATGGTGTCCTCCTTCGTCGCGGCGGCCCGACGGGCGGCCCTTGGTTCAAGTCTGTAGGTAGCGATCCACGAGGTTGAGCTCCTGCAGCCTGCGCAGGCCCTCGCGGATGTCTTTGGCCCTGATCTCACCGACGCCCTCCACACCCTCGAGCTCGGCGTCGGTGGAGGCGAGCAGCTCGTCGAGGCCGCCGAACTCGGCCACGATCTCGGCGACCACGATGCGCGGCAGCCGCGGGATCCGTCCCAGCACGCGGTAGCCGCGCGGGGAGACGGGGTAGTCGAGCGTGTTCAGCTTGCGGTCGTAGCCGAGCAGCTCGGCGAGCCGGCCGAAGTCGAGCAGGTCCTGGTGCACGAGCCTGCCGATCTCCTCCAGCGCGGCGGCGAACGCCTCGTCGGAGTAGTCGGAGAGGTAGTCGCGCACGAGCGCGGACTTCTCGGCGGCGGCGCCGATCATCGTCTCCTCGAGCTGCAGCTCGATCAGCCTGCCCTCGCTGCCCAGCTCGACGATGTAGCGCTCGATCTCGACGGCCATGCGCGTGACGAGCTCGGAGCGCTGCAGCACGGTGAGCACGTCGTGCAGGGTCGTGCCCCCCTCGAACTCCAGCGCGGTGAGGCGCGTGGACACCTGGTCCAGGCGGCTGCGGAACTTGTCGAGCGTGGCAAGCGCCTGGTTCGCCTTGGCGAGCACGACGGGGATGTCCTCGAGGATGTACTTCGCGCCGTCCACGTACACCGAGACGACCTCGCGGCGCTGCGAGATCGCGATCACGAGCGTCTCCGTCTGCTTGGAGACGCGCTCGGCGGTGCGGTGCCGGGTGCCGGTCTCGTGCGAGAGGATCGTCGGGTCGGGCATCAGCTGGACGTTCGCCATCGAGATCTTGGTGGCGTTGGCGTTGAGCACGATCGCGCCGTCCATCTTTGCCACCTGGTAGAGGAACGCGGGCGTGTAGTCGATGTCGAGCTTGATCCCGCCGGAGAACATGAAGCTGATGTCTTCGGGCTCGCCGATCACGATCAGGCCACCGGTGCGCGCGTGCAGGATGCTGTCGAGCCCCTCACGGAGCGCCGTGCCGGGCGCGATCATCTCCAGCGCCCGCATCAGTCCCGGATCCGGCCTAACTTCGTTGTCTAGATCTTCGCCGGATCGTGGTGCCACAATCCTTGATTCTAGGGCATTTATCGATCTTTTAGCGCGCCGTTCATGCCCCGTTCACGCCCCCCGGGCGGCTCGATCGGCCACCAGAGCGACCGTCTGGCGGCCGCGCGGCGCCCCGCGCGCGGGGCGCTCGGATCTCTCTCCGGCGCCCAGGCCGAGGCGCAGGGCGTCGCTCAGGGTGGCGGCCTCGATCGCGCCCTCCCCGCTCCCGGCGGGGGCGATCACCTCGCCCAGGCCGTGCTTCGAGGCCTCCTCCAGGCGCCTCTCCGGATGGCCGACCCAGCGCAGCTCGCCGGTCAGCCCGAGCTCGCCGAAGCACGCGCGCGGGGACCCCGCCAGCGGCACGCCACGGCTCGCGCTCGCAACCGCAAGGGCCACCGCGAGGTCGCACCCGGGCTCGTCCAAACGCACGCCGCCCACGACGTTGACGAACACGTCCGCGCGCCCCGTGGCGATCCGTCCGTGGCGGCTGAGGATCGCCAGCACGAGCGCAAGACGGTTGCGGTCGAGCCCGGAGACGACGCGCCGCGGCTGCTCGAGCTCGGAGGGCGCGACGAGCGCCTGCACCTCCACGAGCAGCGGGCGCGAGCCCTCCATTGCGGCGAGCACGACGCTCCCCGGCGCGCGCGTGGCCTCCGCGACGAACCGCGCGGACGCGTCGACGACCTCCACGAGGCCGCCCTGGCGCATCTCGAAGAGACCCGCCTCGTTGGTCGAGCCGAAGCGGTTCTTCAGCGCACGCAGCTCTCGGTAGGGCCGCTCGCGCTCGCCCTCGAACTGGAGCACGCAGTCGACCAGGTGCTCGAGCACGCGCGGGCCCGCGAGCGCACCGTCCTTGGTCACGTGCCCGACGAGGATCACCGCTGTGCCCTGCGTCTTGGCGAGCTCGGTGATACGGGCGGCCACCTCGCGCACCTGGCCGACCGAGCCGGGCGCGCCCGACAGCTCGCCGCAGCGGAGCGTCTGCACGGAGTCGATCACGCAGGCCTCGGGCCGCTCGGCGGCGAGCACCGCGAGGATCTCGTCGAGGTCCGTCTCGGCGAGCACCGGCACGCCGAGCGCCGCCTCGGCGCCCGCGAGTCGCTCGGCGCGGAGCCTGACCTGCTCGGCTGACTCCTCGCCGCTGACGTAGAGCGTGCGCCTGCCCGCCGCCTGCAGGTGGCCCAGCACCATGTTGGTGAGGGTGGACTTGCCGATCCCCGGCGAGCCGCCCAGCAGCACGAGCGAGCCCGGGACGAGCCCGCCCCCGAGCACGCGGTCGAGCTCGCCGATCCCGGTGCTCATGCGCTGGAGGGGCGCGGAGCCGACCTCGGCGAGGCGCACCGGCCCCGCCCCGGGGTCGCGCGCGGAGACTGGGCGCCCCCCGCGCGTTCGGCCCCGCCCGGGGGCGCCGCGTGCCCTTGCGCCGGCGACCGCCGCGGGGGCGATCCGCTCCTCCACGAGCGTGTTCCAGGCGCCGCACGTGGGGCAGCGGCCGTGCCACTTGGCCTCCTGCGCGCCGCAGCCGGAGCAGACGTGGACGGTGGTGCGGGCCATCGCGCCAGCCTACGGGCCGGCGGGGACGGCTCAGCGCCGGCTGGCGGGTGCCCCTACTCGCTCGGAGGCGTGTCCGGCACGGCGGGCTCCTCCCCCTCGCCGAGCTCCTCGGCGGGCGCGCCCTCGGCCCCGACGCCCACGGGCGTCTTCTGCTTCTTGGGCTTGACGATCGAGAGCTTGACCTCGAGGTCGGAGTCCTCTCCGGCCGGGTCCACCACGACGGTCGCGCCGGGCATCAGCTCCTCGCGGAGCACGAAGTCGGCGAGCGGGTCCTCGATGTAGCGCTGGATCGCGCGCCGCAGCGGGCGGGCGCCCATCGCCGGGTCCCATCCCTTCTCGACGAGCAGGTCCTTGGCGGGCTCGGTGAGCTCCAGCTGGAGCTCGCGTTCGGCCATCGACTCGCGGATCCGCAGCAGGAGCAGCTCGACGATCTGCTTGATCTCCTCCTTCTGCAGCTTGTGGAAGACGATCACGTCGTCGATGCGGTTGAGGAACTCGGGGCGGAACACTTTCTTGAGCTCGCCCATGATCCGGGTCTTCATGTCGTCGTAGGTGATCCCCGTCTCGTCGTCGGAGACGGCGAAGCCCAACGGCGTGTTGCGGGCGATCTCCGCCGCGCCGATGTTCGAGGTCATGATCACGATCGCGTGGCGGAAGTCCACGGTGCGACCCTGGGCGTCGGTGAGGCGCCCGTCCTCGAGGATCTGCAGCAGGATGTTGAACACGTCCGGGTGCGCCTTCTCGATCTCGTCGAGCAGCAGCACGCTGTAGGGCTTGCGCCGGACCGCCTCGGTGAGCTGGCCGCCCTCGTCGTAGCCGATGTAGCCGGGGGGCGAGCCGACGAGCCGGGACACGGCGTGCTTCTCCATGTACTCGGACATGTCGATCCGGATCAGCGCTTCGTCGTCGCCGAACAGGAACTCCGCGAGCGTGCGTGCGAGCTCGGTCTTGCCCACGCCGGACGGGCCGAGGAAGATGAACGAGCCGGTGGGACGCTTGGGGTCCTTCAGACCCGCGCGCGAGCGGCGGATCGCCTTCGAGATGACCTCGATCGCGGGGTGCTGGCCGATCACGCGCTTGTGGAGTTCGTCCTCCATGCGCATCAGCTTCTGAGTCTCGGCCTCGGTGAGCTTGAACACGGGGATGCCGGTCCACATCGAGACGATGTCTGCGATCTCCTCTTCGCCGATCGCCGGGCGCTCGCCGGCCTCGCCGGATTCCCACGCCTGCTCGAGCTCGCGTTTCTTGTTGGTGAGCTTGCGCTCCTTGTCGCGCAGCGCGGCGGCCTTCTCGAACTCCTGCGCCTCGATCGCGGCCTCCTTCTCGCGCCGCGTCGTCTCGACTTCGCCCTCGAGCTCGCGGTTGGCGGGCGGCGAGGTCATCGACTTGATGCGCATGCGCGAGGCCGCCTCATCGATCAGGTCGATCGCCTTGTCGGGCAGGAAGCGGTCGGAGATGTAGCGGCTCGCGAGTTCGCCCGCGGCGCGCAGCGCCTCGTCGGTGATCTGCACCTTGTGGTGCTGCTCGTAGCGGTCGCGCAGCCCCGTCAGGATCTCCACGGTCTGGTCGATCGTGGGCTCGTCCACGCGGATCTGCTGGAAGCGGCGCTCCAGCGCGGAGTCACGCTCCAGGTACTTGCGGTACTCGTCGAGCGTGGTCGCGCCGATCGTCTGCAGCTCGCCACGGGCGAGCGCGGGCTTGAGGATCGACGCGGCGTCGATCGCGCCCTCGGCGGCGCCGGCGCCCACGAGGTTGGGGAGCTCGTCGATGAACAGGATGATGTCGCCGCGCTGGGTGATCTCCTTCATCACCTTCGTGGACGAACTGCACACTCTCATGGGTGCCGGTGGTGGCGAGGGTTCGGTGGCGGCGTCCAACATGCTGAAGCCGATGCTTGCCCGTGGCGAGTTGCGGCTCATCGGCGCAACCACACTGGATGAGTATCG